>CAZJBT010000088.1:0-9718 GCA_964544345.1 uncultured Oscillospiraceae bacterium
CGCATCGGCGCAAAGCGCCGACATGCGCGGGTATCATAGCTGCTTTGCAGCTATGATACCACAAAAGTGCAGCGTACGCCAGAGGAAAAACCTCACGAGCGTCCTTGCAATCAACGGACGGAAATGATAGAATAATTTATTAAGTGAAACGAAATCTGGAGGACTCAGCTTGGAGCAGAAAACGACCGTGATCTCCCCGGAGCAGCTCGCCCGTCAGTCGGAGATCTGCGAAGAGATCAAAGCATACTGGGCGCGGCGCGGCGACGTGCCGACCGCCTTTGTCGATACCTACGGCTGTCAGCAGAACGAGGCCGACTCAGAACGCATCCGCGGCATGCTGCGCGCATGCGGCTATGTGTTTACCGATACGGAGGAAGGCGCAGATCTCGTTGTCATCAACACCTGCGCCGTCCGCGAGCACGCAGAGCAGCGCGTGTTCGGCAACGTTGGCGCGCTCGTACACACCAAGCGCCGCCATCCGTCCCAGCGCATCTTCCTTTGCGGGTGCATGATGGGGCAGGCGCATGTCGTGCAGAAGATCAAGGAGAGCTACCGCCACGTCGACTGTGTGTTCTCCACGCACCACCTGTGGCAGTTCCCGGAGCTGCTCGCGCGCGCGCTGCGCTCGGGCGACCGGCAGTTCGCCGTCGCGGACGAGCCAGGCTCCATTGCCGAGGGCATCCCCGTCGTGCGCTCGAACGCCATCAAGGGCTGGCTGTCTGTCATGTACGGGTGCAACAACTTCTGCTCATACTGCATCGTGCCATACCTGCGCGGGCGCGAGCGCAGCCGCAGACCGGACGATGTGCTGGCCGAGGCGCGGCAGATGATCGAGGCCGGATATAAAGATATCACTCTGCTCGGTCAGAACGTCAACTCCTACGGCAGGGATCTCGATCTCGACGTCGACTTCGCCGACCTGCTCGCAGAAATCGCCGCCATCCCGGGCGATTTCCGCATCCGCTTCATGACCTCGCATCCGAAGGACGCGTCGAAAAAGCTCTTCGACACGATGGCGTCCTCCGACAAGATCGCAAAGCACATCCATCTGCCGTTCCAGGCGGGCAATGACCGCGTGCTGAAGGTCATGAACCGCTGCTACAGCGCCGCGCAGTACCTCGAGCTGGTCGACTATGCACGCTCCGTCATGCCGGATATCGTGCTGACAAGCGACGTCATCGTCGGCTTCCCCGGCGAGACGGACGAGGAATTTGAAGACACCCTGCGGCTCGTCGAGCGCGTCCGCTACGACGCATTGTTCACCTTTATCTTCTCACCGCGCGCCGGCACGCCGGCCGCAAAAATGCCGGATCCGTTCACCCGCGCGGAGAAGCAGGCGCGCTTCGACCGTCTCGTCGCAGCGCAAAACCGCATTTCGGAGGAGCGCCACCGCGCCTATATCGGTTCGGTGCAGCGCTGCCTGATCGACGGCCGGGACGGCACCGCGCTCACCGCGCGCACGGACGGCGGCCGCCTCGTCCGGCTCGACGGCCCCGACGAATGGATCGGCGTCTTCCGCTCCGTCCGTATTACGGACGCCAATACCTGGTCGCTCGCCGGCGAAGCGGCCGACTAACCGGAAAAGGAGGCTTCGTCTTGGCAGAACTCACCCCGATGATGAAGCAGTATCTGGAGATCAAGGAGCAAAACAAAGACTGTATTTTGTTCTTCCGGCTCGGCGACTTCTACGAGATGTTCGCCGAGGATGCGAAGCTCGCTTCAAAGGAACTTGACCTGACGCTCACCACGCGTGACCGCGCGAAGGACGAGGCCGACCGTGTCCCGATGTGCGGCGTGCCGTACCACTCGTCCGAAAGCTACATCGCCCGTCTTGTCGCCAAGGGCTACAAGGTGGCCATCTGCGAACAGATGGAGGATCCTGCGCTGGCCAAGGGGCTGGTCAAGCGCGACATCGTCCGCATCGTGACGCCCGGCACTGTGACGGAAAGCTCGATGCTCGAGGAGCGCCGCAACAACTATTTTGCCTGCGTCTGCGGCGAGGACGGCAGCTTTGGCCTCGCGTTCTGCGACGTGTCCACCGGCGACTTCTTCGCCACGCACACAGCCGGCGGCTCGGCGCTCGACCAGGCGGTCAACGAGCTTGGCCGCTTTGCCCCGTCCGAGGTGCTGCTCGGCGGCACGGCGGCGGGCAATGCCGCGCTGGAGGACACGCTCTCCGGTCGGCTCGCCTGCTGCCATGAGACAGGCACGCCGGAGGAATTCGGGCGCGCCGCGCAGACGCTCTCCGAGCAGCTTGACGAGATCCCGCCGCAGCTTCCCGACGTGGTCGTGCGCGCGGCGGGCGCACTCATCGCCCACCTGCGCGACGCGCAGAAGTCCGACCTCGGTCATATCCGCGCGCTCGAATATTACGTCTCGGGTCGCTTTATGGAGCTTGATCTCGCGGCGCGCCGCAATCTTGAGCTGACAGAGACAATGCGCGCGAAAGAGAAAAAGGGCACGCTTTTATGGGTGCTCGACAAGACAAAGACCGCCATGGGCGGGCGCATGCTGCGTTCCTGGCTCGAGCGGCCGCTGCTCAGCCCGGCCGCGATCGGCCGCCGGCACGGCGCAGTGGCCGAGTTGGTCAAGTCCACCGTGGCGCGCGAGGAGCTGATCGAGCTGCTGCGCTCCGTCACAGACTTTGAGCGCATCCTCGGCCGCCTGATCGCCGGTACGGCCAACTGCCGCGATATGGTTTCGCTCGCCGCCGGCGCGGCGCAGCTCCCCGCCATCCGCGCCCAGCTCAGCGCGATGGAATCGCCGCTGCTGCGCGAGCTTTGCGACGAGTTCGACGAGCTTTCCGACCTGAAAGACCTCATCGACCGCGCCATTGTCGACGAGCCGCCCTTCACCATCCGCGAGGGCGGCATGATCCGTTCCGGCTACAGCGAGGAGGTCGACCGCCTGCACGATATCATGTCCGGCGGAACCGGCAGTCTGACCGCCATCGAGACACGCGAGAAAGAGCGCACCGGCATCCCGAAGCTGAAGGTCGGCTACAACCGCGTATTCGGCTATTATATCGAGGTGTCGAAATCCTTTACCGGCCAGGTGCCGGACGATTACATCCGCAAGCAGACGCTCGCAGGCTGCGAGCGCTACATCACGCAGGAGCTGAAAGACCTCGAAAACACCATTCTGACCGCAAAAGACCGCATCACCTCGCTCGAATACGAGCTGTTCTGCGGCCTGCGCGAGCAGCTCACAGCCCAAAGCGCGCGCATCCGCCGCGCGGGCACGGTCATTGCCTCGCTCGACGCGCTCTGTTCCTTTGCCGCCGTCGCCGTGCGCCGCGGCTACTGCCGGCCCGAGATGAACCTCTCCGGCCGCATCGTCATCCGCGAGGGCCGCCACCCCGTCGTCGAGCAGATGCTCAAAAGCTCGCTGTTCGTGCCGAACGACACCGTGCTCGGCGCAGAAGACAACCAGGTCTCCATCATCACCGGCCCAAATATGGCCGGAAAGTCCACCTACATGCGCCAGGTCGCGCTCATCGTGCTGATGGCGCAGATCGGTTCGTTCGTTCCGGCCAAGTCCGCCGAGATCGGCATTGTCGACCGTATTTTCACGCGCATCGGCGCGTCGGACGACCTCGCGGCCGGCCAGTCGACCTTCATGGTCGAGATGTCGGAGGTCGCGGATATTTTGAAAAACGCTACGCCGCGCAGTCTGCTGATCCTGGACGAGATCGGCCGCGGCACCTCGACCTACGACGGCATGGCCATCGCCCGCGCCGTGCTCGAGTATGCCGCCGACCCGAAAAAGCTCGGCGCAAAAACGCTGTTCGCCACGCACTACCACGAACTGACCGTGCTCGAGCAGGAGCTGCCCGGCGTGAAAAACTTCAACATTGCGGTCAAAAAGCGCCAGGGCGACATGATCTTCCTGCGGCGCATCGTCCCGGGCGCAGCCGATCAGAGCTACGGCGTCGAGGTCGCCAAGCTGGCCGGTCTGCCGGACAAGGTCGTCGCCCGTGCGCGCGCGCTGCTCGCAGAGCTGGAGTCCCAGGGCGTGACAGCGCCCGCCGCGGCAGCGCCCATGGCGGAGGATGCGCAGATCTCGCTCGACACGCTCGGCGAGAGCGCCCTGCGCAAGCGGCTCGCCGCCATCACCGTGGAGACGCTCACGCCGATCGAGGCGATGAATCTGCTCTACGAACTCAAGCAGATGCTGTAACCCAAAAGGAGGACGCGCATGAAGCGCTATGATCTTGGCTACCACATGACCAAATATGAGCGCGTGCTCGGCTGGATCTATCTGCCGTTCTACATCGTGCTGCTGTCGCTGATCCTGTCGTTCCTCTTCGGCCTGCTCGGCTGGCCGGTATCCGGCGTCCGGCTCAACGCGGTCTATTTCTGCATCAACCTGATCGCCATCGTCTCTATCTTTCACCGGTTCCTCTGGGGGTCGCTGTGCGGCATCATGCGCAAGTTCTGGGCGTTTTTGCAGGCGCTGATCCTTGGCTTCGTGCTCTACTACGCCGCTGTGGCGCTGCTGGGGCTGCTCTACAGTTGGCTGTTTCCCGAGCTTGTCAACCCGAACAATGCGTCCATCCAATCGCTCGCGTCGGAGAGCTATGGCTTCACGGTTCTATGTACTGTCGTGATCGCGCCGCTCGTCGAGGAGACGCTGATGCGCGGCCTGATCTTCGGCACGATCCAGCGAAAGAGCCGCTTTTGGGCATATTTCGTCTCGATCATCGTCTTCGCGGCGATCCACCTGTGGCAGTACGTCGGCTATGCCGACGCGGGCACCATCGCGCTGTGCGCGCTGCAATATCTGCCCGCCGGCGTCGCGCTCGGCTGGACGTATGAAAAGGCCGGAAATATTTGGGCCTGTATTTTGCTCCATATGGCGATCAACGCCATTTCGCTCGGTCTGATGGGCTTTACCATCGGCTGAATCCCATTGATCAGGAGGCAGCGCACATGGCCGTTATTGCACAACTCTCCCAGCACGTCGCGGATCTCATTGCCGCCGGCGAGGTCGTTGAACGGCCTGCGTCCGCCGTCAAGGAGCTGGTCGAAAACGCGATCGACGCGGGCGCAGCGCACATCACCGTCGAGATCCAAAACGGCGGCATGACATTCCTGCGCGTCACCGACGACGGCTGCGGCATGGCGCCTGAGGACGCACCGACCGCGTTTCTGCGCCATGCGACAAGCAAGCTGCGCCGCGCCGAGGATCTGGACGCCATCGGTACGCTCGGCTTCCGCGGCGAGGCGCTTGCGGCGATTTCCGCCGTCTCAAAAATCGATCTGCTGACCTGTCGCCCCGGCGACAGCGAGGGCACCGCGCTGCATCTGGAGGCCGGCGTCGTCACCGAAAACACGCCCGCCGGCTGTCCGCCCGGCACGACCATCATCGTTCGCAGCCTGTTCTACAACACGCCCGCGCGCATGAAATTTATGAAGCGCGACAGCGCCGAAGGCGCAGCGTGCTTTTCCGCCGTGCAGCGGCAGGCGCTCGCGCACCCGGAGATCGCGTTCCGCTTCCTGCGCGACGGGATCGAGCAGCTCTCCACCGCCGGCGACGGCGAGCTGATGAGCGCGGTCTACGCGGTGCTCGGCCGCCAGAGCGCGGCTGAAATGGTACCGGTCGAAAGCCGCTGGGAACAGGTTTCTGTCTCCGGCTTCGTCACGCGGCCGACCGTCACCCGCGGCAACCGCAACTATCAGCATTTCTTTGTCAACGGACGCTACATCAAATCGAAAACGCTCTCGGCCGCGCTGGAGGAGGCATACCGCAATCAGATTATGCATGGTGGCTTCCCGGCCTGTGTGCTGCACATCACGCTGCCGGCCGCCCAGGTAGACGTCAATGTCCATCCCGCCAAGACCGAGGTCAAATTTCTCTCTGAGCGTGCGGTATTCGACTGCGTGCACTACGGTGTGCTCGGCGCGCTGAATCAGACGCCGGGGCGACCCGAGATGAAGCTGAAGCAGCCCGCCGCACAGCAGCAATGGCCCTCCGTGCCGGTGAAGAAGGCGGATTTCTTCCAGTCCATGCGCGCATCCGACTTTGCCGCAGCTGCTGTGGAGCAAAAGGCCGCAAAAAAACCGGCAGTACCGAAGGTGCAGACGGCTTTCAAAACATCCATTCCCGCCTGGCCGTCCGAGCTGGAGCCGCAGGCAAGCGTCCATGAAACGGTACGCGCCCCGGCGCCCAGACCGCAGCCAGCCCCGGAACAGATCTCGCTGCCCGTCCCGGACACAGCCGAACCGGAACAGACCGAGCTGCCTGTGCCGACGGAACCGTACCGCATCGTCGGCGAGGTGCTGCGCACCTATATCATTGTGGAACAGGGCGGGGCTGTGCTCTTCCTCGATAAGCACGCCGCGCACGAGCGGATCCTCTTTGAAAAGCTGCGCGCGCAGCAGACGAGCGTGATGGCGCAGGTGCTTCTCGAGCCGATCGCGGCCGAGCTTGACCGCGAGGAGGCCGCCGCGGTTTTGGACAACGCCGAGCTGTTACGCGGCTATGGCTTTGAGGTCGAGGAATTTGGCGGCGGCTGCGTGCTGCTCCGCCAGATCCCGTCTGATGTCGATGCGGGCGATGCGGTAAGCGCGCTCTCCGCCTTCGCCGGCGCGCTGCTTGAGAGCGTCTCACTCCCGGCAGAGGAGCGGCGCGACCAGCTCCTACATACCATTGCCTGCAAGTCGGCCATCAAGGCCAACTGGATCACGCAGCCGGAGGAGATCCGCGCGCTCGTCGACGAGGTTCTCTCGCGCGACGATATCAAATATTGCCCGCACGGCCGCCCGGTCTGTATCACGCTGACGAAGAGCCAGCTCGAGCGCCAGTTCGGCCGCGCGTAACACAACCCCGCAGGAGGAACGCTATGCGCCAAGTCATCTGCGTCGTCGGGCCGACGGCGACCGGCAAAACAAAGCTCGCTGTCGCTCTGTGTCAGGAGCTGCGCGGCGAGGTCGTCTCATGCGACTCCATGCAGCTCTACCGCGGCATGACGATCGGCACCGCCGCGCCGACGAAGGAGGAAATGCAGGGTGTGCCGCACCACATGGTCGGCGTGATCGACCCGCGCGAAAACTTCTCCGCCGGGCGCTATGTCGAGCTGGCTGACCGCTGTGTGCAGGACATTCTTTCGCGCGGCAAGACCGCCGTCATCGCGGGCGGAACCGGGCTGTATGTCGACAGCCTGATCGCCGGGCGCGTCTTTGCGCCCTATCCGCAGACCGGCCGGCGCGAGGCGCTCGAGCGCGAGGCCGAAGCGCACGGCATCGAGCCAATGCTGGAGCGGCTCCGCGCCGTCGATCCCGACAGCGCCGCCAGACTGCACCCATCCGACCGGCGGCGCATCCTCCGCGCGCTGGAGATCTATGAGGAGACCGGCGTCACCATCGCCGAGCACGACCGGCGCACCCGCGAGACGCCGCCGAAATACCATCCCCTCTGGCTCGGGCTGGACTTCGCCGACCGCGCCGACCTGTACGCGCGCATCGACCGCCGCGTGGACGAGATGTTCGCCGCCGGGCTGGTGGATGAGATCCGCGCGCTGCTGCGCGCCGGCGTGCCGGAGACGGCCACTGCCATGCAGGCGATCGGCTACAAGGAACCGGCGAGCGCGCTGCGCGGCGAGATCACGATGGACGAGGCCGTCCGTCTCGTCAAGCAGGGCTCGCGGCGCTACGCCAAGCGCCAGCGCACCTGGTTCCGCCGCAATCCGGCCATCCATTGGATCTCTCTCTCCGCTGCACCCGATTTTGACGCGGTTTTGCACGAGGTTCGTCCGCTTCTGGCGGATTCCGACAGGACGCCATGGTAGAATGTGGGTATTACAGAAAGGAAGGTAATACCCAATGACAAAACCGGAAAACCTGCAGGATCTGTTTCTCAACCGCGTGCGCCGCGCACACACCGCTGTGACCGTCTTTTTGATGAACGGCTTCCAGCTTCGCGGCGTCATCACTGCGTTTGACAACTTTATGATCTGCCTGGACACCGACGGCAAGCAGCAGATCATCTACAAGCACGCCGTCTCCACCATCGTGCCGGCTCAGCCGGTCAACCTGAGCGCAGAGTAGGGCCGCGCGCCCTGCCGATACCAAAGGAGTTACCCATGAAGCAGGGCAAACATCTCATCCGCATCATCACGATCCTGTTTTTTATCGCAGTGCTGTGCTATGTCGGCTACGCCGTATTTCAGGCGGTCTACGACCCGCTGACCACCTCGGTCGTCATCGAGTACGAGGCCGGTGAGGCGTGCTTCACGACGGGCTATGTCCTGCGCGATGAGACTGTGCTGACCTCGCGCTATCCCATCACCGTACTCACGCGGAGCGAGGGCGAAAAGGTCGGCGCGGGACAAGCCGTCGCCGTCGGCTACCTCGACGACACCGCGCATCAGCGCCAGGACGAGATCGACAATCTGACTGCGCGGCTCGCACAGCTCGAATACGCCTACTCCTCGGAGCTGGAATTTTCCGACATCGCAGCGCTTGAAAACAGCATTGCGTCCAACCTTGCCGCCGTCGCGGCCGCAGTCAACCGCCGCGACCTCACCGGCGCGTCCACGACCGGCTCGGAGCTGAAGAGTCTCGTGCTGCGCCGCTACTCCGATACGGCCGACGCGAGCGCCATCCAGGCCGAGATCGACTCCATGGAGAGCCAGCTCGCCGCGCTGACCAGCCAGGCCGGCTCCGACACGCGTACCATCACGGCCGGTTCGCCCGGCTACTTCTCCGGGACGGTCGACGGCTATGAGTCGCTGCTCCGCCCCGACGCCATCGGCAGCTTTACCGTGGAACAGCTTGAGACGCTCGAGGAATCCGTAACCACGCTGCCGGAGGGCGCATTCGGCAAGCTCATCTCCGGCGACACCTGGTACTATATGACCGTCATTTCGTCCGAATACGCCGGCCAGGTAGAGGCCGGCGGCACGGTGCGCGTTACGTTTTCGCAGGATCTGACCGAACCGATCACCATGACCGTCGACACCGTCAGCGAGGTCGAGGACGGGCGCTGTGTGCTTGTCCTCTCTTGCAGCCGCTATATGGCGGATGTCACGCTGCTGCGCCACGTCAGCGCGGATATCGTGTTCTCCTCGTACTCCGGCCTCCGTGTGCCAAAGAACGCCATCCGGCTCGACGAGCAGGGCCGCGCCGGTGTCTATATCCTCGAAGGCTCTACCGCCAAGTGGAAAACCGTCAAGCTTCTCTACGACAACGGCGAAAGCTATGTCGTGGAGCTGGATAAATCCAACACCAGCAACCTCTGGCCGGGCGACGAGGTCATTGTGAACGCCAAAGATCTGTATGATGGAAAGGTCGTGACCGGATCATGAGTATCACAGACAATGTAAAAGCCGTCCGCGCACAGATGGCAGAGGCAGCCATCCGCGCCGGGCGCGACCCAGAAAGCGTCGCGCTGTGCGCGGCGACGAAGATGAACAGCGCGAGCGCCGTACGCGAGGCCGTCGCCGCCGGCGTGGACGCCTGCGGCGAAAACCGCGTACAAGAGCTGCTCGAGAAGCTGCCGCTTGGCGCATACACCGGCGCGCCGGTGCATTTTATCGGCCATTTGCAGAAGAATAAGGCCAAGCAGGTCGTAGGCAGCGTCGACCTCATCGAGTCGGTCGACTCGCCCGAGCTGCTCGCGCTGCTCAGCCGCCTTTCTGCTGCGCGCGGCATCACGCAGGATATTTTGCTTGAAGTAAACATCGGCGGCGAGGAGGCCAAGAGCGGCGCCGCGCCGG
>CAZJBT010000089.1:0-9718 GCA_964544345.1 uncultured Oscillospiraceae bacterium
GGGGCGCACGATCGTTTTATAAGTGAAAGGGGTTGAGCATATGGGTTCCGACGGTACCAACGAATTCATATGCCGCATCGTCCGGCAGTACAGCGATATGCTGCTGCATCTGGCCATATCGCGGCTGGATACAGCAGCCGATGCAGAAGACGCCGTACAGGAGGTTTTTCTTCGGCTGCTCACCACCGCACCGGAGTTTCGCGATGCAACGCACGAGAAGGCCTGGCTGATCCGCGCCACGCTGAACTACTCCAGCGACCTGCGCCGAAAGACCTCGCGTGCCGATCTGCCGCTCGACGACCAGATCCCTGCAGAACCGCCGGCGTCATCCCGACTCCTTTCCGCCGTCCGGGCGCTGCCGGACAAGTACAGCGCTGTGATCCATCTGCATTACTACGAGGGATATTCCATTCGGGAAATATCCAAGTTGCTCGGCCTGCCCGCCCCCACGGTAGGGACACGCCTTGCCCGAGGCCGTGAGAAGCTCAGACAACTGCTGGAGGAGGATTTTTCATGAATCAATACGAATACCGCGCCGCCATAGACGCTGTGCAGTTCCGCGCGGATTTTCAGCAACAAGCCATTGAGACGCTCTCGGCAGCAGTCCAACAAAACAGAAAGGAAACGAACAGAATGAAAACAAAACGAGTTCCCAGACTGCTTCCCATTGCAGCGATCATTGTCCTGATTCTTGCCATTACGGCAACAGCCGCCACGATCCTGCTGCGTCCAAGCGACGTTGCCGCAGAGTTCCATGACGCTGCGCTGGCCGCTGCCTTTGAGTCCGACGACGCCGTCATAATCAATGAATCGGTCGAATCTGAGGGCTATCTCATCACACTGGCCGGCATGGTCAGCGGGGCGGGTCTGTCCGACTTTGCCGGCGATCTCGACATGGATCGGACTTATGTCGTCGTATCCGTGGCAAGAACGGATGGCACACCGGTCGAAGCAGATACCGGCACCGTCGCCACGCCGCTCATTTCGGGCTACGCGCCCCATGCTGTCAATGCCTGGACATTGGGAGGCGGCTTTGGAACCTTTGCCCGCGACGGGATCGCCTACTACCTTTTTGACTACCAGAGTCTTGAACTGTTTGCCGATCACACTGTGTATCTTGCCGTATATGAGGGCTTTGCCCCATCCAGCAGCGACTTCATCCTCTCGGACGACGGTACGATCTCCATCTCAGATAGCATGACAGGCCCCCACGCCCTGTTTACACTGCCGATGGACAGTTCCAAGGCAGACCCGGCAGCAGTCGAGGCCTACTTCGCAGCAAGCGGCATCGACAAGCTGCTGGATTCGGATGACTAAATACAGCTCTTTTCTTATCTGGGAGCCGGCGGCGCTTACAACCGCCGGCTTCCTCTTTTTCTCTTTTTTCTCCGTTTTCGACAAATAATTGCGGTCTGTGCGGATGGCGCTTGCATCGTTCCCCTCATTTTGCTACACTGTGCGAGGAAAGGTGGCTGCTTCATGAAAACACATTTTAAAAACTTCGCCTTTTTAACGCTCGGCACAGCGCTTGTTGCGATCGGCGTCTATTTTTTCAAATTCCCCAACAACTTTTCCACCGGCGGCGTCTCCGGCATTTCTGTCATCCTGGCCAAATTTCTCCCCATCTCCTCCGCCACTGCCAGCTCGGTCATCAATCTGTTGTTCCTTTTGCTCGGTTTTCTGGTGCTTGGCCGCAGCTTCAGCGCTAAGACGATCTATTGCTCGCTGCTTTTTTCTGCGCTGCTGCAAGGCTTTGAATGGCTGTTCCCCATGACCGAGCCGCTTACCGATCAACGGATGCTGGAGCTGTTTTTTGCCGTGATCCTGCCCGCGCTCGGCTCGGCGCTGCTGTTCAACCTCGGTTCGAGCACCGGCGGCACCGACATTGCCGCCATGATCCTGAAGCGGTTCACTGGACTGGACATCGGCCGCGCTCTGCTGGTGGTAGACGTGATGATCGCCGGCTCTACGCTGTTCATCTTCGACATCGAAACCGGTCTTTTCTGCCTGCTCGGCCTACTGCTCAAATCCGCGCTGGTCGATTCCGTCATCGAATCACTCAACCGCCGCAAGTGCGTGATGATCGTCACGCTCAAGCCGCAGGAGGTTTCTGATTACATCATCCACACCCTGAACCGCTCCGCTACTGTCTGGAACGCGATCGGCGCCTATACCGGCGCGGAGCATACGGTGCTGCTCACTGCGCTTACACGATTTCAGGCTGTCTCGCTGCGGCAGTATACAAAGTCCATTGACTCCACCGCATTTGTGCTGGTGACCAATTCCAGCGAGATCTTCGGCAAAGGCTTCCTGCGAGCCTGATCGGAAACATACAACACCCCGGCGGACTGTTAGTCCGCCGGGGTGTTCATTCAGGTATGGCTTCTCATTGCGTGGCGGAACGCCAGGATCGCCGCGGCCAGCGCAGCCAGTGTGTAGAGACTGACTGTGAACAGGTTCAGCCATGGCGAGAAATAGCCGGCCGCATCCGCATTCAGCACCGCACGACCCAAACAGACTGCCGGATAAAATGGCAGGAAGCGACAGAACGTCTCATAGCCGCCCATCGCGGGCAGCGGTATCCACGCGCCGGACAGGAAGCCCGAGGCGGAGATCAGGATCGACGCAATGCCGGGCGCAGCCTTTTCCGACAGCAGGCTCCCAAACATGATGCCAAGGCTCACAAACAGCAGCATCGCCGGCAGCTCGGCTGCGACCTGCAGCAGCCCGCGCGCGAGCGAGATCGTGTCGTGCCGGCACAAGCCCAAGATCCACGCACAAAGCAAGCAGACGACCGCCTGTCCAATGGCGATCACCATACCAGGCAGCAGATACCCCAGTACGAAGTCCGTCTGCGACATCGGCGCACAGTACAGACGCGTCAAAAACGACGTTGCCCGGTCGTTTGCGACCAAAATCGCCATGTAGAGCATAATAAAGCAAAATGAGAATACACTGATGCCGGTGGTCAACTGCGACAGCGCAAATACCGGCGTCTCGTCTGCGGTGAACGAGCCGAGGATCTGGAACACCAGCAGCATAACGACAGGCAGGCCGAGACAAAATACATAGCTCAGCGGGTCACGCAGGATCTCCTTTGCATTGCGGGAGGCAAAAACCTTCGCTTTCATGCGTCCGTCCCTCCTTTCAGTGCCAGCGCCACGAAGGCGTCTTCCAGCGTGGCAGTACCGGTTCGTTCGCGCAGCGATGCTGCGGTGCCGATGGCGCAAAGACGTCCCTGCGCCATCACGCCGATGCGGCTGGCAAGCGCCTCAGCTTCCTCCAGATAGTGCGTCGTCAGGATCACAGTCGTGCTCTTCTTCAGCCGCTCGATGACTGTCCACAGCTCGCGCCGAGCCAATACATCCAGCCCAAGCGTCGGCTCGTCGAGGAACAGCACACGCGGTTCGGACACCAGCGCCATTGCGATGGAGAGCCGCCGCTGCCAACCGCCGGATAGCGTTTTCGCCCGTCTCCCCGCGACGCTTTCCAGCCCGAGCTGGCCGAGCACTGCCTCAGCGCGTCGACGCGCGTCACGTCTGCCATAGAGTGCTGCCATCAGCTCCAGATTTTCCTGTACCGTGAGGTTGCGCGCGACGGCCGTCTCCTGCGGCGAGACGTTGACGAGCTGTTTGACTGTCCGCATCTCGCGCACGATGCTGTGTCCGCAGACAAGCGCGTCGCCGTCCGTCGGCCGCGTCAGGCCGGTCAGCATCTTGATGGTCGTCGTCTTGCCCGCGCCGTTGACGCCGAGCAGCGCAAACAGCTCGCCCTCCCTCACTGTGAGGTCGAGCGCACTGACCGCCGTCACATCGCGGTATGACTTGCTGAGGCCAAATGTTTCGATCGCGTTCACGCCTGCCCCGCCTTCCCTAAAACATCCTCGAACAGCGCCGTCAGCCGCTCGCTTGTGAGGATCGCCAGACCGCTCTCCTCATCGCCGATGAGCATGAGCTGGTCGCCCGGCCGGATGTTGAAAATCTCCCGTGCCTCCTTCGGGATCACGATTTGGCCGCGCTCGCCGACCTTGACCAACCCGAATACATGTTTTCCCTTTGGGCCTTCCATGATTTTTCACTCCAGTCATGTAGAATATGAAAAATCATACCATTCACACAGCAATTTGTCAAGCAAAGAAGCACGCCGCCCCACGGCTCTGCATAGAATAAGCAAAAACCGAAAGGCGGCGCAGCAATGCCATTTTTATTTTTAAGCCCCTCCACACAGGAGGGCAACCTGTACGTCACGAGCGGCAGCGAGGAATACTGGATGAACCGGCTGGCCGACGAGATGGAGCCGTATCTCCGCGCATCCGGCATCAACGTTACGCGCAACAACCCGGCCGGTACGGCCGTGACGGCGATCCGGCAGTCCAACCGCGGCAATTATGACTTCCATCTTGCGCTGCACTCCAACGCAGCGCCCGAGGGTCAGTACGGCACCGTCCGCGGCTCCATCGCATTCTATTACCCGGGCAGCGACCTCGGACTGCGGATGGCCAATATTTTGGTCGACAATCTGAAGGAGATCTATCCGCAGCCGAATCTGGTACGCGCCGAGCCGTCGCGGACGATCGGAGAGCTGCGGCAGACACGCGCGCCCTCTGCGTTTCTTGAGTTGGCCTACCACGACAACGAGGCCGACGCGCGTTGGATCGAGGATAATCTCAGCGAGATCGCCCGAAGCATCGCACTGTCTGTGACAGAGTATTTCGGCGTTCCGTTCCTGACGCCTGGTCAAGAGCAGGCCGCCACCGTCACGCTCTCAAGCGGCACGCTGAATCTGCGCACCGCGCCGTCGCTGTCCGCGGCTGTCATCGGTCACATCCCGAACGGCGCGCAGGTGACCGTTCTGAACACCTACGACGAGTGGTACGTCGTGGACTACAACGGCCTGATCGGCTTCGCGAGCAGCGTGTTCATCCAATGATCAATTCTGCGGGATCTTGTGGGTGTCGACGAAGCCCTCGACCCAGCCCATTGGTTTACCGCAGATCGGACAGACCGCCCACGGCTCGAGCGATTCGCGGACGCTGCCGCAGTTCAGGCAGCGCCAGACCACCGGCTGCTCCTTTTTATAGAGCGAGCCATCCTTGACCTGCCGGTGCGCCTCCGTAAAGACGTTGTGATGCAGGCTCTCTACGACCGCAATCATTTTCCAGAGCTGCGCAATATCGTGAAAGCCCTCCTCCGCCGCGATTTTCGCATAGCCTGGGTAGGCGATCTCATGCTCGTCCAGCTCGCCTGCCGCAGCAAAGAGCAGGTTTTGCTCCGTATTGCCGTATGAGAACGGATAGCCGGCATTCAGGTCGATGTTGTCGATCTGGACGCCGCCGTATTTCTGGAGCTTTTCAAGGAATTCCAGCGCGTGCGCGCGCTCGTTGTCGGCCGTCACCTCGAAGATGCGGGCAAGGTACTCCATCTCCTCGCGGCGCGCCTGGTCGGCGTAAAAGGTATAGCGGTTGCGGGCCTGCGATTCGCCGGCAAAGCTGCGTGCCAGATTGATCGCGGTCTGCGTCTGCAAAAATTCCATATGCGAATGCCTCCTTCTTTGATGGAGGTAGTATCTGCATTCCAGGGAAATCTATACAAAAACGCCACGTGCCGTCCCCGGCACGCGGCTCAGCTTGTCAAAAAACTCGTAGAGTTTCGCCGCCGCGGCGGCGAAATAAAATCAGATTCGTTTTCTCCGGCGACCTGTGCGTCGGAGAAAACACTGCTCGGCCTGTAAACGTGCGTTTTGTGTGCGCAACAGACAAAACGTGCGCTGCGACAGGCCGCAATCCCTTGTCGAAGAACGCCTGCGGCGTTCTTCGACAGTCTCCGCCGCGTGTCAGGGATGGCACGCGGCAGTCTTATTCCAGTGCGGCAAGCCAGTCGAGCAGGTCAGAAAAGCTGCCGGACTCGCCGTCAAATGGGCGATCCAAGCCAATGGCGCAGTCGGTCACAAGGTACGTCGCCAGCCCTGCCTGCCGGCCAGCAGCGATATCCTCATCGACGTCGTTGCCGATCATTACGCTCAAGTCCGGCCGCGCGCCGTTTTTTTCGAGCAGCGCGATGTAATAGGACGGATTCGGCTTGCAGAAGGAGGAGTTCTCATAGGTCGTCACGTCGTCAAAATCCTCCGGCTCAAGATTGATCCAGCGCAGCCGCGTCCGCACGCCAGAGGCCGGAAAAATCGGATTCGTCGCCAGGATGACGCGCTCCGCCTTCTGCCGCGCGAGACGAACCGCCTCCGCAGCAGCGTGCGGATTGGGCTGTGTGAAGCAGACAGCCTGGTCAAATTCATTGGCATAAAACGAGTCGAATATCGGAATATGCTCGTAGACCCGCTCACCGAGCTCCTCCGCAAAGCGCGCCCAGAAGCATGTCTCATTGAGCCTGCTGCCGTCGTTGGCGACCATCGCCGCCACGCCCTTCCACAGCGCAGCGACAAGCGGCTTCGGCTCATAGCCGTATGGCGCGGCTTTTTTCGCCAGCAGCTTAAAATAGCCGGTGGTGAACTCCTCCATTTGCATCGGCAGCAGCGTGCCGTCCAGATCAAACAAGATCGCGTCCTTCATCATGGGATCCTTTCCATGCGCCGCGCAAACGGCGGACTGTTATTTCTTTGAAGCATACACGATTTTCACAAAAAAGTCCATCCAATTTTGTGAAAAAAGGAGCTGCCGCACGATCGTACAGCAGCTCCTTTTGCTTGTCAAGGACACAAATAGCGTTAAATCTGCATTGCGGCGGCGAAGGCGGAGCGGTTGCACTCGCGCACAGAGCCGACCTCGCGGCAGTCTCCGATGTAATAGGTTTCAGGCGCCAGGCCGGCAAAGGCCATCGACTCCTCCTGCTTCGGGCGCATGCCGCCAAGTGCGACGACGCTGTCGCACTCGATCGTCTGCTCTGCGCCGTCCGCGTCGCGGTAGACGACGCTGCCGTCGCGGATCTCGGTCGTCGAGGCGTTTAAAATAAAGTGGAAATTGTCCATCCCCTCCCACTTTTCGACCATGATCTCCTTGTAGTGGATCGGTGTTGCGTCTGGAGCTAAATCGTTTTGGCGGGTCAGGATCGTGACATCGTGGCCGTTCTCGCAGAGATAGAACGCCGTCTCCACACCGGACTCGGAGCCGCCGACTACGACGACCCTCTTGCCGAGCTTGCCCTCGCTGCCAAAAATATTCAACACGTTCCAAGCCATCTCCACGCCCGGGATCGGCGGAGTTTTCGGTTCCGCGCCGAGGGCGACGATGACCGCGTCAAAATCCTGCGCGCCGATCATCTCGGGCGTAGCCTCGGTGTTCAGCAGGATGCGGACACCGTTTTTGAGCATCTGTTCCTTCAAAAAGTCACGGTAGTTGCGCAGCGGCCACTTGAACGAGGCAAAGTCCGTGTGATAGAGCTGACCGCCAAGCTGCTTGCCCTTTTCATAAAGCGTGACCTCATGGCCGCGCTCGGCGCAGTAAATGGACGCGCGCATACCGGCAGAGCCGCCGCCGATGACGGCGACGCGCTTTTTCTTCGTAACAGGCTTTACGAAGTGGTCGAGCTTATGCGCAATGCCGAGCTTCGGGTTGACCGTACAATAGCTCAGCCACTTGCCCTCAAGGCTCGGGACATGACACTTGTTGCAGCGGACGCAGGGATAGACGTCCTCCCCGCGGCCCTCGATGATCTTTTCATAGTAATCCGGATCGACAAAAAACGCACGCGCAGCGCCGATGAGGTCGGCTTTGCCCGAAGCGAGGATCTCCTCGGCGTCGTTGACGTCCTGATAGCCGCCGATCGGCTCGCAGAGGATCTTTGTCCCGCTGGCCTTGACAGCCGCGCAGTCGGCGAGCGTCTCATACTTGTGGTGCTCGGAGTTGAACCCGACCGGATGAGCAATGCCGCCGTCCCACGCGCGGAACTGGAAGATGTCGACGACGTCCTCGACCATCTTCGCCAGTTCACAGATTTCCTCGACCGTGTTGCCGCCCGGCTCAGAGCCAGTGATCTGCACCTCGATCGGGAAGCCCTTGCCGCAGGTCTGCTTGATGGCAGTGGCCAGCTCGAGCAGGAAGCGGCCGCGGCCGCGGATATCACCGCCGTACTCGTCGGTACGGAGGTTGGTCAGCGGAGAGATCCAGCGGGCAAAGAAGTTGCCGCGGTAGGCAAAATGCAGTGTGCACAGATCGAAGCCCATGCGCTGGTAGAACTTCACGCGCTCGACTGTGTGGTCGATGACCTGCTTGATTTCCTCGTGCGTGCATTCCTGCACGCCCTTGCCGCCGGACTTACGCAGCAGCATATAAAACGGATTTTGTGGCGCAACCATTTCCTCCGGCTCCGCCACCGTACTGACATCATGGCCGTTGGGGCCGACAAACGGCATCATAGCGATGGAGATGCGGGAATTGTAGTAATGAACCTGATCGGCCATCTGGCACAGGTAGTTCTCCATGGACGGGTCGTCCGCGTCATACATCGGGAAGCGCTTGCCGTCCTCATTGAGCGAATTTCTCTGATCCTTGTTCGTCCAGTCGGCAAAGGTGACGATGGCTGCGCCATTCTTGGCCATGTCGACCATGTGCTGGATGACCTGCTCGGATGGGAACGTCTCGGGGCCTTGCAGGAAGTGCGGAAGCGCGTTGCCAGAAACGAAACAGTTTTTCAGGACAACGTCGCCGACCTTGACCGGCGAAAGCAGATGCTTGTATCTGGGCTGCATGAGAAACATCCTCCCTGTTGTTTATGATACAATCATTATACAGGCATACTATATGGCATGTAAGTGTTTTCCTGAAAACCGGCGAGAAAGCGAGAAAAACCCTGAATGTATCAGCATACAGGGTTTTTGAGCGTTATCGATCATCCGCCAAGGTACGCCTTACGGACGCGGTCGTCCTCGAGCAGCTCTCTTGCGTTGCCGGACATGGAGATGGTACCCGTTTCGAGCACATATGCACGGTCAGCCACAGAGAGCGCCATCTGCGCGTTCTGCTCCACGAGCAGGATCGTTGTGCCCGCCGCGTGGAGCTGGCCGATGATCTCGAAGATCTGCTCGACCAGCAGCGGTGCAAGACCCATGGAAGGCTCATCGAGCATCAGCAGCTTCGGGTTGGACATCAGGGCGCGACCCATGGCCAGCATTTGCTGTTCACCGCCGGAAAGCGTGCCAGCGATCTGGCGGTAGCGTTCCTTCAACCGCGGGAACTGCTCATAGACGCGCTCTAAGCCGGGCTGCACTGTGGCGCCAGGCTGCGTGTATGCGCCCATCTCCAGGTTTTCCTCAACGGTCATCTGCAGAAAAACGCGCCGGCCTTCGGGAACGAGCGCCAGGCCGCGCTCGACGATCTTGTGCGCCGGCACGCCGGAGAGCGGCTGGTCACAGAAGTCGATCGAGCCTGTCTTTGAGTGCAGCAAGCCCGCAATGGTATTCAGGATCGTTGACTTGCCGGCGCCGTTCGCGCCGATGAGCGTTACGATCTCGCCGTCGTTGACCTCGAAGCTCACGCCCTTGATCGCATGGATGGCGCCGTAATAAACATTGATGTCGTTGACTTTCAGCATGCGCTCATCCCTCCTTCTTCTTGCCGAGGTACGCCTCGATGACATCGGGATTCTGTTGGATCTCCTCGGCGGTGCCTTTCGCAATGATACGGCCGAAGTTCAGCACACAGATGCCCTCGCAGATACCCATGACCAGATTCATGTCGTGCTCGATGAGCATGATGGCAATGTGGAAGGTG
>CAZJBT010000090.1:0-9547 GCA_964544345.1 uncultured Oscillospiraceae bacterium
TTTTCTTCGGACATATCGGTTCCTCCTCGTATTCCGGGGTGAAAAAATAATCCCACCCCTGATGTGAAAAATCAGGGGTGGGATATACATTTAAATATATCTCACGGTTCCACCCTGCTTACGGCATATTCGTGCCGTCGCTCATTGGCCGCTATAACGGGCGGATCCGTCCCGGTTCACCGGGCGGCTCGGAAGTGGTACGATCCGCGCCGCTCTGCAGAGCCGCTTTCAGCACAGCGGCGGCTCCTCTCTGCGCCGCAACACACGAATCACGTCTTCGTCATTGCCATTGTCACATTTGTTCAGATGCAATATAGCACGAAAAAACGCGTCTGTCAAATCAAGAAATTTCGCGCCTCCATCATGTTAACCGTTTTGTAACCTTTTATGCAATATTTAGTGGATGATATGAAGCCAACGCGCTAAATCTTGCGCATCTGCGGTTTTCTTTTATGGGTCAAAAAAGTTTGGCCTTTTCTGCAATTTCGGAAAAAATCTTGACTTTTTTTTTAAAATAGTTATACTTATACCCAGTCATCAATAAATTACAATATGTAACTTTATCGTTACCACCTGTAACCACCGCAACGGAACTGTCCATTTGAGCAAAGGAGGGATCCTGATGCCGAAGAAAAAAACGTTGTCCTCCATGCGCCTGCACGCTGGAAGCGCAATGCAGCGTCTGCTGTCGGTCGTTCTATTCGCCGCGCTGTCCATTGGCATGTTCGTGCAGCCCGCGCAGGCGCAGACCACCTATGTCATCACCGATGGCAGCACCGTACTCGTGCACACCTCGTCGTCGACCGACCCGGCATCCGTGCTGTTGGAAGCCGGCATTTCCCTCGGTGAATCTGATACCATTATGCTGCAGAGCAGCGGTGAAAACACCGAAATCGTGATCCAGCGCGCACAGCTCGTCTCGATCTACTATGGCAACGACCTGATGATGGTCGGCTCCTACGGCGAGACGGTCGCCGAGATCCTGGCTCGCCAGGATTTCGTACTGGATCCGCTCGACCGCATCGACCGCGAAGGGAGCGACCAGACCTATGACGGTATGGTCATCACCATCACCCGCGTGCGCGAGGAAACTGTTGTGACCGACGAGATCGTTCCATTCGAGACCATTGCCTATGAGGACGCCACGCTGGAGCCTGGGACGGAGGTCATCCTGACCGAAGGCCAAAACGGCACGGTTCGCACCACCTATGAGATCCGCTATGAAAACGACGCCGAGGTATCGCGCACCGTCGCCGCCCAGGAGGTCGTCAGCCAGGCTGTGGACGAGGTCAAGCTCTGCAGTCCTGACCGCGGCTGGGACGACCACAACTTCCACCTGGCCGCCACGGACGCAGTCGACTATACACCAGAACCGGACTACACCGCGCCAAGCAGCTCGTCTGGCAGCACGTCCTCGTCATCCGGCGCGTCGGCTCCGGCCGCGTCTGCCGCCTCGTTTGACGGCACAACGGTCACAACCGTCTCCGGCGAGGTCTTAACCGTGTCGAAGGTGCTCTCATGCGAAGCCACAGCCTATACCTGTGTCGGCTATACTGGCACGACTGCCACCGGCACGACCGCACGCGTCGGTGCGATCGCCGTCGACCCACGCGTCATCCCGCTCGGCTCACGGCTGTACATCGTCACCAACGACGGCGCCTATATCTACGGCTACTGTACCGCCGAGGACACCGGCGGCGCGATCAAGGGCAACATCGTCGACCTGTATTTCAACACATGGGACGAATGCATCCAGTTTGGCCGCCGCGCCTGCACAGTCTATGTGCTCAGCTGAAATGTGAAGCGTGCCGTCTCCCGGTCGGGAGACGGCACGTTTTTTATGGTTTGCAGCGGCCGCACGGCTCATACCCCTGCGCAATCAGGGTCTCGCGCGTGGTGGTCGTATCCTGCCGGTTTTCTTCCTTGATGTCTCCGATGCTCGAGCAGTCCGGCAGATGGAACTTTTTTGAATTGGTGTTCAGCACATAGTCCATCGTTCCCGGTTCCAGTTCTGATCCCGCCTTGTCCGGAGCATCTGCGCCCGATTCCCAACTCTCTCCGGTCGCATAGTCGATCTCGACGCCGGGCTGGACATTATAACAGTACACGTTGAAGCAGATGCCCTCTCCGCCGTCCTCGACCGAATATGCTTCCATCAGCACGCCGCGCGCCACCAGCTCGTCGCCCTCAAAGAACGGCGTCACGCGGTAGAGCACATGGTTGTCCGTCTCCTTGACATAGTCCGCGATCAGATCCTCGAACGGCAGCATGCCCTCGACGTTCAGGTAGCGCGTGCCGGTGATCAGGTTGCACTCGTTGGCATTTTCACCCGTGAGCTGGAACCCGAGCAGGTGGCATCGGTTGTAGAGGTATTTGCCGTCGACAAAGTCGTACTTGACCGTCTGCCAGCCAGATGGCTTGACCTGGCCGATGCTGCCGCGCTCCTCCGTCGGCATCAGCTCCTGACAGACGTTGGCATACGCCACACCGCAACGGCCGAATGCATCAAGCGGGCTGAACGTCTCAAAGGCTTCCTCCGTCCTCTCCGATTCCTCAAAAAACGGCTCGTTGTCATTGACCACGACATACGGCTCGCCGGCATAGGCTG
Organism: uncultured Oscillospiraceae bacterium; assembly: GCA_964544345.1. GTDB lineage: Bacteria > Bacillota > Clostridia > Oscillospirales > Oscillospiraceae > CAKTOF01. Next base: position 2,609 of record CAZJBT010000090.1, read on the forward strand.
GGATGGCGTCAACGCTGACCGTCTCCGCCGCGGGAGATGCAGGCTCGATCGGCCCGGCGCAGGCGACGAGCAGCAGGCACAACGAGAGTAGGAGCGCCGCAAGTCTCCGTTTTTTCATCGTGCGTATACCTCCTCGGTGATCGTCTCATGCGAATAGCCCGTGAAGTCTGTGCGTTCGAGCAGTGTCCAGGCGTTCAGATCCAACCCACAGCGCAGATCCGCCGGGTACACGCGGTTCCAGCGATACACGGTCAACCGCTCGATCTTCAGCGCGAACTGCGCCGGGTCAGCCGTCTCCACAAAACAGTGCTCACCGACCCCGGCACGATCCCACGGCGCCTCGTCCGCCCGGATCTGCGGCGCGGCGCAGTCCGCAAACTGCTTTGCCGAATAGGCATTCATCCAGAGCACGCCGCCCTCAGTCCGCTTGAGCAGCCGTGCGCGCAGCGCGCGATCCTGGCTCTGGCGGCGGCGGTTGAACGCCATGCCGCCCCGGTCGTCCAGGCAAATGATCGCTTCCATCTATTTTCCCCCGTTCTGTCCACTCCATTATGCCACAGTCCGACTGTTTTTTCCACCTGCAAAAAATCCTGCTTTGCTTTGGACTGCCCTTATGGTAGAATAATCGCGAAAGGCGTGTGTTTATGGATCTTTGCAACATCAATGACATCAAATTTTTGCTGGCAAAGCACGGCTTCCGCTTCTCAAAATCCAAGGGGCAGAATTTTCTGACAGCTCCTTGGGTGCCGCGCGAGATCGCGGAGGGCGCCGGCGCGGATAAGGGCTGCGGCGTACTTGAGATCGGCCCGGGCTTCGGCTGTCTGACCGAGCAGCTCTGTGAGCGCGCGGCAAAGGTCGTCGCCATCGAGGTCGATGAAACGCTCCGGCCTGTATTAGCCGAGACGATGGCCGGGCGGGACAATCTCGAACTGATCTTTGCCGACGCGCTCAAGACCGATCTTGCTGCGCTCGCCGCCAACCGCTTTGCGGGTCTGACGCCCATCGCCTGCGCGAACCTGCCGTACTACATCACCTCGCCAGTGCTTGCCGCGCTGCTCGAGGCCAAATGCTTTGACTCTGTCACCGTCATGGTGCAGAAGGAGGTCGCATCCCGCATCTGCGCCGGAGCAGGTTCACACGATTACAGCGCGTTCTCCGTCCTGTGCCAGTACCACGCCGAGCCGGAGATTTTATTTGACGTCCCTGCAGACTGCTTCATCCCGCGGCCGAAAGTGACCTCAAGCGTCGTCCGCCTGCGCTGCCGTACCGCGCCGCCGTGCGAGATCGCAGACGAAGCGCTCTTCTTCCGCACCGTGCGTGCGGCCTTTGCGCTGCGGCGCAAGACGCTTGTCAATTCGCTCGCCACAGGCTTCTGCTCGCTGAGCAAGACCGACCTTGCGCAAGCCGTTGCCGACTGCGGCCTGGTTCCCGCCGTGCGCGGCGAGACGCTGACGCTTGCAGATTTTGCGCGCCTGTCCGAACGGCTCGGCGCGATGGAGGGCTGAACGATGGTATACCGCGACCTGCTTTTCGACCTTGACAACACGCTGCTCGACTTTGCCGCCGGCGAGCGCGCGGCCTTTGCCGCCGCGCTGCAGGAAGCCGGGATCGAGCAGCAGCCCGGCATGTACGAGCGCTACTCCGCCATCAACGACAGCTTCTGGAAGCGCTTCGAGCGCGGCGAGATCACCCGCGCCGACATCCAGCACGGCCGCTTCCGTGTCTGGTCGGCGGAGTTTGACGCGCTGATCGATGCAGATGCGTTCAATTCCCGCTATCTCAGCCATCTCTCCGGCCAGGGCATCCCTATGGAGGGCGCGCTCGAGCTGCTGCGCTTTCTCGCGCCGCGCTACGACCTGTACTTAGTCAGCAACGGGATCCACAAAGTGCAGCAAGGCCGGCTGGAAAAGGCCGGGATGGGAGGCTTTTTCCGGGCGCGCTTCGTCTCTTCAGAGTTGGGCGCACAGAAGCCGGACAAGGCGTTCTTTGATATCGTTGCCCGGGAGATCGCGGACTTCGACGCCGCCCGCGCGCTGGTCATCGGCGACAGTCTGACCTCCGACATCCGCGGCGCGAACAACGCAGGCCTCCCCTGCTGCTGGTTCAATCCTGCCGGCGCCCCGCGGCCGGACGATCTCCGCATCGACTACGAGATCCGAAGCCTGCTTGAATTACAGACTATTCTTTAAAGGGGGCTTTTTTCCGTGCTGTACGCCATTTTTGAGAAATTCTCCACCATTTCGCAGCTTCTGATCGCGCTGTTCACCGGCTATCTCGCCGTTCTGCAATTTTTCGAGGCGCGCTACAACAAAAAAATCGAAAACATGGTCAAGGCTAACGACAGCCTGTTTTCCGAGCGGAGCTTCTATACCCGGACGGCGCTCGACCTGTACCGTGCGCAGTACGGCGGCACGATCGTACCGAACGGCGCGCTGGTCTGCAAGCCCGACTGGCTGCCGCGTACGGAGCGCGACCTGATCCAGCTGCGTGAGCTGACGCTCCGTATCGACGACACGACCATCTGGGCCGACACGGACAACACGCGCCGGCGCATCCAGCGCAAGCGATTGCCGGATCGCAAGGAGAGCTTCGCGTGGGAGGTCAAATTTCACCTGCACAAGAACCTCTTTTCCCTACCGCTATTCGCACTCGCCGGCGTGGAGCCGTCGGACGGCGGCTGTTGTCTCACGCTGCGCCGCGGCGAATACTTCGACTTTTACAACACCTGCGAATACCCGGCGTTTGAAATGGCCTACGTCCGACGCATCAAGAAAAAGACCATCCTGACGATGGACGACCTGCCGCTGCGCCGCCACCAGGCCGATCTGTTCGATTTGACCAACCGCTTCGCGGGCATCGGCATCGACACGCTGACCATCTTCCACAACCTGCCTGACGAAACCGGCGCGAAGCGAAGCTATTTCCTGCTGCACAAGCGTTCATCGACCGCGGTGGCGGAAGGCCCCGGCACCTATCACTGTGTTCCGGCCGGCTCGTTCCAGCCGGCCACAGAGGTGAACGCCGGCGAGCTGTCCGACTACGACGAGCCGGAGCACACCGTGCTGCGCGAGTTTGCCGAGGAGCTGATGGGCATGGAAGAATACGCCGAGCTGAACGCCGCAGAGCTGTACGACGAGCTGCAGATTGAGGAGTTTGCCGAGCATCTTTATTACCTCGGCGTCGGCTTTGAGCCGCTCAATACCAAGACCGAGCTGCTCAGCGCGCTGATCCTTGACCTAGAAGACCCGAACGTCGCAAAGGCCAGCTTCCTGCGCGACTGCCGCACCAAGAAGGACATTGAAGAGCGCCTGGCCGTCAACTACGAGGGCGTTGTTACGCTCAAACCGCTGACACACGCCTTCGTCAACCAGTACGCCAAAATGAGCGGCGCAACGCCCTCGTTCCGCCAGATCATGCAGGTTGTACAGCGTTTTCCCACATTTTTTGGTGTGGAAGCCTGACATTTCCGGGTTCGCGACTTGAAAAAACGGAAAAAACCGTATATCATAAGCTCAAAAAAACTGCCCTTCGGGCAGTGGGAGGTTGCTATGTCCAACAAACATGTTCAGGAGTGGGTCGAAAAGCAGGCCGCTTTGACCAAACCAAACTCCATTGTCTGGATCACCGGCGATGAGACGCAGCTCGAGGATCTGCGTCGTGAGGCGCTTGCCACGGGAGAGCTGATCAAGCTCAACGAAGAGCTGCTGCCAGGCTGCTATCTGCACCGTTCCGACCCGTCCGACGTTGCGCGCGTCGAGAGCCGCACGTTCATCTGCTCGAAAAAGGAGTCCGACGCCGGGCCGACCAACAACTGGATGGCGCCCGACGAGATGTACGCCAAGCTGAACAAGCTCTATGACGGTTCGATGAAGGATCGCACCATGTACGTCATCCCCTACTCGATGAGCGTCGTCGGCTCGCCGTTTGCGAAGTATGGCATCGAGTTGACTGACTCGATCTACGTTGTGCTCAGCATGGCCATCATGACGCGCGTCGGCGATCAGGTGCTCAAAGCCATCGGTGACCGTGACGATTTCATCAAGGGTCTGCACGCAAAGGCCGATCTCGACCCGGAGGAGCGCTATATCGTCCAGTTCCCCGAGGACAACACCATCATGTCCATCAACTCCGGCTACGGCGGCAACGTTCTGCAAGGCAAAAAATGCTTTGCGCTGCGCATTGCGTCGTGCCTTGGCCGCGATGAGGACTGGCTGGCCGAGCACATGCTCATCCTCGGCATCGAGAACCCGCAGGGCGAGACGAAGTACGTCTGCGCAGCGTTCCCGTCGGCCTGTGGCAAGACGAACCTCGCCATGCTCATTCCGCCCGAGGGCTATCGCAAGGACGGCTGGAAGACCTGGTGTGTCGGCGACGATATCGCCTGGCTGCGCATTGGCCCCGACGGCCGGCTCTGGGCCGTCAACCCGGAAAACGGCTTCTTCGGCGTCGCGCCCGGCACCAGCGAGAAGTCCAACCCCAACGCGCTGGCTGCCACGAAAAAAGATACCATCTTCACCAATGTCGTGCATGACCTGTCGAACAACACCGTCTGGTGGGAAGGCATGAACAAGACGCCGCCCGCCAACGCGGAAAACTGGAAGGGGGAACCGTGGGACAGCTCGGACGGCTCCAAGGGCGCACATCCAAACTCCCGCTTCACTGCGCCCGCGAAGAACTGCCCATGCATCTCCGAGCATTTCGACGATCCGAATGGCGTGCCGATCTCCGCGATCATCTTCGGCGGCCGCCGAGCCAAGACTGCGCCGCTGGTCTACCAGTCGCGCGACTGGCAGCACGGCGTGTTCGTCGGCTCCATCATGGCGTCGGAGACCACCGCCGCCGCCACCGGTGCGGTCGGCGTCGTTCGCCGCGATCCAATGGCCATGCTCCCGTTCTGCGGCTACCACATGGCTGATTACTGGCAGCACTGGCTCGACATGGGCGAGAAGATCCCGAACCAGCCGAAGATCTTCAACGTCAACTGGTTCCGTCTGGACGATGAGGGCAACTTCCTCTGGCCGGGCTTTGGAGACAATCTGCGCGTGCTTGAATGGATCCTCAAACGCTGCAACGATCAGGCTGACGCGGTGGAAACCCCGATCGGCTATCTGCCCCGGCCCGAGGACATCAATACCGAGGGATTGGATATCACGCCTGAAACGCTGCAGGATATCCTCTCGGTCGATCCCGCGCTCTGGCGCGAGGAGGTCGCCGGCATTGAGGAGTTCTATGCCAAATTCGGCGAAAAGCTGCCCGCTGCACTCCGCACAGAGCTGGACAGGCTAAAGGCCGACCTGAACTAAAAGCAGAGCCGCGGCTCTGCGCGGCGAGCTAGAAATCAACTGATATTTTCAGAGCGGCACAGCGCCTTGCTGTGCCGCTCTGCTTTTCCCTGCCATTCGATTCCCCGGCCGCCGCTGACCGGAGCACCCCAGCCCGCTAAAAGTCGTTACTCACAACGCTTACAACAGACCAAGCTCTGCGTAGCGGCGGTTCGTTTCCTCCGGCTCCGGCAGGGACGGCACATCGAGACCCATGGCGCGCATCAGGTTGACCTGCTCGGCATACTCGTAGTATTCGGCGATCTTGCCGCCTTCAAAGTGGAATACATGAACGTAGCTGTTCTCATATGGGTGATACTGCCCGTCCTCCCGGAGCAGCTCACCCCTTCCGTGGTTGAAAATAATGATGCAGTTCGGGTCGTTGGTAGCATAAACAAGCTCATCCTCCATATCATAGACCCAGTTGCGGAAGATGACGACCGATTCCTCATGCGCAAGCAGCTCGCCGTCCTCATCGGCATTGATGGTGGTCACGCGGCCGGGGAAGAAAAACGGCTGATACATCTTGCAGTTCTTGACGTACAGCTCGTCGAGGTGGTCGTTATCCAGCACATCATACAGCGCGCGCCGCGCCGTGTCGATATTCCGTTTGGCCTCCTCGCTTAAAGTTTCGTAGCCATAGCAGATCATAGGAACGCCTCCCAGCAGTCAAGATACTGTCATGGTACCACACCACACCTGCAAATGCAACGCGGCGGCAGATGGGGTGAAAAATAAAGCGCAAAAGCAAAAAACATACTTGACAAAAATGCGAAACACAGTATAATAATATCTGCGCTTTGCGAAAGCATAGGGGATTTGTGTAACGGTAGCACACCGGACTCTGACTCCGTTTGCGGGGGTTCGAATCCCTCATCCCCTGCCAAAAATGAAACCGCTGAAATGCCCTGTTTTCAAGGCTTTCAGCGGTTTTCTTCTCTCTTTTTGTTTCCATATATTAGGCGATCGATTTCAAATTTTATTGGTTCTTTACAAATTTCCGCTGGAAGCGGCTGCTTGTCCCTCAGCCCTGTGCGAGGCGCTGGAGCGCATTCCTATCTGCGGCATAAAAAAGAGCGTCCATTGCGGAGGGCACCCCGCAACGGACGCTCTTTGTTTTAAATCTTCCAACCCGCCTGCTTCGCGATCTCGGCGATCATGCCGCGGATCTTCGTGACCGACTGGTCATAGAGCGCCTGCTCGTCCGCTGCGAGACGCAGCGTCATGGCCTCAACCAGGCCATGGCGATCCAGTTTTGCCGGCTGTCCGGCGCTGTAGTCGCCGGTGATGACCGAGCACGGGCACCAGCCCTGGTTGACGCCGAGGACATAGCGGATCTGCTGCAGCGCGCCGTAGGCCGTCGTCCAGCCGGCAGTGCGAAGGTTGCCGACCTTCATGAATTCGCCCCAGAAATTGTTCTGGATGGCACTGACCGCCTCACGCTCCGCCGGAGAAAACTCGTGCTTCTCGCCGTTGATCTTGACGTCCGACCAGACGGCCAGCTTGGACATGCCGTGCTCCCCGACCATGTACGCATCAACCTGCTCGGCCGCGACACCGAAGTGCTTGCCGATGGCCCAACGAAAGCGGAGCGAATCGTTCCAGGTGAACCCCAGGA
>CAZJBT010000091.1:0-9380 GCA_964544345.1 uncultured Oscillospiraceae bacterium
GTACTTTTTTGTAATTCTTGCAGATGTGCATTTTCTTCGTCCGGATCACGAAATACTTGTTGAAAATAGTATTGCAGTCAGGTCTAATGAGTGGTAGAATTATATAAGTTGAAGTGTACCTGCCCTTTTTTGAAAAAGTACACTTTTCTGAACACTTTCTGAAAAAAACGCCCGCCGCGCTTCGACGGCGGCGCATAATGGCAAAAAAGCGCCCATCCCGGTCATGCGTCTGTGCAAGACCGGGATGGGCGGGTTTTTATCATGCTCCGGCTTTTCTACCGCAGCGGGCGTCGGCATTCTTGCCGCGCGCAGGTGTTTTTCGCTCAGGCGGCGCAGGAACTCCAGAACCAGCAAGACGGCGATGCCGAGCAAAAAAGCCGGACATCCGAAAGGTCGGGAGCGTGAGCGGCAGCATCGGCGACTCCATGGTTGTCGGCTCAAGACAGATGGCATACAGCGAGCCGAGCATCAGACCTAGAATAAGGAAGATCATTTGCGGCCGGAATGTATGCATCGCCCGGCGGATGAAGCGGGCAAATATCCCCGCGCCGATCAGAAAGCCGAGCATCAGAATGGCCAGTCCCGGCAGCACGCCAGGTTCAAGCTCGAACAGATGTGTCAACGCACGAAGCGTCGGCACATAAACGCCAAAAATCATCAGCAGGCTCGACCCGGAGATCCCGGGCAGCACCATCGCGCCGATCGCCAGCATGCCGGTGAAAAACAGGTAGACAAAGTCAGCAGGGGAGAGCGAGAGATAATTGACCGCGCTGCTCACCAGCGGCGACTGCCACAGCGCAGTCAGACCGACGACGGCGGCTGCACCGAGGAGAGTAAACCAGAAAGATCCCCCCGGTGATTGCGCAGCGTGTGCCGCTCTGCGCGCAGGATAAACGGAATAGAAGCGGAAGTAAGCCCAAGAAACAGGGAGCTGAGCAGATAGATATGCTGCTCAAGCAGCTCGGAGATCAAAAGAAGGGAAAGAACCAGCCCGACGCACCAGCCCGCGCCGAGCTTACACAGATAGCGCAGAGCGGGTCTCCTTGGAGCGCGCTCCGAGCCAAACAGCGCGTTCAGCGCGCCAAGGAAGCGCTCATAAAAACCGAGTATGAATGCGATGGTGCCGCCGGACACACCGGGCACACTGTCCGCCAACGCCATACAGAACCCGTGAAACGCGGTCAAAAACATGAGCTGATCTCCCTCTGCGCGTTACGCATAGAGCCGGCGCAGCAAGCTGCGCCGGCAATCTCTTACTTTTCTTGCATATGGACATTCAGATGCGGGTATGTCATTTCGATACCGCGCTCGTCAAAAACCTTCTTGACGTTTTCGATGATATCAAAGTGAGAATCCCAGTAATTCTCCGTCGGCGTCCATGCGCGCAAGATATATTCGATCGAGTTCTCGCCGTAGCCGCTCACGCGGACAAAGACTGCAGGCGTGGCGAACACGGTCGGCACGAGATCAGCCGCCTCCTTCAGGGCGGCCTTGACCTCGTCGACCGGGGCGTCGTAGGAGGCGGTGAAGCTCAAATCGACGCGCCGCTTGTCGAGCGCCGTGTAGTTGATGATTTTTGCGGAGGAGACATCGCTGTTCGGAATGGAAATCTCCTTGTTGTCGACTGTGCGGATCTTGGTGTAGACCAGTCCGGTCTCCTCGATCGTTCCTGAGACCGTTCCGATCTCCACAAAGTCACCAACCTTGAACGGATGCGCGGAGAGTACCTGGATGCCGCCTGCAAAGTTGGAGAGCGTACCCTGCACAGCGAGAGAAATGGCAAGGCTGACCACGCTGAGTACGGCGATGAGACTGGTGGCGTCGACGCCGAGCGATTCCGCAATGATGATGATGAGCACGGCCCATAAGACGATCTTCATGGTGGATCGCAGCACGGCGTGGAGACTTTTTTCGAGCTTTGAGCGTGAAAGAGCCGTGTCAAAGAGCTTGAGCAGCGCCTTGATGGCAAAGACGCCGACCAAAAGGATCAGGATCGCGGGAATGAGCTTTTCCAGCGTCAAAGAGCGGAAAAAGGAAGCAATGTTTTTGACGTCCTCAATTTCCTGCGTCGGCATGGATCACCCCTCCTGATCGTGTAGCGCCTGCGTTTCGTCCGTCTCAGGAAGCTGCTTGTTTTCCGCATTGACATAGGCCATCAGCTCATCGCCTGTGATCGTCTCCTTCGTTTGCAGGTAGAGCGCGACTTCGTCGAGCAGCGGGCGGTGCTCGGCGAGTAGATTCTTTGCGTCGTCATAGCACGTCGAAAGCAGCTTGCGGACTTCCTCGTCCGCCTCTGCCGCAGTCGTATCAGCACAGTTGACAACGGAAGATCCGTCGAGATACTGGTTTCCGGTGTTGGAGAGCGCCATCAGGCCGAACCGGTCAGACATGCCGTACTGCATGACCATCTTCCGCGCCAGATCAGTGGCACGCTCGATGTCGTTGGCGGCGCCTGTCGTCTTGGTACCGAACACCAGATGTTCTGCCGCGCGCCCGCCGAGCAGCGTGCGCAGCTCGACAAGCAGCTCATCTTTTGAGTTGAGGAATTTCTCCTCCTCCGGCATCTGCATGGTATAGCCAAGCGTGCCGGAGGTGTGCGGAACGATCGTGATTTTAGAGACCGGCTGCGTATGCTTCTGCAGCGCAGCGACGAGCGCGTGGCCGACCTCGTGATACGAGACGATGCGCTTTTCGGTGTCGGTCAGGACGGTGCCCTTCTTTTCCGTTCCGGCGATGACTGTTTCAAACGAGACGAGCAAGTCCTCCTGATTGACGGCCTGACGGCCGAGACGAACCGCGCGCAGCGCCGCCTCGTTGACCAAGTTGGCAAGATCCGCGCCGACCGCACCAGCGGTCGCTTGCGCGATCTTGTTCAGGTCGACGTCCTCTGCGAGCTTGATGTTGCGCGTGTGAACGCGCAGCGTCTGATAGCGACCCGCGAGGTTCGGCCGGTCGACGATGATGCGCCGGTCAAAGCGACCCGCGCGCAGCAGCGCCTTGTCGAGCGTCTCCGGCCGGTTGGTCGCGGCCAGAATGACGACGCCCTTGCTCGAATCAAATCCGTCAATTTCCGAGAGAAGCTGGTTCAGCGTTTGCTCGCGTTCGTCGTTGCCGCCGAATTTGGAGTCGCGGCTCTTTCCGATCGCATCGATTTCATCGATGAAGATAATAGCGGGAGCCTGCTTGTTTGCCTCCTGGAACAGACTGCGGACGCGGCTCGCACCGACTCCGACGAACATCTCGACGAAATCTGAACCGGCGATGGAGAAGAATGGCACGCCCGCTTCGCCGGCGACGGCCTTTGCCAGCAGTGTTTTGCCGGTGCCCGGCGGGCCGACGAGCAGTGCGCCCTTCGGCAGCTTTGCGCCGATGGCAGCGTATTTGTGTGGATTGTGCAGAAAGTCAATGATCTCCGTCAATGACTCCTTCGCCTCGTCCTGACCGGCGACATCCGCGAAGGTGACGCCGGTTTCCTTCTCCATGTAGACCTTTGCCTTGCTTTGCCCCATACCCATGACGCCGCCACCCATACGCTTGGACATCGAGCGCATCAAGAGATTGAATACAAGCATAATAATGGCGAACGGGAGCAGATAGCCAAGCAGCAACGTCAGAATCGGCGAGGTCTCCTCAATGACCTCACCGGAGTACTCCACACCTTGCCTGTCAAGCTCCTCTGTCAGCGTGGACAGATCCAAATTCGGGATCAGGCCGGTGTAATAAATTGTCTGGCGGGAGAGATCGTTTTCGGCTTCCTCTTTTGTCAGGATGATGATACGGTCGTCCTGAAATTCCACCTCACTGATTTTTTCCTGTTCGACCAGCTCGAGAAATTCAGAATAGCTGATCTCCTCAAGATATGAGGAGGAGAACATTGTGTAGGCATAATTGAACAAAAGAGTCAGCACTAGCGCAATGATGACGAACGGCACCCAAGATTGAAAAGGGTTTTTCCCTTCATTATTGTCACTTGTTTTTTTAGGATTTTGGTTATTCGCCACAGGAACACCTCCTAGCTTTTACAAAAAATATTATACCATAGTTTGTACCAACCCGCAACAAACCGCCGGCCGGCTTGCTGTGAATTTTCTGTAAATTTAAGTCTGTGCAGAGGAAAACCGCTGCCGAAATGGCGAAAATATGGGTTGCAAAACGTCTTTCCATATACTAAACTGAAAGACATGGAATTTGAAAAGTCAGGAGAAAAATATGAGTAAAAAACAGCAGGAAAGGCCTGCCACCGGACGGGAAGCGACGGACGAGACGCTGCTCGAGGGTCGCAATGCGGTGACTGAGGCGCTCCGCGCCGGGCGGACGATCGATAAGGTCTTCATTGCATCTGGAGAGACGGACAAAGCTCTCGCCCGCATCGCCGCGGTCGCGCGGCAGGCAGGCGCAGCCGTTGTCAAGTGCGATCGCAGGAAGCTCGATCAAATGAGTGCGACCGGCGCACATCAGGGCGTGATCGCGCAGGCGGCCGTCCATGCTTACTGCACGGTGGAGGATATGCTCGCTTTGGCGCGCGAGCGGGGAGAGGCTCCGCTTCTCGTGGTGTGCGACGAGCTGACCGATCCGCATAACCTCGGCGCGATCCTGCGTACGGCGGAGTGTGCCGGGGCGCACGGCGTCATCATTCCGAAGCGCCGCAGCGTCGGTCTGACCGCTGTGGTCGGTAAAGCGTCGGCGGGCGCAGTGGAGTATATGCCAGTCGCGCGCGTGATCCAGCTTGTGCAAACGATGGAGACGCTGAAAAAACAGGGTGTCTGGATCTACGGTACGTCGGCCGGCGGCGGCACGCCGCTCTATGAGGCGGATCTGCGCGGCCCGGCTGCGATTGTGATCGGCTCCGAGGGTAGTGGCATGAGCCGTCTCGTCAGCGAGAGCTGCGATTTCCAGGTCAGTATACCGATGAAAGGCAGAATTTCATCGCTGAACGCCTCTGCGGCCGCTGCGATCCTGCTTTATGAGGCCGTCCGCCAGAGACAATAAATCAAGTTTAACGGGATGACACTATGGCGCGATTAGATCGGGAACGGGAAAAGAGAGAGAAATTGAATACGGGATCCGAACCGGCTGAGACGGGCGAGACGTATTCGCTCGAGGATATTATGAATGAATTCGGCGGCTGGTCCAACCGGTCTGAGTCGCCGAAGGTCGAGTCTGCTCCTCCTGCGGAGCCAGAGGAGCCGGTTCAGGCCGACATGGATCAGGAGACGGAACCGGAGCCACCGGCTATCTCCGCACCAGACGAGCAGCCCGAGCCGCCGCGCGGGCAGTCGCGTTTTCGTTTCATCAACCTTGATTTGTCGGCGGAGCAGGAGACGGCGCAGCCTGCCAAGGATGCGCCAGAGGTATGGAGCTGGCGCGGCGAAAGCGTTGAGAGCGCTGCGCCTGAGGCGGAAAAGCTACCCCGTCCTGCAGCCCGCCGGGAGAAGCCTTGGACAGAGCCGGAGCGGCCGCATAAGCGGGAAAGCCGTCCGCCGCGCCGCCGGGAAAGAAAGGAAACGGAGCAGAAAAAACGGGCGCCTGTTTCGCCCGCTGCGGCGCTGCGTCGCTATCGTGCCCGCTCGGCTTTTATGCGTCTTCGTGCCATTTTCTTGACGCTTCTGACGTTGGCTGCAGTCGTTTTAACGCTTGCGCCGCTGTTTCCGTTTGAAGCGATGCAGAAGCTGGGCGACGCAAAGGCAGTGCCGACGGTTCTGCTGATCCTGATGTGCATTTGCGCCGCTGCGAGCCTGGATCTGATCGTGCGCGCAGTCACACAGGTGCTCACGCTGCGCTTTGGACTAGAGCTGCTGCTGACGGTGTCTTTTGCTGTCTGTGTCGTCGATTCAGTCGGTGCGCTGATCGCACCGCGTGTGCCATACTGCGCGGTGGCCTGTATTGGCTTCCTCTATGCTGCTTGGAGCGAGTATCTGACCTGCGTCGGGCGCATTCGCTCCCTCCGCGTGGCGGCAGAGGGGAGCGAGCACTACAGTGTCAAGCTCGCGCGCAGCGCATGGAATGATCTCGATTGCGCTTATAAGGCGCCAGAGGAGCTTCCGGAATATGCCGAATTGCTGGAGGAGCCGGACTGTGCGGCAAAGGCGATGCGGCTGTATGTGCCGCTGGCGCTTTCCTTGTCGCTTGTTTTTTCGATCGTCTGTAATCTGCGCAGCGGCGTTCCGCTGGTACGGATGCTTTCGGCGTGTCTGTGCGCGGCAATCCCGGTCTGCGGTTTTATCTGCTATGCGCGGCCGTTTGCGCTGATTGCTGCTCGGCTCGCGCGGGTCGGAGCTGCTCTGTGCGGTTGGAGCGCTGCGAAGATTTTAGGCGGCGACCTGGGCGAGGTCGTCTGCGATGGCGACCTGTATCCGACCGGCTCTGTGACCATCAATGGAGTCAAAGTGTATCACGAATATCGTCTGGAGCAGATGCTCTGTTATGCGGCGACTGCGATCTCTATGTCGGACAGCCACCTCAAGCCTTTGTTTGTCGGGCTGGCGGAAGAGCAGGGGATTCGATTGGCTGAGGTCGGCAGCTTCCGCACCTACGAGGGCGGCGGCGTCGGCGCGGAGATACGCGGCGATATCGTGCTCGTTGGTTCGCTTGGCTTCATGCATCTGATGGGTGTGCGCCTGCCGCAGGGAACCAATATCCGCCAGGCGGTCTATGTCGCAGTGAATGGCTTTATCGCGGGCGTGGTCGCCATCAACTATGCGCCGGCGTCACAGGTCGTTTCCGCCATGCAGTCTGCTGTGCGTCATCGCGGCCTGAGCATTGTCGGTGCGACGCGCGATTTTCTGATCTCGCCGGCTATGCTGCATGCGAAATTCCGCATCCCCACAACGCGCACGGAATTTCCTCCGGTGTCAGACCGATACCGGCTCTCGTCGCTCTCGGCGGAAAATTCTATGGATACCGCAGCCATCCTTTCGCGCAGCAGCATCCTCCCGTTTTCCGAAGCGATCGTGGGCGCGCGCTGCTTGAAGAGCACCGTGTCGACCGGGTTGGCCGTCAACCTGTTTGCCGGCCTGTTCGGTTTGCTTGTCGTCTTTTTCCTCGGAATGGGCGGCGCGCTAGAGACGGCTTCGGCTGTCAATGTGCTGCTGTTTGTTCTGATTTGGACGGTGCCCGGCCTGCTGATTACGATGTGGGTCAACCGATTCTGACAATTCTGCATCAAATAAGATGATGTTTTGATTGAAAAGTTGTACATTCCGGTGTATACTAAATTTATTGCAGGCCAAACCGGAGCGGCACGCCGCGGCCGGCCTGGCAGGAAAGGGGAAACATTATGGCATACTCCGCGCAGAATATCCGCAACATTTGTCTGCTTGGTCACAGTGGCAATGGCAAAACCACGCTGGTGGAGAGCTTTGCGCTCATGACCGGCGTGATCGACCGCCTCGGCAGAACCGCCGACGGCAACACGATCTGCGATACCGATCCCGAGGAGATCAAGCGCCAAATTTCGATCTATGCATCCATCGCTCCGATCGAGTATAACGGGACGAAGATCAACGTGCTCGACACGCCCGGAAACTTTGATTTCACGGGCGAGGTTCAGGAAAGCCTCCGCGTGGCGGACGCCGGCGTCATTGTCTGTGATGCCAAGGGCGGCCTTTCCGTCGGCACCGAGCGTGCCTGGAAGTACCTCAACGAGCATAAGCTGCCCCGTTTTATTTATATTTCCAAAACGGATGAGGACAACGGCGATTTTAACGCGGCATTCGACACGCTGCGTGAGAAATTCGGCAAAAATATTGCGCCGCTTGTCGCACCGATCTGGGACGAGCATAAACATGTCGTCGGCATTGTTGACGTTTTGCACAAGCGCGCCTATGAGGTGAAGGACGGCAAGAGTGCTGAGGTTCCGGTGCCGGAGAATAAGCAGGATGTTGTCGCTGAGCTTTACGACGCTCTGATGGAGTCCGTCGCGGAAACCAGCGAGGAATTCATGGAGAAGTACTTCGCCGGTGAGGAATTTACATATGCTGAAGTCATCCAGGGGCTGAAGGCTGGCGTCCGTGACCGGTCGCTTATCCCGGTGCTCTGCGGCTCGGCCTTCTCCGGCCTTGGTACGGTCGCGCTGCTCAATGCCATCGTCGATCTCGCACCGAACCCGACTGAGGGCATCCCTGAGATGGTCGAGGATGAGAACGGCGAGCAGGAAGCGTACATTGTCGGCCCCGGCGCGCTCCCGTCTGCATTCGTGTTCAAGACTTTCTCGGATCAGTATGGAAAGTATTCCTATGTCAAGGTCATGTCCGGCACGTTGACGCCTGACATGCCGCTTGTCAACGTCCGTACCGGCGAAACAGAAAAGCTTGGCCGTCTCTATACCGTCCGCGGTCGCAAGACCACAGAGGTCAAGGAGCTGACCGCCGGTGATCTCGGCGCCATCGCCAAGATGGAAAAGCTCAAGACTGGTGATTCGCTCTGCAGCGCCGGCAAGGTCGTTAAGTTTGCGGGCTTCGGCTTCGCACAGCCGACCTACCAGAAGGCCATCGCGCCCAAAACGCGCGGACAGGAGGATAAGATCGCAGCGGGTCTGTCCCGCCTGAACGAGGAGGATCCGACATTCCGTGTCGTCAATAATGCCGAGACGCATCAGACGGTCATTACCGCTGTTGGTGATATTCAGCTTGATGTTCTCGTGTCCAAGCTTCAGAGCCGGTTCAATGTTGAGACTGTCCTGTCCGATGCCCGCGTGGCCTACCGTGAGTGCATCCGCCGAAAGGTCAAAGTCCAAGGACGCCACAAGAAGCAGACCGGCGGCAGCGGCCAGTTTGGCGACGTTTGGATCGAGTTTGAGCCGGGCGAGCAGGAAGAGATGGAGTTCTGCGAGAACGTCTTCGGTGGAAGCGTCCCGAAGAATTTCTTCCCGGCGGTCGAGAAGGGTCTGCGGGAAGCCTGCCTGAAAGGCCCGCTGGCCGGCTATCCTGTGGTCAATCTGAAGTGCACGCTGGTCGATGGTTCCTACCATCCGGTCGACTCGTCCGAGATCGCGTTCAAGACGGCTGCGCAGCTTGCCTATAAGGCCGGCATGCCGCAGGCGGGCGCCGTGATCCTTGAGCCGATCGGCACGCTGAAGGTCACGATCCCCGACAGCTACCTGGGCGATATCATGGGCGATCTCAACAAGCGCCGCGGCCGTGTCATGGGCATGACGCCGACTGGTGATGGCGACCAGGTGGTCGAGGCCGAGGTTCCGATGGCCGAAATGATGAGCTATGCTATTGAGCTGCGCTCGCTGACGCAGAGCCGCGGCTCGTTTGAGATCGAGTTCAACCGTTATGAGGAAGCACCGCGTGATGTGCAGCAGAAGATCATTGCGGAAGCTGCCAGCGGCGAAGAATAAAGCAAGGGCGGCACAGCAAACGCTGTGCCGCCTGAGG
>CAZJBT010000092.1:0-9365 GCA_964544345.1 uncultured Oscillospiraceae bacterium
AATGCCATGATTCGTAATTCTTGATGGTTTACTGTCTTACGAGCACTCCGCGAAGCGGCTGCGCGTTTTGTTCATGTTTTGAGCGAATGGTCAGATGCCATGCTTTTTCTCGGCGTAGGCCGCGAGGGCAGTGACACAGCCGCGCGGGGTGTGCGGGAGAAGGCAGCGGGGAATGCGATCCCATCGCTTGCCGTCGCGGCTGATCTCGAGGCTGCTCCACTCCTGCATACCCATCCGAACGAGAGCGTAACCGCCGCCGTATAGAAGCCGGATGACAGCCAGCTCTTCGGGCGTAAAGCGGATCATACGCGGCATAGTGGGTTCTCCTGTTTACGATTTGCCGGGTCGGGCGAAAAGATAAAATTAGTATGTTCCCAAATTGCGCGGACAATACGCCCCCGGGGAAGCGCCTTGAAGAAAACGGACGAAGTGCCCAAAAATACGGAAAAAAGCCCTGGATCCGCAGTGGATCCAGGGCTTCCTGCCTGGAAAGCGCAAATACTTTCGTCTCGGTTTCCAGTGCTGTGTAGTTTCTGTGTCGTTTACTGTGCTATTTTGCGTCAAGTTTGGCGAAACAATGTTAAGCCAAAAAACCGCAAAAAACCCTTGCAGCGCAAAGAAAAAGCCTTGAACCAGAGAACGATTCAAGGCTTTTTCATTTTGGCGCAGAAGGAGGGATTTGAACCCTCGCGCGCTTTTTAAACGCCTACTCCCTTAGCAGGGGAGCCCCTTCGGCCTCTTGGGTACTTCTGCAGGTCGAATGCTTTGGTATAAAATTGGCGGAGAGAGTGGGATTCGAACCCACGGCTCCTTGCGGAGTCACCGGTTTTCAAGACCGGCTCCTTAAACCACTCGGACATCTCTCCCTATCCGCGGCCACCTAGAGCCGAGAATCATCATATCAGAATTGTGCGCATTTGTCAACTGAAATTCCAAATCTCACCCATGCCTTGCGGCGGAGGAGAGCCCTGCGCCGCCGGCGCGTGCGGCAGCGGCATACAGGCGTGCGAGCGCTTGCCAGGTGCTGCGGTCGACGGCGCCGGTGACGGGCAGCGCCGAGACGCCCTGCGCCCAGCGCACGGCCTGCTGTGTCTGATCGTCGTTTACACCTGTGCAGGTGACAAGCGGTACATCCGAGTAGAGCCGCGCGAGCGCGGTGAGGATCCCCTGCACGATCAGAACATGCAGGTTTTGTTCGCCGGGCGCAAGGACTTGCAGGCGGTTGAGCCGGGGCATCAGCATCTCCGCTGCCTCGATCTCGGCTCGGCCGGCCTGATATGCGAGCACGACGGCATCCCAGGTGGCGAGGTCGGTCACGCCGGTGACAGGCAGGCCGTGTGTCCGCTGAAATGCGGAAACGGATGCAAGCGTGTCGCGCCCGTAGATCCCATCCGGTACGACGGAAGGGATCGCGGAATCAAGCTCGGCGATCTGCCGGAGCATCGTCTGGAGAAAGCGAACCGGCGTACCGGTCGTGGAAGTGATCATACGGTCTGCCTCCTGTCTGCATCGTCAAAATCGCTCATGCCAAGCCGCAGGTCAAAGCCAGGGTGCTGGGTGAAGCGGGAGCTTGCACTGAAATCGAGGTCTTGCGCGGCGCCGGCGAGCCTGCGGCGCGTTGCTTCATCTGGCCGGCCAGTGGTGTTCAGCCTGTGCTTGCGCTGGAACTGCGAAAGTGCCTGCGCCGTTGTGCGGTCGATTTGTCCTGTGGAGGACGGAGCGGGGATGCCCCAGACCGCAGAGACGGCGCGCAATTGCTGCTGAACCTCGCGCACGGTTTCCGCTGCGGCCGGCGCGTTGAACGGAAAGAGCGCCTGATCCTGGAACACCGTCTGCTCGATTCCGGCAAAGTGGCGATAGATCGTATCCCAAGTCGTCGCGCCGACGACGCCGTTGTCCGGCAGGCCGGCGTATTGCTGGAAGGCGACAACTGCGTCGTAGGTCGCGTCGTCGAAAACGCCGTTGACGCTGAGCGTTGGGATTTCCGGAATAAATTCGGAGAGCACAGAGAGCATGTATTGAAGATGCGTGACCTTTTCGCCCTCGTCACCGCGCACGATGGCGTCGGGATAGGCCCATGAGATACCGTAGAAGGTCTGACCCTCCGAGCGCAGCTCAGCCAGATTCGTGACCGCGACGTAGAGCCGGACGAGCGCGTACCAGGTCGCTTCGCCCACGATCCCATCCGGCGAGAGATCGAAGATTTCTTGGAATTTCCTGACCGCGGCCTCAGTCTGTGAGCCGAAGATGCCGTCGACGGGGTTGATCTTAGGGATCGCGGGATAGTTCTGCGAGATGCGGTTGAGCGAGGCCTGGATGACTGTGACGTTCGGCCCGGCGTCGCCGCGACGGAGCGCCGAGCCGGGATACGACTGCGAAAGCGGCTGCACGGGTGCGTTGACCACAAGCTCAATGTCGGATCCATAGTACGACTGCAGGATCTCAAACGAGTTGTATCCCTGCTCGGCCAGGCGCTGGCTGCCCCACTGGCTGAGTCCCTCGCATGTCACAGTCGTGCCGTTGCAGAATTTGGCAGCCAGCGGCTCGACGAAGCTCTGGCGGCGGATGTAGCTGTTGAACATCTCGTCGACCAGCCGGTCGATGCTCTCGAATGTGCTGCGGCCGTTGACAAAGTTTTGGTCATAGGCCGTCGAGGAGGTGATATCAAAGTTATAGCCGCGGCTTCGGTAAAACTCGGTGTAGATGCGGTTGAGTGCAAAGGAGTTGATGGCGAGGATGTTTGCGCGCAGCGCGCTCTCATCCCAGGTCGGGTAGATCTCACTTGAGGCCACGTTTTTTACATAGTCGACGAAGGGCAGCGTGACGTTCGGCGCACAGGAGTTCGGCGACCCAAGATGCACTGTGATATTTTCAGGAACATAGGGAATGACGCTCGGCATGGTTCCGCCTCCTCAAAGATTCTGCGACGGCAGATCAAAGACTTCCGTCTCGTTGGCCGACGCGGGGTATTGCTCGAGCGGGATCATCTCCAGCGTCTGCAGGGTTCGCACGCCGGGGAATACCTGCACATTTTCAACAAGGATCCGCTCGTAGCCCGGATGAAACGCGTCGATGTCGAGCAGGGAATACGGCAGTCCCAGTTCAGGCGAGAGTCCCTCGCTGATCTCCGGCGTCTGTACGGTGACGGGCGCGGTTCGCCCGCTCTCGTCGGTTGAGCGGACGGCGAGCAAGGTGCGTTTGCCGTCCGGCGCGATCTGCGTAAATGTGATGGTCGCGTGTTCGATCGGGATCATGGCGCGCGATGTGAACGCGCGCACGGTGACAGTGCCTTCTGCCATAGCGGCTCCTCCTCAGAAAAACGTCATAGGATATTGTATGCGCCGGGTAGGTGGAAATGTGCAAAAAGCGGGCTGCCGCAATTCTTGCGGCAGCCCGCTGGAGACCGGGATCATTCCACCGCCGGACGCAGGTGGATGTATTCGTCAAAGCGTGTATCGCGCGAGGCACTCAGAAAAATGATCTGGGCGCCGTCGCCCGTGAGCGCGTCGGAAACGTTTGCGAGCGCGCTCGCGATGGCCGCGCCATCGCCGGCCTCCAGACAGATATGCCGGCCGTAGGACGCGCTTTCAAAGGACGGCTCGTCGCCGGAAAAACTAAACGAGACAGGGAGCGCGGCCTCGTTTGCCAGCCGCTTCGCCGCGGCCTCAACCGCAGCGCTCCGGTCATCCTCGTAGACGATGTTTTCGCTCGACGGGAAACAGAAGTCCTGAAATGTGACCTCATCCACGCCGCGCGCGGCAAGATCGCTGCATATGGCGAGCAGACGGTCAATGACCGCTTCGTTGCCCGGATCGAGCCAGTAGCAGCCGTCGCTGTCGGCCCACAGCGCACCGGACGAGAGCGCCAGCGCCTGATCCATCTCGGAGAGCGCGTAGGCCGTATCGCGAAAGGCGGGCAGACGGGCGATCAGATAGACGTCGCTGCGCGCGGCGAGCATGGCGATCAGCGCGTCGATGGTTCCGACGTCGACCGACGCGATGGGCGCGCCGGAGACGCCGGTCGAGTAGTAGAAATTGCCAAACTCAGATTTGAGGTCAAGCAGGACGGCGATCGTGCCGTCAGTTTCGTCGCGTGCGGCGAGAATGGCGTCGAGCGCGCTGCGCACGTCGGATGCTTGCAGCAGCGCCGCGTTGGTGGCGTAATAGCCGTCCGTGAACAGCGCGGTAGTCTCCGCAGGCTCATCTGCCTGCGTTGGGGCGGCCGGTTCTGTCTGCGGCCGCTCGATGCGGTCGCCGACCACATATTCGCCCGACACAGCGGGCACGGCATCCGGAAGGCTGTCCCCCTGCGCGTCTTCTTCGCCGGGCAGCGCGAGGTATGCGCCGTCAGACGTGTAGACCATATAACGGCTCAGATAAGCCACATACGCGACGCAGACGACTGCAAGCGCCAGCACGGCAAACGCGGCGATGAGCACGGCGCGCTTCAGGCGCGCTTTGTTCCGATAAGAAATGATCCGCAAGGCTTCTTCCTCCGATCAGGCGCGGACGGCGGTCAGCGCCGCCCAGTCCTCAGACAGGCTGCGCGAGACGACGCGCAGACCGGCCTGTTCGACGGCGCGTTCGACCTCGGGCAGGCGCGGCTGCAGGATACCCGAGCAGATGAACGTGCCGTCCGGCGTGAGAAACTCCGGCACGACCGGCGCGAGCGGAATGATCACGTCCGCGACGATGTTGGCCAGCACGATCTGACATGCGCCGCGCCAAGCGGCAAGGCCGCTCCGGCATTCGAGCACGTTGGCCGTCAAGGCGGTAAAGCGGTCGGAGTACAGGCCGTTCATCGCCGCGTTTTCCCGGGCAATATCCTCGGCTTTCGGGTCGATATCGACGCCCGCGGCGGTCGCCGCGCCGAGCAGCAGCGCGGCAATGGACAGAATGCCGCTGCCGCTGCCGAGATCAAGCACCGTTTCGCCGCCGCGCACCGTCTGCTCAAGCGCTTCCATGCACATCCGCGTCGAAGCGTGCTGACCGGTGCCGAAAATCATACCGGGGTCGAGCCGTACCTCGACACGTCCGTCCGGGTTGTCGGGGTGCAGCCATTCGGGCACGACGAGGAGCTTTCGCCCAATGGGCAGCGGCTGGTAGTACTGCTTCCAACTGTTCTCCCAGTCCTCGTCGCGCAGCGTGGTGTATGAGACGGCGAGCGAGCCGAGCGGCGCGCTTGCCTCCGCTGCCTTGAACTCCGAAAGACACGCGCGCAGCCGGTCGATCTCCTGCCGGGAGGCCTCGTTGTCCTCAAGATAGAGCCGAATGCGTGAGACGCCCTCCATCGCCTGCTCGAGCGATTCGTCGACATAGTCCCAGTACTGCCGGTTTTCCTCTAAAAACTCATGGAACTGCTCGCAGTCGTCCATAATGAAATTGTCATAGCCCAGCGCAGTCAATCGCGCTGCGAGAAGGTCGATGCCGCCGGGCGCAGTCTCGACCGATACTTCAAGCCACTGCATGAAACGTCCTCCGTACTCCGGCCGATCGCCGGAAAGTCTACTCTTTAGTTTACATGAATCGCGCCGCAAAGACAAGGGAAGAATTGATTTATGGGAAGGAAGATGCTAAAATAATAAAATCGATTGCGTTTTCTTGCCGTGCCGGAGCTATGCTTTCGGCGGGCGATGAAAGGATGGAACAAATGAGACGGGAAGAAATCCTGCCCGGCGTTTTTCTGACGGCGGAGCAGACAGATAAGTTCAAGACGGCGCTTCTGAGCGTCAGTCTGCTGCGCCCGCTGTCGGAGGAGACGGCGTCGCTCGGCGCGCTGCTGCCGAGCGTGCTGCTGCGCGGCACGAAGCGATATCCGGACATGGAGAAGATCTCCGAGCACCTCGATACGCTCTACGGCGCCGGCTTCAGCGGCGCCGTTCGCAAAAAGGGCGAGACGCAGGCCATTGGTTTTTTTGCTGATTTTATCGACGATGCGCTCGCACCCGGCGGCGAGCCGATGCTCGAGGAAATGACGCGGTTCCTCGGCGAGACGCTGCTGCATCCGTATTTGGAGAACGGCGCTTTTTCCGAGGAATATGTGCGCAGCGAACGGATCAACCTTATCAATACGATCGAGTCGCGCATCAACGACAAGCGCGCCTACGCGAGCAGCCGCCTGATCCAGACGATGTGCGCGGGCGAGGCCTACGGCGTTGACCGGCTCGGTAGCATTGAGCGCGCTGCGGCCATTACGCCGGATGCGCTCTATGCCGCCTACCGGCAGACGCTCGAGACCTCGCGCATTGAGCTGTTCTACTGCGGCCGTGCGGCGTTTGAAGAAGCGGCGGCGCTGCTGCGGTCGTCGCTTGCCGGCCTGCCGGCACGCTGGACAGAGCCGGCCTCCGTCTCGATCGTGCCCGCGCCGGCGCAGGTACGCCGCGCATGCGAGAGGCTCGATGTGACGCAGGGCAAGCTGACCATGGGCTTTCGGACGGAGGTGACGGCGGGCGAGCCGCTCTATCCCGCGATGGTACTGGCGAACGCAGTGTTCGGCGGCGGCGTTTCGAGCAAGCTGTTCCTGAACGTGCGCGAGGCGCTCTCGCTGTGCTATTATGCCGCGTCCGCGCTGGAGAAATATAAGGGCGTGATGGTGGTCGCGTCCGGCGTCGAATTTGAAAACCTCGGCCGCGCCGAGCAGGAGATCCTCCGCCAACTGGACGACTGCAGAGACGGCAAAATTTCCGACGAGGAGCTTTCTGCAGCGCGGCGCTATGTGCTCTCGTCGCTGCGCGCGGGGCTGGACAGCCCCGGCCGGCTCGAGGATTACGCGCTCGGCCAGGCCATCGCGGGGCTTGGCGAGACGATGGAGCAGTTGGCAGCGCGCATTGCCGTTGTGACGAAGGAGGAAGTCGCCGCCGCTGCGCGCACGCTGACGCTTGATACCGTGTTTGAACTGAAGGGGGAGGACAAATGAAAGAGGTAGCCTATCCCCGCCTGGGCGAGCGGTTTTATGAGGAACGCCTGCCGAACGGCCTGCGCATCCGTGTGATACCGAAGCCCGGCTTCTCCCGCGCCTACGCCATGTTCGCCGCCGACTACGGCTCCATCGACATGGCCTTCACGCTCGACGGTGAAGCGCGCGTCTCGCCCGCCGGCGTGGCGCACTATCTCGAGCATAAGATGTTCGATATGCCGGACGGGAACGCGATGCAGTCCTTTTCCGCGACGGGCGCAAGCCCGAACGCCTTCACGGGCTACGCGATGACGGCCTATTATTTTGAATGCACCGACCGGTTTGAGGAAAATCTGCGGATATTGCTCTCCTTCGTCTCCACGCCGTACTTTACGGACGAGAGCGTGGAAAAAGAGCGCGGCATCATCGGCCAGGAGATCCGCATGTATGAAGATAGCCCCGGCTCGCGCGTGTGCGAGGAGCTGTTCGCCGCGATGTTTGCCAATCATCCGATCCGTGTGCCGATCGCCGGCTCGGTGGAGAGCATCGCGGAGATCACTGCGCAGACGCTCTATGACTGCCACCGCGCATTCTACGACCCGTCGAATATGATGCTGTGCGTCGTGGGCGACGTCGATCCGGCACGCGTCGTGGCCATTGCGCATGAGAGCTTGCCGGAAAAGCCCGGCGGCGTGCCTGTGCGCGACTATGGCGCGGCGGAGCCCACCGCTTGCGAAACGCATCTGGTCAGCCGTGAGATGGACGTCTCGATGCCGATGTTCATGCTCGGCTTTCAGTGCGACCCGCCGAAAAACGGCCGGGATGCGCTGCGGCGCGAGTTGCTCGGCGACCTCGCTGCGGAACTGTTGATGGGCGAGTCCTCTCCGTTGTATAACCGGCTCTATGAGAAGGGGCTGATCGATGCAGGCTTTTCGTGCGGGTACGAGGCGATCAAATCTGCCTGCGTGCTCTCCGCGTCGGGCGACAGCCGCGACCCTGCCGCCGTGCAGGCGGCTATCCTTGCAGAAAGCGCACGCATTGCCGCGGAAGGCCCGGACGAGGCGCTGTTCGAGCGGCTGAAGAAAAGCTCGTTCGGCCGGCGCCTGCGCGAGCTGGACAGCTTTGAGGCCGTCTGCTGCCGGATGTGCGAAAACTGCTTCGACGGCGCGGAATACTATGATTTTCCTGATCTGTATGATACGATGACAGCAGCACAGGCGGCGGAATTCCTGCGGGAGACCGTGTGCCCCGAGCGCATGGTGCTCTCGGTGATCGATCCGCGCCGGAAGGAAGGGGAGACGGACGCATGATGCTTTCCGCGGTTGTATTCCCCAATCTGGGGCTTTCATTCGACTTGAATCGTGTTGCGTTTACGCTGTTTGGCAAGCCGATCTACTGGTATGGCATCCTGATCGCCGGCGCGATCGTGCTGTGCGCGGGCTATGCCTGCCGCCGTGCCGCGCAGTTCGGCACCACGGCGGACGATATCATCGACATGCTGCTCTGGGCCGTTCCGATCGCCATTGTCGGCGCGCGGCTGTACTATGTGATCTTCAACTGGCATGTGGACGGCTTTGATGAGAACCCGATCCGCATCCTCTATGTGTGGGAGGGCGGCCTGGCGATCTACGGCGGCGTGATCGGCGCTGCCGTGACAGTGCTGTTCGTCAGCCGGTACAAGAGGATGCCGGCGGGCGTGCTGCTCGATCTCGGCGGGCTAGGCCTTCCGCTTGGGCAGGCGATCGGCCGCTGGGGCAACTTCTTCAACCAGGAGGCGTTCGGCGGCTACACGGACGGCCTGTTCGCCATGCGCGTGGCAGAGAACCGCTTGTCGCACAGCCTTTCAGAGGACGTGCGCGCGCTTCTGCTGCAAAAGGCGCAGGAGGGCGGGTACGCGGGTTTCGTGCAGGTTCATCCGACGTTCCTATACGAGTCGTGCTGGAATCTGCTCGGCTTTGCGCTGCTGCATTTTTACTCGAAGCGCCGCAAATTCGACGGCGAGGTGTTCTCGCTCTATGTCGCATGGTACGGCCTGGGCCGTGTCTGGATCGAGGGTCTGCGCACCGATAGCCTGTACATCGGCTCGACCGGTATTCGCGTCAGCCAGCTTTTGGCCGGCCTCTCGTGCGCGGCCGCAGTCGCGGTCATCGCCTATGTGCGGCTGGTCAGAAAACCTGATTCGCTCTACGTCCAGCGCAGAGCCGCAGCGGCAGAGCAGAAAAACGAGGAGGAGGACGCCCATGACGATCCTTGACGGAAAGGCGCTTGCCGCCAAAAAGAAAGAAGATATCCGTGTGCGTGTCGAAGCGCTCAAGGCGCGCGGTATCACGCCGGGACTGGCCGTGATCGTGGTCGGCGATGACCCGGCCTCGCGCGTCTATGTCAACAATAAGGAAAAAGACTGCGCTGAGTGCTCGATCTACTCGGAGGAATATCATCTGCCTGCGGACGTGTCCCAGGAGCAGCTTATC
>CAZJBT010000093.1:0-9163 GCA_964544345.1 uncultured Oscillospiraceae bacterium
GCATGTCGGCGCGAGGCGTCGACGCGCTGAGAATCAAAAATCCCGGCCATGCGCGTTCCGCGCACATGGCCGCCATACCATGACCGTAGGTCATGGTATGATAGCTGCAAAGCAGCTATCATACCCCCCCGCGCATGTCGGCGCGAGGCGTCGACGCGCTGAGAATCAAAAATCCCGGCCATGCGCGCAGAGCGCGCATATGGCCGCCATACCATGACCTGCGGTCATGGTATGATAAGAAAAAATAAGGGAGGGTCAAGGATGGTCTGTCGGAAATGCGGCGCGGAGGTGACGGAGCAGGCGCGCGTCTGCCCGCGCTGTGGCGCGCCCTGCGTACAGGAGAAGATGGCTGAGCAGCCGGCTGTGCGCCGGTCGACAGTGGTGCTGATCGTTTCGCTGTTGGCGCTTTTCTGTGCAGGCATTGCCGCACTCTATTATGTTGTGCTGCGTGACCTTGGCTCCGGTCTGACTGCTGTACCGTTACCTGATGCGGCTATAGCCGCAGAAGACGACGAGCCGGCGGAAGAAGCGCTCGAGACGGTCAGCCTGACGCCGGATGGCGGCCAGAGCGCAGCCAAACCGGAGGAGACAGAAGAGCAGCCGGAGGTCGTGCTGACACTCTCGGAGACCGAGCTGCGTCTGCAGCCGGGCGAGCAGGCTGGCCTGCTCGCCTCTGTGCAGGCTCCGAGCGGCCAGGCCGTCTATGTGTTCTGGTCGTCGTCCGATGACCAGGTGGCGACCGTGGATTCCGCCGGCATGGTGACGGCGCTGGCGGAGGGCGAGTGTGTACTGACCGCCTCATCCGGCGGATCGAGTGCGGCGTGCCGCGTCATAGTGGATGCCGCAGCGGGAGACACCGGCTATTTGCTCCCTTCAGATACCGTTGTCCTGACCGCGGCAGATCTGAACGGAATGACGCAGGAGGAGGTCATGCTCGCGCGGAACGAGATATTCGCACGCCATGGCCGCGTGTTCCGCACCGCGTCGATCCAGGCATATTTTGAATCATGCGCCTGGTACGTCCCGGATCCGAGCTTCGACGAGAATGCGCCGGACGCGCTGGATGTGATCGAGCAGGCGAATCTGCGGCTCCTGATCGAATACGAAACGGAGCATGGATGGCGCTGACGAAGGAGGGAAGGCGGAAGGAGATGGCGACTAGACGGCTTGCCCGCATCGCGCTGCTTGCGTCGCTTGCGCTCATCTTGTTTGTGCTCGAGGCGCAGCTCCCGATCCCGATCGCAGGCGTCAAGCTTGGCCTTGCCAACCTGGTGACCCTGACAGCGATGCGTCTGTTGAGCCGGCGCGACGCGGCGCTCGTGCTCATCGTCCGCGTTTTGCTCGGCAGCTTTGTGACTGGCACCCTCTCTGCGCTCGCGTTCAGCGCGGCGGGCGGCGCTGCGGCCTTTGCCGTGATGGCGCTTCTGATCGGGCGCTTCCCTGAGCGGCAGCTCTGGGTCGTCAGCGTGTTTGGTTCCATCGCGCACATGGCGGGACAGATGGCCGTCGCCGTGTGCGTGGCTGGCACGGCGTCGATTCTTGCTTACGGGCTGCTTTTGATGATATCAGCCATCGTGACCGGCGCGTTCAACGGCCTGTGTGCCATGCTCCTCTGCCGTGCGCTGCGCCGGCCGTTCGGCCGGCCTTGAAGCTGTGCGGCGCATAGCGCGGAGCATCGCCTTGTCACCGTCGCTCACGCGGCGCGATTCGATGCATTTTGCGATGGCTTTGTTGTATGTCCAGTCGTCCCATGCACCCTGCTGCAGCGCGGCAAGCGTTTTGCCCCGGTCTTTTACAAACGCGACCGATAGCGCCCATGCGACCGCCATTTTGACATAGCGATCCTCATGGCGCACGGTCTCCAGCCGTGCCAGCACATCATCCAGATAGTCCGGCGTGAGAAAATGCGTGAGCGCCATGACGACGGCGGCGCGCGCCTCATAGGTCTGTTCCGACTGAAATAGCGGCGCGAAAAAGGCCCAGACTGCCTCCGGCTCACGCTCTGCCAGGCGGAAGCCGGCGCAGAAGCTGTCGCAGACTGACCAGTTTGTGATCTTTGGCAGGAAAGCAGCGACATAGCCGAGCAGCTCCTGCGCGTCCGCAGCGACACACCCGAGCACCATGCCCTGCAACATGACCTCCTCATAGCAGCCCTCCCCGGCCTCTGCGAGGAAGTGCCGCCAGTCGCCGCGCGCGATTTCCTTCGCTATGCGCCGCAGCGTCGGCAGCCGGATGCCGAGCATCTCGTCGCAGCCTGGAATGAGCTTGGCGCTGAAATCACGGTAGGCCGGCTCTGCGTACTGCTCTAATTGTGCTCTGATGTCCATGGGTCACGCTCCTTTTCCGTTTTCACCAGTCTAGCGGAATCGTGTTCCTGCGTCAAGATGCTGCCGGGAAGAATACCGGAAAAAGGGACGGAAAAACGAAAAAATCACTTGCTTTTTGTGCGCCTCTATGGTATATTATTCTGGCTTGTGAACAGGACGATCCTCTGCCGCCGCCGATCCCGTTGCGGACTGCGGCATTCCGTTTGCGGCATGAACGTCTGAAAAGAAGGGAGGACAAGTAACAATGGATCTGATGAAAGCGCTTACTGATCAGTATAAGAAGCCCGAGCTTCCCGAGATGAACGTCGGCGATACCGTCCGCGTGCATGTCAAGATCAAGGAAGGCTCCCGCGAGCGTATCCAGGTTTTTGAGGGTACGATCATTGCAAAGAAGCATGGCGGGATCGAGGAGAGCATTACCGTCCGCCGCGTCACCTTTGGCGTCGGCTGCGAGAAGGTGTTCCCCGTTCATTCTCCCAACGTCGTAAACGTGGAGACGGTTCGCCACGGCAAGGTTCGCCGTGCGAAGCTGTACTATCTGCGTGACCGCCTCGGCAAAGCTGCCAAGGTCAAAGAGAGAGTCTGAAAACCGCATAGGTATGGATAAAAAAAGGGGTCTATACCCCTTTTTTTATTTTTCTCTTCAGTGTATAATAGCCGTATTGTACCTGCGCTGCGCGTAAGGGCAAACCCCACCGCGAAAGGAGCATCACCATGGCACGAAAGGATGAGACGGCCGCCGCGAAGCAGCCGGAGGAGCAGAACCCGCCCGGCTATGAGCTGTATACCTGGCTGCATGATCTTGTGTTCTGCCTAGCGTTTGTGACTGTGTTTTTTGTGTTCTGTATCCGGCTGGTCGGCGTGGATGGCCCGTCGATGACGCCGACGCTGCTCGACGGTGACAACGTCGCGCTGCTGAGCAACTTTTTCTACCGCGAGGTGGAGGTCGGCGATATCGTCGTCATGCGCATTCCTTCGTTCGATGAGCAGAAGCCGATCGTCAAGCGCGTCATTGCAACGGGCGGGCAGACGGTCGATATCAATTTTGATACCGGCGAGGTCTATGTCGACGGAGAGCTGCTGGAGGAAGACTATATCAACGAGCTGACACACCGCGACTATGTCGATGGCTTGGAATACCCCGTTACGGTGCCCGATGGATGCCTGTTCATCATGGGCGACAACCGCAATCAATCGGCGGACAGCCGCTATGCGCCCATCGGCCTGGCCGACGAGCGGTATGTGCTTGGCAAGGTCGTCGCGATCGTTTGGCCGTGGAGCAGGGTCGGGACACTGACATGAACGATGAGATGAACATCCAGTGGTATCCGGGTCACATGACCAAAACCCGCCGCCAGATGGAGCAGGATCTGAAGCTGGTCGACGCTGTCTGCGAGCTGGTGGACGCGCGCATTCCGCGTGCGAGCCGCAATCCGGACATTGACGCGATCTGCGGCGCGAAACCGCGCATGATCATCCTCAACCGCATCGATATGGCCGACCCGGCCGCAACGAAGCGCTGGGTCGAGCGGTTCCGCCGTCAGGGATTCGCGGTCGTGCAGACCGACTGCAAATCCCGCCGGGGTCTGAACGATTTTGCGCCTGCCGTGCGCGCCATGCTCGCGGAAAAGATCGGCGCCTGGCGTGAAAAGGGTCAGGTTGGCCGGAGCGTGAAGCTGATGGTGGTCGGCGTACCGAACGTCGGCAAATCGACCTTCATCAATCAAATCGCTGGCCGCAAGGGTGCAAAGGTGGAGAACCGCCCCGGCGTGACGCGCGGCAAGCAGTGGGTGACGGTAGGCAATGACCTGCTCCTGCTCGATACGCCGGGCATCCTCTGGCCCAAGTTCGACGATCCTGAGGTCGGCAAGCTGTTGGCCTACACCGGCGCGGTCAAGGATGACATTCTCGACGTCGAGGCACTTGCATGCAGCCTGATCGCGCTGCTCTGGGCGCGCTACCCAGACGCGCTGCGCGAGCGTTACAAGATCGACTGCGCGCCGGATGTCGCTGGCTACGAGCTGCTCGAAGCCGCCGGGCGAAAGCGCGGCTTTCTGCTGCGCGGCGGCGAGATCGACACCGAGCGCATGGCGCGCATTCTACTTGAGGAATACCGCGGCTGCAAGATCGGCCGTTTTACGATGGAAGAACCGGAGGAGGCCGCAACATGAGCGAAGAAACCCTCTGGCACTATGAACACGACTGCTTCGAGCGGGGCATTCAAATCGTCTGCGGCATCGACGAAGCCGGACGCGGCCCGCTGGCCGGGCCGGTATGTGCCGCGGCGGTCATTCTGCCGCCGTACCTGGAGATCGAGGGTCTGAACGACTCTAAAAAGCTCAGCGACAAGCGCCGCCGCGCACTCTACGATGTGATCGTGGAGCAGGCGGTCGCCTATGGCGTCGCGTTTGCCGATGAAAAAGAGATCGATGAGATGAATATATTACAGGCGACGTTTCTCGCCATGCGCCGCGCGTTCGACCAGCTTGCCACAAAGCCCGAGCTTGCACTGGTCGACGGCAACCGTGAGCCGGAGCTTGGCGTTCCGGTGATGACGATCGTCGGCGGCGACGGCAAGAGCGCGTCCATTGCGGCCGCGTCCATCCTTGCTAAAGTCACGCGGGATCGGTATATGGAACAGCTCGCGGTGGAATATCCGCAGTATGGGCTTGAGATCCACAAGGGGTACGGCACAAAGCGGCACTATGCCGCCATTGCGGAATTCGGCCCGTCGCCGATCCACAGGAGGACGTTCCTGAAGAAGTTCTATGAAAAACAGTAACCTTGCCGGCCGCTGGGGCGAGGCGTTGGCGGCGGAATTCCTGCGGCGCAGGCGCTATGAGATCGTCGCATCCGGCTACCGCAGCCGGTTCGGCGAAATCGATCTGATCGCCGCTGACCGGCGCTACCTTGTCTTTGTTGAGGTAAAGCTGCGAAAATCCGCAGCCTTCGGCGCGGCGATGGAATTCGTGGACGAGAAAAAACAGTCCCGCATCCGTACCACCGCAGAGATCTACTTATCAGAACATGAGACGCAGCTTCAGCCGCGCTTCGATGTGATCGAGATTTATGCTCCGGACGGGCCGGAGACCAAAAGGCCTGTAATCCACCATTTGGAGGATGCGTTTTCTTGAATTTTCCTGTCTTTGACGCACATTGCGATACTGCCTATGAGCTGTACCGAAAAGGGGAATTGCTCGGCTCGAACAGCGGCCATATCAGCCTTGAGCGAATGGAGTGCCTGCCAGGCTGCGCGCAGTTTTTTGCGTTCTGGACGGCCGACCCCGAATCGGGAGAGACGCCGCCCAGCCTCTACCGGCATATGTATGATGAGCTGCTCCGACAGCTTGCGCTGTTTTCTGACCGTATTTCGCTCTGTACCAGCGCTGCGCAGGCGGAGCGGGCTTGGCGGGAGGGGCGCGTCGCTGCGTTTTTGTCCATCGAGGGCGCCGAGGCTCTGGACTGCGACCCGGCACAGCTTGAAGCTGCCTACCAAATGGGCATCCGCATGATCACGCTGACCTGGAACGGAAAGAATGCGCTCGCCGGCTCGCATGTGACGGGCGGCGGGCTGACGGATCGCGGACGCGCATTTGTGCGCGAGGCGCAGCGGCTTGGCATCCTGATCGACGTCAGCCATCTGTCCGACGAGGCGTTTTGGGATCTCGCGGAGATCACGGACGGGTCGATTATGGCCAGCCATTCCAATTCGCGCGCAATATATCCGCACTCGCGCAATCTGACCGACGACCAGTTTCGCGAGATCGTCCAAACGGGCGGCTGTGCCGGATTGAATCTCTATACCGCCTTCCTTGGTGAGGGAGCCGTCACGGCGGAGACCGCTGCGGATCATGTGCTGCACTGGTTCGCCCTCGGCGGAGAGAAAACTGTCTGCCTCGGCGGCGATCTCGATGGATGCGACCGCCTGCCGGAGGGCTTTTCCGGGATCGACTCTTATCCGTCTCTCGCGAACGCGCTCGCCCGGCGCGGCTTGGATGACGGTGCAGTTGAAAATCTAATGTACAACAATTTGATGAGGGTTGTGAGACGATGCAGTATTTGAGCACAAGAGACAGCTCGGTGCGCCTGAGCGCCGCCGAGGCGATCGTCATGGGTCTGTCGCGCGACGGCGGCCTATGTACGCCGGTCAGCTTTCCGCGCCTGCCGGATGGCATGGTGCGAGATCTCTGCGCGCTGCCATATGGCGAGCGTGCAGTGAAGATCATGAAGCTGTTTTTGGATGAATTCACTGAGGATGAGCTACGCACTTATACGAGCCGAGCCTATGGCTCGCCCGAAAAATTTGATCACCCAGACGTCGCTCCGGTCGTACAGCTCGACGAGGCGACGCATATGCTCGAGCTGTGGCACAGCCCGACATGTGCGTTTAAGGACATGGCGCTGCAAATGCTGCCGCATCTGCTGACCGCGTCGCTGAAGAAAACAGGGGAGGAGCGCACGGTCTGTATCCTCGTTGCGACCTCCGGCGACACTGGAAAAGCCGCGCTCGAGGGCTTCCGCGACGTCGGCCGCACGAAGATCCTCGTGTTCTATCCGAGAGACGGCGTCTCGGACATCCAGAAGCTCCAAATGGTCACGCAGGCGGGCGAAAACGTCGGCGTCTGTTCGGTCGTTGGCAACTTTGACGACGCGCAGACCGGCGTGAAGAAGATATTCTCCGACGAGACGCTGCGCGCGGAGCTGAACGCTCGCGGCTATTTCCTCTCATCGGCCAACTCCATCAACTGGGGTCGCATCCTGCCGCAGGTGGTCTACTATATCTCCGCCTACTGCGACCTGCTCAAAGCCGGAAAGATCGCGGACGGCGAGAAGATCAACTTCTGTGTCCCGACCGGCAACTTCGGCAACATCCTGGCTGGCTATTTTGCGAAGCTGATGGGGCTGCCGGTGAATCGGCTTCTCTGCGCGTCGAATGAAAACAATGTCCTGACCGATTTTATCTCGACCGGCGTGTACGACCGCAACCGCCCATTTTATACCACGACCTCGCCGTCGATGGATATTCTGATCTCGTCGAATCTTGAGCGGCTGTTGTACCTGCTCTCCGGGTCGGACGAGGAGGTGCGCGGCTATATGCACGCACTCTTTGAAACGGGTCGTTATACCGTCTCCGATGCCATCCGGGAGCAGATTGCGCAGACTTTCTCGTGCGGTTTCTGCGGCGGCGAGCGCGTGGCGCGAACCATTGCGGCGGAATTCCGGCGTTCCGGCTATCTGATGGATACCCACACCGCTGTGGCCTATACTGTGCTGAACGATTATCGCGCGGCCACGGGCGATGCGACGCCGTCTGTCGTTGTTTCGACAGCAAGTCCGTTCAAGTTCTGTTCAAGTGTGCTCGATGCGCTCGGCGTTTCGGCTCAGAAGACCGGCACGGAGATCCTGGAGCAGCTCGCCGCCGTCTCCGGCAAACCGGTGCCCCTGCCGCTTGCCTCGCTGGCTGGCCGGGAGGTTCGCTTCGGTGCTGAGACAGAAAAAGAAGACATGTCCGGCAAAGTTCTGGAGTTTTTGCGGTAATGGCGCTGTATGTCATTGCGGATCTGCACCTGTCCTTCGGCACGAACAAGCCGATGGATGTGTTCGGCGGCGCATGGGACGGCTATGTCGACAAGCTGCGCGCGGGTTTGTCCGTCATCGGCCCGGACGACACGACAGTGCTGCCGGGTGATTTGAGCTGGGCGCTCGATCTGGACTCGGCAAGAGAGGATTTCGCGTTCATCTCCGCCATTCCGGGTCGGAAGATCATCGTCAAGGGAAATCATGACTACTGGTGGTCGACCGCCGCGAAGTTCAACCGGTTCTGCGCGGAGCATGGCTTTGAAAACATGGCGGTTCTGAACAACAATTGCTTTTTCTACGGCGAAACGGCTCTGTGCGGCACGCGCGGCTGGTTCTTCGAGGAGGAGAAGGGCGGCGGGCATGACGAGAAGGTGTTCCGACGTGAATTGCAGCGGCTTGAAACGTCGCTCAAGGCAGCAGGCGAGCATGAGAAGCTCTGCTTCCTGCACTATCCGCCCAAATACCGCGGCTACGAGTGTCCGGAGCTGCTCGATCTCTTGGCGCGCTACGGCGTGCATGAGTGCTATTACGGCCACCTGCACGGCGACAGTCACAAGCTGGCTGTTACGGGCGATTACCGCGGGATCCGGCTGCACATGGTCTCGGCGGATTTCTTGCAGTTCCGGCCGGTGAAGATCCGGGATTGACCCAGAAAAGACGTAGTTGAAAAAAAGACTGGAAATTGTGCTGTATTTCTGATAGAATAATACGGCTTATACGAAAGAAATAACCGGCTCGGTGGTTGGCCGGACAGGAGGAATCATCATGACTGTGAAGAATCTTGAGAAAAAAGAGGGCGCTGTGACGTTTGTCATGGAGATCGAAAAGGAGCAGTTTGAGGCCGCTATCGACAAGGCTTACCGCAAGTCGAAAAACAGCATCAACGTCCCCGGCTTCCGCAAGGGCAAAGCGCCCCGCAAAATCATCGAGGGCATGTACGGCGCCACTATTTTCTATGAGGACGCCATCAATGATATGTTCCCCGGCCTGTATGACGAGGCGATCGAAGCCGAGTCGCTGAGAGTCGTCGGTGCCCCGGCGATCACGAACGTCGACTACTCCCGCGGCCCGCTCGAACTGACCGTTACGGCGGATCTGTACCCCGAGGTCGAGATCGGCCAGTACAAGGAGCTTGAGGCCGTGAAGCCGGAGGTCGCTGTCTCCGAGGAGGATGTAGAGCAGGAGCTTGCCCGCCTGCAGCAGCGCAACGCCCGCATCTCCACCGTGGAGCGCCCGGCTGCGGACGGCGACACCGT
>CAZJBT010000094.1:0-3743 GCA_964544345.1 uncultured Oscillospiraceae bacterium
AATGCTCATGTTTCTAATTGTTGTTCACTGGTCTGTTTTTTTAATTGCGAACTTGATTTATGCCATAAAGTGGAGTAGAGGGTAATATAAAGACATTCTTCGCAATGGGTTTTTCCCTCGGAGTGGTGCGTCCGCTGAACCCAATCCGGAAAATCAGTTGACTTTTATTCAAAAAGTTATCACAATTGTTGGGATTTATAGAAAATGGGTGAGTCCTGTAAGGACTCACCCAT
This sequence comes from uncultured Oscillospiraceae bacterium, assembly GCA_964544345.1. Taxonomy (GTDB): domain Bacteria; phylum Bacillota; class Clostridia; order Oscillospirales; family Oscillospiraceae; genus CAKTOF01. Next base: position 234 of record CAZJBT010000094.1, read on the forward strand.
GGTCCGAGTGACAAGACTTGAACTTGCGGCCTCTTGACCCCCAGTCAAGCGCGCTACCAACTGCGCCACACCCGGATATGAAATTGGGCTGACAGCTTTGTCAGCCCAATTATACTAGCATATTACAGATGAATTTGCAAGCGCTTTTTCAAAATTAGAGCGCAGACAGCTTTTTCGCAATGACTTCATTGACGACCTTCGGGTCGGCTTTGCCGCGGAGCTGCTTCATGGTCTGGCCAACGAGGAAGCCGACGGCCTTGGTCTTGCCCGCCCGATAATCGGCCAGGCTCTGCGGGTTGGCTGCGAACACCTCCGCCACCGCCTGCTCGACCAGGCCGGTATCGCTGACCTGCTCGAGATTGTGCGACGTGATAAACGCGTTCACATCGATCGGCGCAGCGAACGCGGCTGCGAATACCTCGCGCCCGGCCTTGCGATTGATGACGCCGGAATCGACCTTTTCGATGATCACGGCAAGATTGTCCGAGGTCAGCGCCATGTCTTTGGCCTCCTGTCCGGACTCCTTGAGGGCTTTGAGTACCTCGCCCATGATCCAGTTGGAGACCTCCTTTGGCCTTCCGCAGCGTGCGGTCGTCTGCTCAAACAGGTCGGCAAGCGCCTTTGTTCCGGTGATGATGGCGGCGTCATAGGCAGGCAGACCAAGCTCGCGCTCGTAGCGGGCTTTCTTCTCACGCGCCATCTCGGGCAGCTTGGCGCGCACCTCCGCGAGCCATTCCTCTGAGATCTCGATAGGCGTGAGATCCGGATCCGGAAAATAGCGGTAGTCCTGTGCGTTCTCCTTTGAGCGCATGGCGGAGGTACGATCCTTGTTGTCGTCCCAGCGGCGCGTCTCCTGTACGACGCGCTTGCCTTCCTCAAGCAGCTCGATCTGCCGGTCGGCTTCGTAGGCAATGGCGCGTGAGATCGACTTGAACGAGTTCAGGTTCTTCATCTCAGTGCGGGTGCCGAACGTGTCCGAACCCATCGGACGAACTGAGAGGTTGACGTCGCAGCGCAGCGATCCCTCCTGCATCTTGCAATCCGAGACACCGAGGTATTCCAGCGTCGACTTGAGCTTTTCCAGATATGCGATGACCTCGTCGCCAGAGCGAAAGTCCGGCTCCGTGACGATCTCGATCAGCGGTACGCCGCAGCGGTTGTAGTCGCACTGGGTCTGTTCCGTCCACTCGTCGTGGACGAGCTTGCCGGCGTCCTCCTCCATATGGATCTCATGGATACGGATGACCTTTTCCGTATCGCCGACCTCGATCGGGACGCGGCCATTGCGGCAGATCGGCTCGTAGAGCTGCGAGATTTGGTACGCCTTCGGCAGGTCGGGATAAAAATAGTTCTTGCGGTCGAAGCGCGCGTGACGGGTGATCTCACAGCCGAGCGCAAGTCCGGCCTTGACGGCATACTCGACGACCTTGCCGTTGAGCACCGGCAGCGAGCCGGGCATGCCGGTGCAGACCGGGCAGCAGTGCGTATTCGGCGCGCCGCCGAACTCCGTCGTACACGAGCAAAAAATCTTGGTCTTGGTGGACAGCTCAACGTGCGTCTCCAGACCGATCACGATTTCCCATGCCATCAGCGTGAACCTCCTTCCGGCGCAGCGCGGTGAAAGTCCGTCACCGACTGGAACGCGTGCGCCGCGTTCAGGATCGCCTGCTCGCCGAGCGGACGGCCGATGAGCTGGCCGCCGATCGGCAGCCCCGCGGCGTCAAAGCCGCACGGCACGCTGATGCCGGGCAAGCCGGCCAGGTTGACTGAGACGGTGTAGATATCAGACAAATACATTTTCAGCGGGTCGGCCAGGCTGCTGCCGAGCAGCGGCGCGGTCGTCGGGGCGACAGGGCAGAGGAGCATGTCATATCGTTCAAACGCACGGCTGAATGCCTGCTTGATGAGCGCCTTGACCTGCAGCGCCTTTTTATAATAGGCGTCGTAGTAGCCTGTGGAGAGGACGAAGGTGCCGAGCAGGATGCGCCGCTGCACCTCGGCTCCGAAGCCCTCACTGCGCGAGCGCTTATGCAGCTCCACGATGTCTTCATAGCTGTCCGCGCGGTAGCCGTACTTGACGCCATCGAAGCGCGACAGGTTTGAGCTGGCCTCGGCACAGGCGACAATATAGTAGGTCGGTACCGCATATGAGAGCATGGAGAAGGAGAGCTCCTCCAGCTCGGCGCCGCGGTCTTGGAGCACTGCGCCGAACGCGCGCACCGCCTTGGCCACCTCGGGGTCAAGACCCTCGGCAAAGCACTCTGTCGGGACACCGATGCGCATACCGCGCAGGTCGGTGTCCAGATTGGCAAGGTACGACGGATGCTCGTGCCCCAGGCTGGTGCCGTCGCGTGCGTCTTTTCCGCAGAGGACGTCGAGCACCGCGGCGCAGTCGGCCGCATCTTTCGCGATCGGGCCCATCTGATCGAGTGACGAGGCGTAGGCGATCAAGCCGTAGCGCGAGACGGAACCGTAGGTCGGCTTCAGGCCGGTCACGCCGCAGTATGACGCGGGCTGGCGGATGGAGCCGCCGGTGTCTGAGCCAATGGCGTACGGCGCGATGCGCGCCGCGACGGCTGCTGCCGCACCGCCGGACGAGCCGCCCGGGACATGGGCGGTATTCCAGGGGTTGGCTGTCGAGCCGTAATACGAGGTCTCTGTTGTGGAACCCATCGCGAATTCATCCATATTGACCTTGCCGGCAAAGACAGCGCCGGCGTCTGTCAGGCGGTCGATGACTGTCGCGGAATACGGCGGGCGGAAGCCGGTCAGGATCTTTGAGGCGCAGGTCGTGAGCCTGCCGCGTTCGCAGATATTGTCCTTGATGGCGACGGGGACGCCGGCCAGCGGGCCGGTCAAAGCCCCGCTGCGGATGGCATTGTCCGCGCGCGCGGCCTCGTCGAGCGCGGATTGCTTTGTGACGTCCACATAGGCGCGCAGCGCGCCGTCCTTTTTCTCAATGGCGTCAAAGAGAGCTTCGGCTGCTTCCACAGCCGTCGTCTCCCTGTTCCGAATGGCCGCTCCCAGCTCGAGCGCGGTCAGATGCATCAAATCCATAAGCTCCTCCCTAGTCGACCGTTCTGGGGACGAGAAAGCCCTCGCCGTCTGTTTTCGGCGCGTTTGCGAGCAGCTCGTCGCGCGCCTGTGAAGGCTGCGTCTCGTCAGCGCGGAACACGTTTTTCACCGGGAACACATGGCTCATCGCCTCAACGCCGTCGGTGTCGACCTCTGCAAGCAGATCCATATAGCCGACGATGGAGGCCAACTCCTCGCGCAGCCTTTGCTTGCTCTCCGGTGCGATGGCGAGCCTCGAAAGCTCAGCCACATACTCTACCATTTCGTCAGTGATCTGCATGGCGAAAACTCCTTTCTCACGGCTCGAGCCGGCTCATATCGCGCGGGAAAAGCGTGCTGTAGCGGACGTTTTCCAGCCCAAGCAGCCGCATTGTCAGGCGCTCGAGGCCGATGCCGAGGCCGCCGTGCGGCGGCATGCCGCATTTGAACGCCATC
>CAZJBT010000094.1:3753-9108 GCA_964544345.1 uncultured Oscillospiraceae bacterium
ATACGATGGGATATCGGCAGGATCCATGCCCTTGTCTGCCATCTTGGCGAGCAGAGCGTCATAGTCGTGGATGCGCTGGCCGCCGGTCGTGATCTCCATGCCCTTGTAGAGCAGATCGAACGAGAGCGTGAAGCGCGGATCGGCCGGGTCGTCCATTGCATAAAACGGGCGCTTTTTCGATGGATAGTGCGTGACAAAGACGAAGTCGGATCCATATTCCTCTTTGAAATAGCGGCCGATGTTGACCTCCTCCTCCGGCTCGAGGTCGTAGGGGTTGCGGATCGGGCGGCCATATTTCTCCGACGCGAGACGCTTCGCCTCGTCGAAGCGCACCTGCGGAATGGATGTGAAGTCCGGCGCCTTCGCGCCGAGGCGCGCGAGATCTGCGGCATACTCGTGCCGCAGCAGGTCGAAGATAGAGCGCAGCATCGCCGTCTCCATCTCCATGACGTCCTGGAACGACTCGATGTAGCCCATCTCAAAATCAAGGCTGGTGTACTCATTCAGGTGGCGGATGGTGGAGTGCTTCTCAGCCCGAAATACGGGGCCGACCTCGAACACGCGCTCGTATACGCCGACCATGGTCTGCTTATAGAACTGCGGACTTTGTGCAAGGTAGGCGCGCTTCTGGAAGTATTCCAGCCGGAAGATGTTCGAGCCGCCCTCGGCGCCCTTGTTCTGGATCTTCGGCGTGTGGATCTCGGTAAAGCCTTGCGCATGCAGGAAATCGCGGAAGCCGCGGCAGATGCCCTCCTGTACGCGGAACACGCTGCGCTCACGGAGATTTCGCAGCGTCACAGGGCGCAGGCTCATATGTGTGTCAAGGTTGAGGTTCATTTTCCATTTGTTGACTGGAACCGGCATAGGCTCCTTTGGGGAAGAGAGCACCTCAATGCGCTCGAGCGCCAGCTCATGACCGCCCGGCGCGCGGGATTCTTCGCGGACGGTTCCTGTGACGACGACGGCAGCTTCTTCCACTACACCGCGAAGGTCAAGGCTTTCTTCCGCGACGCACTGCACCACAGCATCGCGCTTGCGCAGCGTCAGGAACGTGATCGCACCCATTGGGCGCAGCGCATGGATCGCGCCATGCAGGCGCACCGTCTCGCCGACGTGCGCGGCCAGCTCGCCGGCTTCGATGCGCGGCGTTGATGTGCTTCCTCTGACAAATTCCATAGTGTACGCGTCTCCTTTGCCGGGAGGACAAAAAATCGCCCGTCCCGAAAATCTTCGGGACGGGCGAAAAACCCGCGGTACCACCCGAGTTGCGGCCGTATGGCCGCCTCTCTTGGCGCGTAACGTGCGCGACACGGTTCGGCTTACCGCACAAGGTTTCAACCGGACAGCTCCGGAGTGTTACGAATTCCGATTCCTCCCGAACGGCGCTTCCAGCCGGTGACGCCGAATCTCTTGCGGGATTTCCCGGATCGCTCTCCATCATTGCTTCTTAATATTATTAATAGATTATATCGTGCGCAAATCGGTTTGTCAATATGCGCCCGCGCAGGAAAACAGCGGATTTTTTCGCGTTGTGTTAGGCAGTTTTCCTCACTCGGCGTTTGCTGCCGTCTCCAGTGCGCGGCGAACGTCCGCCTCAGTCGGGTCGCCCTCGAACAGCTTTTCCCTGCCAAGAAAGAAGCACGGCACATAATAGTAGTCGTAGCTGTTTGCCAGCTCCGCCTCCTGCGACTCCTCCACGCGGCGGATCGGAACAGAGGCAAGCGCTGGTGTTTCGGCTGTGATCTGCTCGATCATGCGGTTCGCTTTATGGCAGAACGGGCAGCCGGCAAGATAAAAATAGGTCAATTCTTTCATGGTTACAGCTTCCTTTCATCGAAATGCGCACAGCGACGCGTCCAGCACGTCGAGCCGGCGGATGTGTGCGTCGTCAGGAGATAAGTCCGGATGCGCTTCGCGCAGCGCGGTGAGAAGATACTCTGGATTGAGCGACGGATTTTGTGCGCAGACGGTCGTCTCCATCACGACCGTTTTTTCGTCCGGCTGCGTTAGATCCAGTGAGACGATCATAGGACGCAGATCGGTCGGCACCGGGTCGCCCTTCTTCCGCCGCTTGAGCACGACCAGCTCTCCCGATGCGTAAAACTCGCGCAGCGCTTTCAGCTCGCTCGAGCGCATGCCGTTGTCATAGGTCAGCGTCAGCCTTGCACGCAGGTGCGTCAGGTCGCGGATCTTCCGGTCGGACTCATAGGCGCGCAGCACCCGAAGCCCCTCGGGAAAGCACGCGTTCAGGCGAGCGGGCAGCTCCGGGAGCGTGACTGAGTCGTCCTCGAGCGTGAAGTCGAGGATCTCGCACTCGCTCTCCACGCCGACGGACAGCGGAAGCGCGATGGAGATATACGCATGCGGATTGAAGCCCGCGGTGTGTTTCACGCGGATGCCGGCGCGGGCAAAGCAGCGCTGGAACATCCGCACCATATCCAGATGCGAGATCCAGACTGCAGTTCCGGTGCGCTCATAGAGCAGTCTATGCATCGCAGACACCTCCATTCAAGCTCCGCGCGCCGCAGGCGGCGCAATGGTGGCGGCAGTCCGGTGAACAGACGGACGCGTAGGCCCGCTCACGTTCCTGTGCGAAGAAATCGCGGCGGACACCGACCGAGATCGGCTCCCAAGGGAAGACCTCGTCGTCGGCGCGGCGGCGGTTCGCGTAGAACGTTGGGTCGATCCCACAGGAAGCAAACGCGCTTGTCCACGCGGCATATTGGAAGTATTCCCGCCATGCGTCGAGCTTTGCGCCGTTCTCCACCGCTTTTTCCAGCACCGCGCACAGCCGCCGGTCGCCGCGAGCCAGCACGGCCTCAAGCACGCTCAGCTCCGTCTCGTGCCAGTGATAATGGATGTTGCGCGAGGTGATGGCTTCGCGCAGGATGCCGACGCGGCGGTTGTATTCTTCCGGTGTGATCTGCGCCTCCCACTGAAACGGCGTGAACGGCTTTGGGATGAAATAGGCCGTGGAGACCGTGATGTTGACACCGTGCTTTTTATTCGGACTGTTTTCGCGCCACAGCCGCAGGATCTTCCCGGCCAGCTCAGCGATGCCGCGCACATCGTCGTCCGTCTCTGTCGGCAGGCCGAGCATGAAATAGAGCTTGACATTGTTCCAGCCGCCGGAAAACGCGGTCGCGCAGGTCGTGAGGATCTCCTCCTCCGTCACGTTTTTGTTGATCGCGTCGCGCAGGCGCTGCGTACCGGCCTCGGGCGCGAAGGTCAGTCCGGACTTCCGCACAGACTGTACCTTCTCCATCAGCTCGCGCGAGAAGTTGTCCGCGCGCAGCGACGGCAGCGACAGACTGATGCTGCGCGGATTGCAGTAGTCCAGCATCCGATCGGCAAACTCCGGGAGCTGCTTGTAGTCCGAGGTGGAGAGACTTGCAAGCGTGATCTCGTCATAGCCCGTGTTCTCGAGCGACTCTATGCCCTGCCGCACCAGCGTGTCGGCACTCTTGGCGCGGATGGGGCGGTAGACGAAGCCGGCCTGACAGAAGCGGCAGCCGCGGATGCAGCCGCGGAATATCTCCAGGCTTGCGCGGTCGTGCACGATCTCGGTCGACGGTACGATGGGGTCGGTCGGATAGTAGGAACTGTCCAGATCCGAAATGATGCGCTTTGTCACGACGGCAGGCGCGCCGTGAAGCGGGGTCACGGATGCGATCGTGCCGTCCGTGTTCCAGCGGTATTCATAGAGCGACGGCACATAGACGCCGCCGATTTGGCACACTTCGCGGAGGAAGCGCGGCTTGTCCCAGCCCTCGCGCTTCGCTCTGGCATAGAGCGCGACGACCTCGCTGTTGACCTCCTCGCCCTCGCCGAGGATGCAGAAGTCGAGAAAGTCGGCCAGCGGTTCAGGGTTATACATGCAGGTGCCGCCGGCAAACACGATATTTTTCAGGCTCGTCCGGTCGGCCGAGCGCAGCGGCACGCCGGCAAGCTGGAGCATATTGAGCAGATTGGTATAGCTCATCTCATAGCCGACGGAAAACGCGATCATATCAAAGTCCGCCACCGGGTCGCCCGATTCGAGCGCCCAAAGAGGAATGTTGTTTTCACGCATCAGCGCTTCCATATCGCCCCACGGCGCAAATACGCGCTCGCACCAGACATTTTCCGGCTCGTTCATCTGGCCGTAGAGGATGCGCATGCCGATATTGGACATGCCGATTTCATAGGTATCAGGGAAGCAGAATGCGATCCGGACGTCGATTTTGGATTTGGCTTTGACGATCTGATTGTATTCGCCGCCCGTGTAGCGCGCAGGCTTCTGCACCTTGGGCAGAAGGCGCGCGAGCTGCTCAGTCATGGTCTAGCGTACCTCATACTTTCATTTTGTATAAGTACATTCTAAGACACAGTCCGCCGTTTTGCAACCGGATTTTCTTTCGGCAGTCGGAGCAGCAGGATGCAGAGCAGCGCCAGCGCCCACACGCCGCCGCGCAGCGCGAAGCAGCACCAGAGCGCGCCGAGCGCGAACAGGCTCAGCGTGACCGCACGCACAGCCGAGCAGATCCGATCTGCACGGTCTGGTGATAAGCGCCGCTCCAGCGCGCAGCGCAGCGCGGTTCCGCCGTCAAGTGGCTCGATCGGCAGCAGATTGTACGCTGCCAGCAGCGCGCTGACCGCAGCAAAATGGGGTGCGGCGCGCGTAAACGCAAAAAAAGAGAGCAGATTCACAGCAGGCCCAGCGAGCGCACAGAACACCTGGCGCTCCGGCGGCAGCGGCGCCGACACGATCAGCGCGCCGGTTCCGCTGACCCGGATACCCTGCACGCGGCAGCCGCAGAGGAAGAGCGCGACCAGATGACCCGCTTCGTGCAGCGCACAGGCCAGTACGAACGGAACAAATGCATGCCAGGGATCCAGGTAAAACAGCAGGCAGAGCGCCGCGACCGCCGCCGGCCGCAGCTCAATCCGCCGCACGACCTGCAATCTCGCCGTACAGGCTGGAAAACGCCTCGACCGCGCCTTCTTCACGCAGCGTTTCTGTGAAGGCGGCGAACGCCTGGCGGACAGTTCCGTCCGATTCCCCGAACACGACGCGGGACATCGCTGCGATGCCCTGCGGATAAAGCAGCCGGCAGCCAAGTGCCGCAGCGCAGAGGATCAGGCAGATCGCCAGCCTGCGTGCTGTCCCGCTTGAAGGCGCGCGCTCCCGCGTGCGCCGAACCGGGTGATAGTTCCTTCTATTTGCCATGTTCTTCACCTGCCCACAGCAAATTTATGGACAGATTTTAAGATTTATGCTTGACAATCCAGCGGATCGTCAATATAATAAAAAAGCTGTTTCGGGGTGTGGCGAAGTTTGGTATCGCGCTTGGTTCGGGACCAAGAGGCCGCGGG
>CAZJBT010000095.1:0-8877 GCA_964544345.1 uncultured Oscillospiraceae bacterium
ATACTCCTTGTAGTTGTCGACGTTGAAGACAGCCTTTGCGGTGTCTACGACACGCCACATGACAGCAATACCGATTTCGACTGGGTTGCCCAAGCAGTCGTTGATCTTCTGCCGGTTGTTGCTCAGCGTCATGATCTTGAGGGAGATCTTTTTGCTGACCAGCTCAACGGAAGCATTGGCGGAACCGCCACTGGACAGGGTGAGCAGCTTGGGTGCATGGCCATTGTCCACATCGCCGCTCTGGTTGAGCTTGGTCTTTGCGGCGGGGTTGATCGCGCTGCAGAAGGGATTGACGCAGTAGAAGCCCTCGCCCTTCAGCGTACCGATATAGTCGCCGAACAGCGTGAGCACCAGCGCCTCCTGCGGCTTGAGCACCCGCAGGCCGAGCAGAGGGATCCAGCCGAGCACCAGGTAGATGATGCAGATCACCAGCGGCACGATCCTGCCGTAGATGGCGCAGAGAATAACGCCGGCGATTGCAACCAGGTAGAGCAGAATGGTCAGCAGCAGAACAAGCATCCCATGCTTTTTTTGAGATAAAACCTTTTCTTCCATCACAGACCCTCCATAAAGATGATATTAAAATGATATCATATAAATATCTGCCTGTCAAATACTCCCGAGAAGATCTCCTAGCGGAAGCGGCCGGTCGATGGGAGAGATACGAGAATAAATGAGTTCGATCGATCCGCGCGCAAGGACGCAGCGGTATGATACCGGATCCGAACAACGGCAAGGTGATCACGGATGCAAAGCGATCGCCCCCCGATGCAGGAAAGCAGATTGCATCAGGGGGCGATATCAGTTGACGCGGGCTTTGCGCTTTACTCCATGATGAGCGCGATTTTGCCCGTGTAGGTGCCGGGGGTGAGCGGCGTTTCGACGCCGTCGACCGTCATGCGGAGCGTCTTGCCGTCTTTTGCACGAACGGTGCAGTCTGCGCCGAGCACCAGCTTTGTCAGATAGCAGGAGCCGGTCAATGTCCAGTCACAGCCGTTTTCCAGCGTCAGCACCAGGCCATTGTTGACCGGCTCGGCAGGCGTGTGGATGACCTCGCTCAGCTCCTCGCAGTTGTTCATGTCGATGTAGCGAACGCGGTGGCGCGCGGTCGAGCAGGTGATGAGACCCGTGTGGCGCACGCCGGAGAGCGTGAGGTGCAGGTTCTTCGGCCCCTGCAGGTCGCGGCCAAGGCCGCGCGGCCAGTTCTCTGGCGGAATATTGTCGAAGATCGCTTCCATGTCGGACTTCGGCGCGCGGCAGTTGGCATAGAGCGCGGTGGTCGAGTTGTAGATATCGCCGGTCATCGCCATATTGGAAAAGACGGCGCGAAGGTCTTCTTTCTCATAGAAGGCGGTCAGATCGCGGCCCTCAACTGGCTGGTCGATCTCGCCGACCGGTTCTTTGTACCAGGCCAGGCAGTTCGACTGCTCGTCGTTGTCGATGAGCTGGAGCAGAATATGGTTGCCGGGGTTCAGTACCGCGCCGTCGACCTCGATGTTGCTGACAGCGCCCTTGATGACGAAGCAGGCCTTGCTTGTGTTGAACACGCAGCCTTTTTCCACGCGGCAGGTGCCGCCATTGTTGCGGAAGATGATGACGCCGTACTTCGAGTTCACCACGGTGCCGTTCGTGAATATGCCGCCGGATTTGTCCTGCGACATGACGAGCGCGTAAGTGCCGGTGTGGAAGGTGCAGTGATCGAACGTGTCGATGCTGTCACCGATGGAGAACGCGCCGTAGCCGCTCGAGCCGCGGTTGACGATCTCGCAGTCGGTCACATACATGCGCACGACGTCAGACGCGTCGACGGAGAGAACGCCCCAGCCGTCGGATTCCAGGTAGCAGCGGTTGTAGTGGACGACGCCGAAGTCGGCCAGGTTCGTTGTGCGGCAGGTGCCGCGCATACCCATGACCCATGGGACGCGCTTCATTGTACCGAGACCCATGCCTTCGACATAGCCCTGCGGCATTTCGTTGGTCGATTCGGAGACGAAGCGCGAGTCGTTGATCGTGACCTCGCTGTGGCCGCCGATAAAGAGCGTGTTGCGTGTGACGCCGCAGGTGTGCACGTCGGCACGGTTGATCGTCACGCGGGAATTGCCGTCGATTTTGATGCCAGCGCCGTTGCCGATAAAGTCGTTTTCGCCGTTGCCGGTGAAATCGATCTTCACATCGTCGATGGCGACCTCGCTCCCGCCGTCGACCAGAATGCCAGTGAACGATTCGTCGAAACCGGTCATCTGCACGCCGGAGATCCGGGTGTCTGAAACCTCACCGCCGTGTACAATGGAGGGAACCGACTGCGCCGGACGGTACACGCCGTCGTTGATGTAGATGCCGGCGCGGAAGTCAAGCGGATGCTCGGGATCGGCGAAAAACACCTTGGAGATGGTGTCTGCCACGGTGAGCTGGATCTCGCCTGCGTAGCGGCCGGGCAGCGGCATCTGGCCGGTGCCGTCCACGGTCATGGTCAGCGTTTTCCCCTCGGGCGCGGCAAGCGCGCCGCCCGGTGCGATGGTCAGCTCGCTGAGCGCGCAGCTCTCCGCAACGACCCAGGTCTCGCCGGCGGCGATGGTTTTCTTGGACATGGAAACGCTCCTTCCTTTTGGGAAATTGTTTCCTTTAGTATACAAAGCTCGAATGCGAAATGCAAGAGCTTACCGCGAGGAAACCGCGCGGCAAGACCTTTCGGGCAGTGCCGTCAGAAAATACGCCTCGTATCGTTACAAGCACCCCATTGTACCGGCGGCACAATGGGGTGCGATGGAGCTTATGCAAGGACGATCTTGCCTGTGTAGGTGCCGGGGACGATGGGGGTCTCCACGCCGTCAACAGTCATAGACTTCGCATTGACCTGCGCGCCGTCGGCAATCACGAGCTTTGTCAGGTAGCTCGTGTCGGTGACAGTCCAGACCGAACCGGCCTCGAGCGTGACGATGACGCCGTTGTTGATGGATGCGCGGGCGGTGAAGTCCAGCTCGCCAAGCTCCTCACAGTTCGTCTTGTCGACGCGCGCGACGCGGTGGCGTGCCTTGGCGGCAGTGATGCGGCCGGTGACGGTCGCGTTCGTAAAGGTGAGGTCGAGGTTCTTCGGCAGCGGGCCGGGCTCCGGACGCGGCGGCATATCATCGCCTTCGGGCATTGGAGGCATGATGAATTCGGGCATCTCGCTGGTGTCGAGCGGGATGTTGGTCGTGGCGTTGTAGAAGTCGCCTGAGATATCCATGTCGGAGAAGTGCGCAATAACGTCATGGCCGGGGACGCTGACGGTCAGGTCGCGGCCTTCAATGTAGACGTCCTCCTCCTTCGGGTCGAAGTACCAGCGGTTGGCGCCGGACGGATCGTCGAGGTCGAAGAGCTGGAGGATGACCTTGCTCTTGCTGTTGAGCGTTGCGTTGGAGACCTCGATGTTCGGGGTGCAGCCCTTGACCAGGAAGACGGCCTTCTCGGTGTTGAATGTACTATCGCGCACGATCAGCTTGCCGCCCTGGTTCAGGAAGCTCATGACGCCGAAGCGCTTGGAGTTGACGACGGTGCCGTTGATGAATTCGCCGCCTGCGGTCTCATTGGCCTGGATGAGCGCGTAGTCGGGGACGTTGAACACGCAGTGATCGAACACGTCGTTGCAGTCGCCGATGGAGAACGCGCCATAGCCGCTCGGGCCGACGATCTCGATCAGGCAGTCGGTGGCAAACAGGCGGCAGCGATCGACCGCATCGGTCGACAGGACGCCCCAGCCCTCGGCCATCAGGTGGCAGCGGTTGTAGTGTGCAGTGGCGAAATCGGCCAGGTTAGTCGCACGGCTGTTGCCGCGCAGACCAAGCATCCACGGCACGCGCATCATGCCGCCCATATCGACGTTATCGATGTAGCCGGCGGGCAGAATGCCGGTCTCGTTGAGCAGGACAGAGTCGTTGATGGTCATCTCGCTGTTCTCGCCGACGAAGAAGGAGTTGCGCGAAGCGCCGCGCACATGGATGTTGGAGTTGTTGACGGTGACCTTGGCGGTGCCATGGCTCATGATGGCCGCGCCATAGCCGTTGAAGTCATTGCCGCCGAGTCCTTCCATATCGATGACGGCATTGTCGATGACATATTCGCCGTCACCGTCGACGAAAATGCCGTTGAAGGCGTCGTCCCTGCAGACGATCTTCACGTTTTTCGCCCAAGCGCCCGTGATCTCGCCCGCCTTGATGGCTGCGGAGACGGACTGGTGATGTTGTACCTTGCCGTCTTTGATGTAGGCGGCGGCGCGGTACTCCATCGGCTCCTGATATGCAAAGAAGCGGACGGGGATGTCGTCGGTCACAGTCAGGCGAATGTCGCCCTGGAACGAAGCGGGGCGGATCTTGGTGGGCACGCCGCCGATGGTCATGGTGACCTTCTTGCCGGCGGGCGCGGCGACGGAAGCGCCCTCGGCAATGTTCAGCTCTTCGAGCTGCATGTCCTCGGTGACGATCCAGACGCCTTCGGAAACGGTTTTGAATTGTTTCATGTGTCGCAGTTACCTCCTGAATACGAATAAAATATAGTCGGGTTCTCCTGCCTCCAAAATCCATCGTACTATAACATTTGACACTTTACAAGAATTTTCCGGCCAAATCGGGAAAAATATTTTTACGGTTTTACAGCAAAAAAAGCGCCGGTATGCAGCGTTTGCCTGCATACCGGCGGCGGGTCAGCGATCCACCTGAAGATTGTCTGTGCCGTGTGCTTCAAATTCCGAGATATATTCGTCCATGCGGTCGAGCAGCTCGTCGTAGTTCTCTTGCGAGATCGGCTGATAGTCCATATCACGCCGCGCCAACTCCTCGGCGAGGATCTCGAAGAATACGGTGTCCTCGTAGTCCATAATAGCCTCGTGGATACCGCCCTCAGCAAAAGCGCGCGACGGGATGGTTTCTCCATTCCAGCGCTCAGCCAGCTCGGGCATGCCCTCGCGGGCGGCCTGGGCAAACAGCTTGCTCTCCACGTTGTCATAGTCCTCGAACCGGTCGTCTCCGCGAGTGGAATTCAAAATCCAGTTTCCGATGTAGACCATATCTAAAAGGCGGCGAAACTCTTTCTTGGTGAGTTCGATCTGCATTTGGCTTAGCCTCCTTCCACAATCTATTATATACCCAAGGTGTAGAGATTTCCACAGGAATTTGAGTTGCTTTCGTCAAAATTACGCTTGTTTTACAGGTGCAAATCGCATATGATATACCCAAATGCGGTTTCCCCTATGAGGAAGGAGCAAATGTGTTGAAAAAACTGAATGTGTGCGTTCTGTTCGGCGGCGTTTCACCAGAACATGAGGTGTCGCTCCGTTCGGCAGAATCCATCCTGAAAAACCTGAACCAGGAAAAGTATAATATTTTCCCAGTTGGCATCACGAAAGACGGCGACTGGAAGCTGTTCGGCTCGAACGATTACGGCATGCTGCCTGACGGCCGCTGGGAGACGTGTGAGAATAACCGCCACGCCGTGCTCTCGCCCATCCGCGGACAGGGGCTGCTGAGCTTTGAGGGTAACTGTGTCGTGCGCGAGGGCATCGACGTGGTATTCCCAGTCCTGCACGGCGAAAACGGCGAGGACGGCTCGATGCAGGGGTTCCTGCAGGTCGCAGGGCTGCCCTTTGTCGGCCCGGGCGTCGGCGCGTCTGCCGCGTCGATGGACAAGTGCATGACCAAGCTGGTCGCCGACAGCATTCAAGTGCGCCAGGCGGCCTGGCACCGCGTCACGGCGGCGGAGCTGGAGAAAAATCCGGAGGCTGTGGCCGAGACGATCGAGGAAGAGTTTGTTTACCCTGTATTTGTCAAGCCGGCGCGCACCGGCTCGTCGGTCGGCGTGTCAAAGGCGAACGGACGCTCGGCACTGCTCGAGGCGCTGCGTGCCGCGGCTGCCTATGACAGCGATGTGTTGGTCGAGGAATTCATTGAGGGGCAGGAGGTCGAGGTCGGCGTGCTCGGGAACGAGACGCCCGTCGCATCTGAGTGCGGCGAGATCGACTCCGGCGCGGAGTTCTACGACTACGACGCCAAATATATCTCCGACTGCGCGAAGCTCTATATCCCGGCGCGCATCTCCGAGGAGTCTGCTGAGCGCGTCCGCGAGACGGCGGTGCGTATCTATTGCGCGCTGGGCTGTAAGGGTCTGAGCCGCGTGGATTTTTTCGTCAGAGCCGACGGGGAAGTGGTATTCAACGAAATCAACACCATCCCCGGCTTTACGTCGATTTCGATGTACCCGAAGCTGTTCCAGGCCAGCGGCATCGAATACCCCGCGCTGCTTGACCGGCTGATCGAGCTGGCGCTGGAGGCTTGAGTATGGACAACCGACCCATCGGCGTGTTTGATTCCGGTCTCGGCGGTCTGACCGCCGTGCGCGAGATCATGGCGCTGCTGCCCGCGGAGGACATTATTTATTTCGGCGACACTGGGCGCGTGCCTTACGGCGGACGCTCGCGCGAGACGATCGTCAAATATGCGCGGCAGGATATCAATTTCCTGATGCAGCACGACATCAAGGCGATCGTTGTCGCCTGCAATACGGCTGATGCCGTCGCGCGCCGATTCGTGCAGCAGGAATTCCGGCTCCCGATCTTTGGTGTGGTCGAGCCGTCGGCAAAAAGAGCGGCGCAGACCACTCGCTTGGGAAAAATCGGTCTGATCGGCACGAATGCGACCATTGCCTCGGGGCTGTATGAACAGATCATCCGGGAGGCGAGGCCGGATGCGCAGGTTATGGCGCTGGCCTGTCCGCTGCTTGTGCCGCTGGTTGAAAACGGGCGGATCTCCCCCGGCGACGTGGTCATCGAGACTGTTGTGCGGGAGTATCTCCAGCCGCTGCGCGATTGGGGCTGCGACACGCTGGTGCTCGGCTGCACGCACTATCCGCTGCTGGCCGGCATCATCGGCGCATTTATGGGGCCGGAGGTCTCGCTCATCAATTCCGGCGCGTCGGCGGCGCAGACCGTGCGGGAAGGCCTTGGCGCGCGCGGCGCGCTGGCTGTGCGCAGCCGCGCCGGCGTCAGCCGCTACTATGTCAGCGATTCGCCCGCCGGCTTTTCAGAGACGGCTTCGCTGTTTTTACAGCGCGAGATCCGTGACGATGTGACCCAGATCAACATCGATCAATTTTAACAGGAACGTGACGATATGACAGAGAGAGAAATGCGAGTGACCGTCCGCGGGACACAGTTTTCCGAGGGGGAGGAGCCGCAGACCATTGAACTGATCACAGACGGTACTTACAGCGCTGCGGACGGCGCCTATCTGATCCGCTATACCGAGAGCGAGATGACCGATATGGCGGGTGTGGAGACGTGCTTCCGCGTGACGGACGACGAGATCGTCCTGACGCGAACTGGCAAGGTCGAGTCGGAGATGGTGTTCCGCGCCGGTGAAAAGACGGAATCGCTCTACGACGTCGGCGTCGGCGCGCTGCTGCTCAGTGTGAGCGCGAAGCGCGTGAGCGTCGACCTGCATGAAGGCGGCGGCAGCTTCGAGTTCGACTACGCCGTCGAGCTGGAGCATACTCCCGTCGGCAGCAACACCTACCGTGTCACTGTGACTGAGCGCCCGGCAAAATAAAAAGCGGCTCTCCGCGATATGCGGAGAGCCGCTTTTTTGAACTTACATCTTATCCGGCGCGGAGAAGCCCAGCAGATCGATGCAGGTCTCCAGCACGGACTTGGTCAGGGCAATGAGCGCGAGGTAGCCGCTGCGGATCGTCTCATCCGGCTCAGCAAGGATTTTGGTGTCGTGGTAGAACGAGTTCACCGCGCCGGCCAGGTCGTAGAGATACGCGCAGAGCGCGTTCGGCGCAGTGTCGCGCGCGGTCAGCGCCAGATTGTCCGCAAAGCGGCTGATGCGCAGCATCAGCTCCTTCTCGCCCTGCGAGTGCGCCGGGCGGATGGGAAGCGCAGAGACGTCGCAGTCACAGCGCGAGAGGATCGACTTGATGCGCACGATGGTGTAGAGCAGGTACGGGCCGGTGTTGCCCTCGAACGCAGTGAAGCGGTCAATGTCGAAGCAGTAATCCTTCGTCGGCAGGTTGCTGAGATCGCCGTATTTGAGCGCAGCCACCGCGATCTGATGCGCAGTCTGCTCGACGGCGTCCGCCTCGATGATCTGGTTCTCCTCGATGCGCGTGCGCACAGCGTCGGTGATCTCGTCCATCAGGTACTCGAGCCGCATGACGCCACCGGAGCGGGTCTTGAATGGCTTTCCGTCCTTGCCGTTCATCGTGCCGAAGCCGAGATGCTGCAGCTCTGTCTCAGGCCGGACGATGCCCGACTTGCGTGCGGCGCGGAACACCTGCTCAAAATGGAGCGCCTGCCGCTTGTCGACAACATAGAGGATCTTGTCGGGCTGGTAGTCCTGCTCGCGCTGAACGAGCGTGGCAAGGTCGGTCGTGGCATAGAGCGTCGCGCCGTCGGACTTGAGCAGGATGCAGGGCGGGATCTCGACCTTGTCGTCGTCTTTTGCGACCGGAATGATGAGCGCGCCCTCGCTTTCGATGGCGCAGCCGTCCGCTTCCATTTTTTCGATCATCGGCGCGATATACGGCTCTGCGTCCGACTCGCCCTTCCACAGGTCAAATTCGACGTCGATGCCGGCGTAGTTCTTCTTCAGATCAGCCACGGAGACGGCCATGATGTGCCGCCAGAGCGCGAGATAGCCGGGCTTGCCCTCCTGCAGCAGGCGGGTGGCCTCATGTGCGCGGGCAGAAAATTCAGGGTCTTCCTTCGAACGTGCTGACGCTGCGGGGTAGATCTCCTCCAGCTCGGAGACGGTGACGGGCGATTCGGCTGGGTATTCGCCGGTGAAGCTGTCGTTAAAATAGGGCAGCTCTGGCATCTGATCGCGGATCATTTCGACGATCAGCCCCATC
>CAZJBT010000096.1:0-8477 GCA_964544345.1 uncultured Oscillospiraceae bacterium
ACGCACATTGTCGATATTGACTTCGGCAAGATCAAAATGTACGTCGGTAACTACGATTTCTGGTACGAGTCGAGCCAGCTTGTGCAATCACTGATCCGCAATCAGAACAAACGCAACGAAGAGAAGATCAAGGAGCTGCAGGAGTTCATCGCCCGCTTTTCTGCGAACAAATCCAAGTCCAAGCAGGCCACCTCGCGCCGCAAGCTGCTCGACAAGCTGACCGTCGAGGAGATGCCTGCTTCGTCGCGGCGCTATCCGTTTGTCCAGTTCAAGCCGGATCGGGAGGTCGGCAAAGATATTCTCTCGGTTCAAGGCGTCAGCAAGACCATTGACGGCGTGCAGCTCCTGCGGAACGTTTCTTTCACTGTAAATCGGGGCGACAAGATCGCATTTGTTGGCGAAAACGAACTGGCTCAAACCACCATGTTCCGCATCCTGATGGGCGAGCTTGAACCGGACAAGGGCAGCGTCAAATGGGGGTCAACGGCCTCGCAGAGCTACCTACCAAAGGATAACACACCGTATTTTGACGGCTGTGAACTGAATTTGATCGACTGGATGCGGCAGTACTCTGAGGATCAGAGTGAAGTCTATCTGCGCGGGTTCCTCGGCCGGATGCTTTTTTCCGGCGAGGATGTGTTCAAGCAGGTCAAGGTACTCTCCGGCGGAGAGAAGGTGCGCTGCATGCTTTCGCGCATGATGCTCTCGGGCGCGAATGTCCTGCTGCTTGACCAACCGACCAACCACCTCGATCTCGAATCGATCACCGCTGTCAACAATGGACTGGTCGCCTTTCCTGGCAACATCCTGCTGGCCAGCCACGACCACGAGATGCTCGAGTCGACAGCGAGCCGTATCATTGAATTCCAGCCCGGCGGAACGATCCTCGACCGAACCTGCACCTATGAGGAATTTCTTGAATGGAAAAAGGCCCGATAACACGAAGCGCCGGCGTGAAATGCCGGCGCTTCTGAGACTGTCAAAGAACGCCTGCGGCGTTCTTTGACAAGGGATTGCGGCCTGTCGCAGCGCACGCCTTGTCCGCCATCCGCGGACAAGGCGCACGTTTACAGGCCGAGCGGAGTTTTCTCCGACGCACAGGTCGCCGGAGAAAACGATCCTGATTTGATTTCGCCGCTGCGGCGGCGAAACTCTGCGAGGTCTTTTGACAAGCTGCGAAGCGCCGGCGTGAAATGCCGGCGCTTCTCTTGCACTTAATTGGAAATTTTGCACAAATCCAGCCGATTGCTTTTTCGTTTAAAACCGCCTTTGCAAACCGCATTTTCCTCCGGTAAGATAAAAATAGCCCGCGGTATACCCGCGGATTTTGATGTTCAGGAGGAAGCAACATGAAACGAGTCAAAGCGGCCTGCATCTGCCAGACGCTTCATTTTCAACTCAAGGACGGTCTGGCCAGCTCCCTTGCAGTCAAACAGGTGCGCGATGAGGTCGAGCAGTACAAGCAGAACCTCGAGCGCAATCGCACCGAATACAAGATCGTCGACGAAGCCCCACAGCCCGACGGCTCCATCGTGCTCAAGGTCATCAAGCAGTACAATAGCTGCCCGGTCGGCGATTATTTGAAGTAAACGCAAAAAAGCGGTATCCGGATGATCCGGATACCGCTTTTTGATGCCTTTTACTCGGCGTCCTCGCCCAACTCATTCTGGCCGGCGATCGGATTCTCAGAGCTGTAAACCATGGCGGATTCCGGCTCCTCCTCACGCGAGACGTAGGTCTCCTCCTCTGCAGGCTTCTGCTCTGCCTCGAGAAGCGCGCGGATAGACAGAGAAATACGCTTGCGCTCGACATCGATATCGGTGATCTTGACGTCGACCTCCTGCCCCTCCGACAGGACATCCTCCGGCTTGCCAATACGGCGATCCGCGATCTGGCTGATGTGGATCAGACCGTCAACGCCCGGAATGATCTCAGCAAACGCGCCGAACTCCATCAGCTTGACGATCTTCGACTTGACCACGTCACCGACGTGATAATTGGTCGTGAAGATAGTCCACGGATTGGTCTCAGGCGTGCGATAGCCGAGGGAAATGCGGCGCTTCTCGGGATCAAGTGCGATAACAAAGACGTCGATCTCGTCGCCTACCGCGACAACGTCGGCCGGGGTCTTGATGCGGTTCCAGCTCAGCTTGGAAACATGAACCATACCGTCGACGCCGCCGATATCCACAAACGCGCCGTAAGAGGTCAGGCTCTTGACGGTGCCATGGTAGGTCTTGCCGACCTCGATCTCAGACCAGATCTTTTCGGCCGCTGCCTTGCGAGCCTCACTCGTGACGGCACGGATGGAACCGACCACGCGGCGCCGGGAGCGATTGACCTCAGTAATACGAACCTTGACGGTCTGCTTGAGCAGCTTCTCCAAATCGCCGCCCTTCGGCACACCGCTCTGGGATGCCGGGATAAATACACGGACGCCCTTGTAATTGCCAACCAGGCCGCCGGCGTTGACTTCGTTGATGGTGAGCTCAACAGGCTCTTTGGACTCTGCGGCCGCTTCGACCTCATCCCAGCCCTTATTGGCATCGAGGCGCTTCTTGCTCAGGGTGACAACGCCTTCAACGTCATTGACGCGAACGACGAACACTTCGACCTCATCGCCGACCTTGAACAGGTCTTCCGGCTTCACCGTCGGATCGCTGCTGATCTGATCATACGGTATGTAGCCGGCCTGCTTCGCGCCAAGATCCACATAAACCTCGGTCGAACCAATGCCGGTAACGATACCAGTGACCTTATCTCCTGTATTTAAAGTTTTGAAAGACTGCTCAAGGAGCTGCTCAAAATTCTCCTCCACAGCCTCAACCGCAGCATCAACGGGTTCTTCGGCGACCTCGGGGGTTACCTGTTCCTTAATTTCGTCGCTCATCTTGTGACTGACCTCCTTTATGATCCACGACGGCGTAGATGCGCCCGCCGTGACGCCAACAGCAGCGGCACCGGAAAAAGACTGCAAGTCCAACTCTGCCGCATTGTCTATCAGGCAGACCGACGTACAGGTTTGCTTGCACAGCTCATACAGGCGACGCGTATTGGAGCTGGCCGCGTCTCCCACGACGACCATCGCATCACACGCGCCTGCAAGAATCGCAGCCTCTTTCTGACGCTTATCCGTAGCATTACATATTGTATCAAATATTTCGCAGTTTGTACACTCTTTTTTTAATAAATTCGAGCACGCCGACCAGACCGCCTGCGTGTTGGTCGTCTGGCAGACCGCAGTCAGCGGCGCGGCGCGGCGCTCCGGCGCTCCATCAAGCCAATGCGCGACGGCTTCGGCGTTTTCTGCGATCAGCGGATCGGCGCACCAGCCGGCGATGGCGAGCACCTCCGGGTGCTTGGGGTCGCCGATGATCAATATTTTCCTTCCCCGCTCAGACGCCTCATGTGCGATTTTATGGATGCGCTCGACAAACGGGCACGTCGCGTCCACATAATCCAATTGTCGGGCGGCCAGCTCATCGTAGATGGCCTTTCCTACTCCATGGGAGCGAATAACGACCACCGCGCCGTCCGGCGCATCGGCCACCGTATCGATCTCATGCACGCCCATCGCAGCAAAACGATCCACAACATGCCGGTTGTGGATGATCGGGCCAAGCGTGACGACGACCCGTCCGGACAGGGCAGCCTTCTCGACCAGAGAAACTGCGCGATCGACGCCAAAGCAGAAGCCCGCTGTTTTGGCAACGGTTATCTTCATACCTGCTCCCCCAGCGCATAAATGCGTTCCATCAGATCCTCCGTAAGGGCGCGCAGCTCGGCGCTCGAGGCGCGCTTTCCCTCAAACTCCATGCGGTATGGCTTGCCGACGACGCAGGTCACAGAGCCAAATGGGTGCTTGTTCTCGTTCAGGAACATGGGGAGCACCATGGTGTCCGTCCTGGTCGCAAGCATTGCGGCGCCGGTCTTGCCCGGCAGGCGTTCGCCGTTTCGGCAGCGGGTGCCCTGCGGGAAGATCATCAGGCTCTTGCCGTCTTTCAATGTCTTTAATGCGGTTTTCAATGAGGCCACATCTCCCTCGCCGCGCTCGACGCCAAACACGCCGACCCAGCGAAAGAGCCTGCCCAGCAGCGGGATCCGCATCAACTGCGCCTTGGCCATGATTCGAGGGACACGAGCGAGCCGGTTCGCTTTCAGCACCATCAGAAGCCAGAGCGGGTCCGCGCTCGAGGAATGATTGCAGCAGATGATATAGCTGCCCTCATGCGGCAGATTTTCGCGGCATCGCACGCGGAGCACTGGATGGTAGATCCGCAGCGCGATGCAGACAAGCCAGTAAGCAAGCGGATAAAGCACTCAGCCGCACCTGCCTTCCACGATCGCGCGCAGAGCGGCAGCCGCCTCATCCACGTTCATCTCCGTCGTGTCCAGCTCCACCGCGTCCCGCGCCTTTTTCAGCGGCGCGACCTTTCGGCCGGAATCGCGCGCATCGCGCTTTTCCTGATCGGCCAGGACGGCCTTGAGCGTGGTTTTCTCCCCTTTTTCCGTCAGCTCAGTAAAACGGCGCGCAGCGCGAGCCTGCGCCGAAGCCGTCAGGAACACTTTGACATCCGCATCCGGCAGAACGACTGTGCCGATGTCGCGTCCGTCCATGACGACACTGTAGCGCCGGGCAAGGTCGCGCTGCATCTCAAGCAGGAACTCGCGCACCAGCGGCTGTGCGGCAATGACCGAGGCCGCCGCCGAGATCTCCGGCGTACGCAGCTCATCCGTCACGTCCATGCCGTTGAGGATCATATGCTGCACGCCGTCGCTCTGGAATTCGATCGAAATTGCCGCGTCCGGCAGAAAGCGGCGGATGCCGTCAGTATCCTTCGGGCCGATGCCCAACATGGCAAAGTGGTACGCCACGGTGCGGTAGATCGCTCCCGTATCGACATATGAGCAGCCCAGCTCCTGCGCCAGCCGGCGAGCCAGCGTGCTTTTACCGGCCCCGGACGGGCCGTCGATCGCAATGGTAAAATGTTCTTTCATGGTTCATCCAGCTCCTGTTGTTCCACCGCAGCCCGGCTCGCCGCCGTTCCGGCGGCAAAGCCCGTGGCCCACGCTATTTGGAGGTTATATCCGCCTGTATAGGCGTCGACATCAAGCACCTCACCGGCAAAATAAAGCCCCGGCAGGCACTTCGACTGCATCGTTTTCGGGTCAACCTCCCCAGTTTTGACGCCGCCGGAGGTGACGATGGCCTCACGTACAGGCCGGCGGCCAGCGATCTCGATGGTGAAATCCTTCGTCAGCTCAAGGAGTCTACGCCGCTGCTGCCGCGTCAGGCTGTTCACCTTTTGCTCCGGGTCGATCCCGCTCCGTTCTATCATAACAGAAATCATCGCTCTCGGATAGAGGTGATCGAGCGCATTTGAAAAATTCTTGTTCTGTGCCGCCTCGAATTCACGCAGCAGTCGCTGATCGAGCGCCGCTTCTTCCAGCGCAGGCTTGAGATCGATGTGGATGGTATAGCCCTCGTCCTGCTTCATATGTGCGCTGGCGCTTAGAATCGTGGGGCCGGACAAGCCGAAATGTGTAAACAGCAGTTCGCCGAAGTCCTCATACGCCGTCTTTTTCTTCACGTCCGTCAAGCGGACTTTCACATTGCGCAGGGAAAGCCCCTGCATTTTCGCGCACCAGCCGCCCATTTCCTCAAGCGGGACGAGCGACCCGACCGGCGGCACTACCGTGTGTCCGGCTTGCTCCGCCAGGCGGTAGCCGCTGCCGTCGGATCCGGTCGCGGGATACGAGCAGCCGCCCGTACAGATGATCACGCGAGCTCCCTCCACCGTGCCGGCCACAGTTCTCACGCCGCGGAGCACGCCGTCCTCCACCCAGAGTTCCCGCACATCGCCGCGGAGCACCTTCACGCCGCGCTCGTGCACGAACCGCTCGAGCACAGCGGTGACATCGGACGCCCGGTCGGACACTGGAAAGACGCGCCGGCCACGCTCTACCTTCATCGGGCAGCCGCGGTCTTCAAAGAACGCCTTTGTCTGCTCCGGCGGAAAGCCGTAAATAGAACTATAGAGGAAGCGGGCGTTGCGCGGGACATTTTTCAGCACCTCGTCCGGCGCACAGTCATTCGTGACGTTGCAGCGTCCCTTTCCCGTGATATTTAGTTTTTTGCCCAGC
This sequence comes from uncultured Oscillospiraceae bacterium, assembly GCA_964544345.1. Taxonomy (GTDB): domain Bacteria; phylum Bacillota; class Clostridia; order Oscillospirales; family Oscillospiraceae; genus CAKTOF01. The sequence goes on from CAZJBT010000096.1 coordinate 6,145, forward strand.
CGGTCTGCATGGTCGATCAGCGCCACACGCACACCGAAGCCGGCGGCCGTGCCGGCGGAGAACATCCCCGCGGCGCCGCCGCCGACCACAACAACGTCATATTTCAACTTTTTCGTAAACCTCGTACTCTTCCCAGATTTCCTCAAGATGCGTAAAGGTCTTAGACAGCTCCGACTCCTTGCGTCTTCCGATGGAAACCAGCAGCGCATTGCACAGGCTGAGCGGCGCGACCAGCGTGTCGACCAGCGAAACCATATCGCTCTTGGCGATGAGAACATGGTCGGCCATCTCCGCGATCGGCGACTGCATCGTGTCGGTAATAGCGACGACTGTCGCCCCCGTGTCGTGGCAAAAACGCATTGCCTTGATCGTCCGGCTCGAATAACGCGGAAAGCTGATGCCGATGACCACATCGCCTGGGCCAACGCGCACGATCTGCTCGAACATTTCACTGGCCGACGACGTATCGACGAGCTTGACATTGTCAAACATATAGTTGAAATAGAACCCGAGGAACTGTGCGATCACCGCCGACGAACGAACGCCAAGGATATAGATGCGCTTCGCGGAGAGGATCGCCTCGACCGCGCTGCGGAACGCGTCGCGATCGACCTCCTCCTGCGTCATGCGGATCTTTTCGATATCCGACTGGAACACCATGTTCATGATGTCCTGATTTCCAATGCGGTCGCGCGCGACCTCGATGCGCTGGACACTAGTCAACTTGTTGCGGATCATATCCTGCATCGCACGCTGCATGCTTGGATAGCCCTCATAGCCGATCTCCACTGCAAAACGGACGACTGTGGACTCCGAGACGTTGACCGTCTTGCCGAGCTTGCTCGCTGTCATAAACGCAGCCTTGTCGTAGGATTCCAAAATGTACCGGGCAATCAGCTTCTGCCCCTTTGAAAAGCCGTCCATTCCCGCCTGAATGGTGGCCAAAATATCAGATGGCATGTTGTTTTCCTCCTCATGCAATTACCAGAAAGCGCTATTTCACAGAATTAGAAAATTCACAGAATCAATCATACACTTTTTTCTGGATTTTGCAAGGGCAACATGCATAACTTGCGGCATTTTTCTCAAAAAATTATTCCCCTGACAGGTCAGCAAGCTCCTTATCTGTTAAATCTCTCCATTTCCCAATCGGCAGATCGCCGAGGCGAACGCCCCCCTCTGCCGTCCGGCGCAGCAGCAGCACGCGAAGCTGTGCAAGCTCACACATGCGGCGGATCTGCCGGTTGCGACCCTCATGGATGACGACCTCAAGATCCGCCGACGTCCCGTGCGGCGCCAGCAGTGTCACCTCCGGCGGACAAATCGTGTAGCCGTCAAGCGTCACAGATCGGCGCAGCAGCTCAAGCCGTTCCTCGGTCAGGCCGGAAACACGCACAAAGTACGTCTTTTTCACCTCGTGTGACGGATGCATCAAGCGGTTGGCAAAGTCTCCATCGTTGGTCAAGAGCAGCAGACCCTCTGATTCCATGTCCAGTCGTCCGACCGGATAAACGCGCGCGCCGCAGTCTGCGATCAGCTCGGCAACCGTTCTGCGGTCGTGCTCATCGTCGCAGGTTGTCACAAAGCCGCGCGGCTTGTTCAGCATTATGTACCGCCGCACGGGCGCGGCGGGCAGAAGCGTACCGTCAATCTCGATCCGGTCGAGCGCCGGATCGGCTTGCGCGCCCAGGCGAGCCGTGCAGCCGTTCACACAGACGCGGCCGGCCTCAATAAGCCGTTCCGCCTCGCGGCGTGAACAGACGCCGCGGGCAGACAGGATCTTCTGGATACGTTCCGTCATGGCAATCCCCTATTTCCCAAGAATTCTGCGCCAAAAGGCACGGTTTTCCGTCGGCTCTTCAAACACGGACTCCGACCAGACAAGCGGCACGCTGCCGATCACGTGACCGCCCAGCACAATATCCGCCGTGCCGGCCGGCTCGCCGCGCGTCACAGGCGCAAAAAGCATCTGCGGCAGGTGTACGATCAGCTCCGGCTCCTCGTCCTCGCGTAGCGAATACGAAAACGGTTCCGCGGCCGCGGCGCTCACCTCCACCCGATCGCCGGAGAGAACCGGAACCACGCCGACCGCATCGCCCTCTGAGACGATCATTCGTGTGGAAAAATCTGCAAAGCCAAAATCCAGCAGAGCGCTGTGATCTTCCCAGTCGTTCGGCGCGTTGATGGTCACAGAGACCAGGCGCCGTCCGTCGCGCTCGGCCGCACCGACCAGGATCCGCCCGGCTGATTTCGTATAACCGGTCTTGACGCCGATCGCACCGTCTACGCGCCAAAGCAGCTTATTGTGGTTCGCCAGTGCACGCCCCGCGACT
>CAZJBT010000097.1:0-8230 GCA_964544345.1 uncultured Oscillospiraceae bacterium
CGAACCCCCGTCCGAAAACAATTTGACAACAGTATCTCCGGGCGCAGACGGTTATTTACATTCCCTTGCCGCGCCGAAAGCCGTCATTCTGCGCAGTTTGGTAGCTTCATGATGCATGGTACGCGCAAAGCTTAGCGTACGCACGGTCACCACTTCAATCACACCCGAGCCCGGCTCGTGGTCCTTCCGGGGCGGATGGGCTGCTATTAAGCAGCAGCCAGAACGAGATTATCGTTGTCAGTTAAATTGAAAGTTGCCCGTTTATAAAGAGGACAGGCGCCTCTGCCCGCTGCCATTGCCTCACTGCCCCCGTCGAAACCGGTACGCCCCCATGAGACCCGCCGCGTACGCGGCGGGTATTATTATAACAGCGCTTCCGGCGTTGTCAATGCCGGATCTTGTCAATTATGTTTTTGCCAGATACATCATCGCGCGCATCGGAACGATTTTTGCGACCACGCGGTAGAACTTGTAAAACGCGCGGGGCGTATAGGCCTGTTTGCCCCGAAGAGCAGCCGAGACGGCTCTGCGCGCTGACTGCTGCGGATCACAGTAGGGCAGAGTCTGGAACGTCTTGGAGTTTCCACGTATGCCGCCAGAGTCCAGAAAATCAGTATCCATCGGCCCAGGGCAAACCACGGTGACCGAGATGCCGCGCTTCTTCAGCTCAAAGCCAAGACTTCGACTGAATGCGTAGACATAGGCCTTCGATGAAGAATAGACTGTCATACGCGGATTTGGGCAGAATGCGGCGATGGACGCTGTGTTCAAAATATGTGCGCCTGCCGCCATGTGCGGCAGCGTCAGCACTGCGACGGCGGTCAGCGCGCGCATATTGACGTCGACCATCCGCACTTGTTCCCGACAATCAGAGCCGTCCAGATCGCCAAGATAGCCGCAGCCCGCGTTGTTGGCCAAAAAGACAACGGAGTCATCCGGTGCAAACAGCGCGCGATACTTGTCCAGCCCCTCGTCTGTGGATAGGTCGATCGAGCAGCACTCCGCTTTGCCGGCAGGGAGCAGGGAAGCGGTCTGCTTCAGCTTTTCCGTGTCGCGCGCGATCAGGAAGAAGCGGTCGATGTCAGGCATCTGACGCGCCAATTCGGCTGCGAGCGCCTGTCCAAAACCGCGCGAGGCACCGGTAATAACGGCGACTCGGCTCATCCGCGTCCGTAGGGGTCGGGCAGCTTGGTCGGCGCGGGATACTCCACACCGTGCGTGTCGACCGTGACAGATTTCATCTTCTGCTCTACGGTAGGTTTGTCTGCGGCATCGGTCTGCACGGCGGCAATCTCGTCGACTACCTCCATGCCCTCGATCACCCGGCCGAAAGCGGCGTACTGGCCGTCCAGGAACTCGCCGTCGGCGTGCATGATAAAGAACTGGCTGCCGGCGGAGTTTGCAGCCTGCGAACGCGCCATGGACAGCACGCCGCGTTTGTGCGACAGGTTGTTGCTGATGCCGTTCAGCTTGAACTCGCCCTTGATGCAGTAGCCAGGCCCACCCATACCATTGCCGTACGGGCAGCCGCCCTGGATCATAAAGCCAGAGATGACGCGGTGGAATATCTTTCCATTATAGAAGCCAGAATTGGCGAGCGCAATGAAATTGCGCACAGACTCCGGCGCCTTGTCCGGAAAAAGCTCACAGCGGATCACGCCGCCATTTTCCATTTCGATCGTTGCGATCGGGTTAGTAAGATTGGATTCCATAATTTAACGATTCCTTTCTTTCATTGCGCGATCTATCTGCCGCTGCGCATCCTTCTTCGCGGCGCTCTCGCGCTTGTCATATAACTTCTTGCCCTTGCACAGCCCGACCTCGACTTTGACGCGCGGGCCGCGAAAATAGACGGACAGAGGGATCAGAGAGTATCCGTCCTGCTTGACCTTGCTGTAGAGCTGATTGATTTCTTTGCGATGCATCAGCAGCCGGCGCGGACGCATGGGATCCCTATTAAAGATATTGCCCTTTTCATACGGACTGATATGCATCTGCCGAATAAAAAGCTCGCCATCTTTGACGCCGCACCAGGCGTCTTTGAGGTTCAGTGTGCCGAGACGGATGGATTTGACCTCAGTGCCATACAGCTCAATGCCGGCCTCATAGGTCTCTTCAACGTAGTATTCGTGATATGCGCTGCGGTTTTTTGCCGCGATTTTGACGCCGGCGTCAGCCATTTGGCGCCTCCTTTCTCACTTTTTCAACCACTCAAAAGTCTTGAAATAGCCAAACAGCATTTCGATCCGATCAAGCGCATCCTCGACACTCATATAGACGCCAAGGTCGTCGTCTGTTCCGTCGTCTGTCAGAACGGCAAAGCCGGCTTCCTGACCCTCGTAGCCAACACGGATGGCGTCCTCGTTCGGATCGTCGTCATATCGAAACTGTGCAACCCAATGCCGCATAATAATTTCCTTCTTTCCCGTATCATGTAGTGCAGCCGCGGCGGAAGCACCGCGGCCGGTCGATTCTATTCATCTCGAACGGGAGGATACTCGCCCGCGATGGAGTCCGGTACCAGGGAGCAGGTGCCGGTCTGCGTGAGAATAAGCGAAGAACCGGTCAACTCAAGCGTCAACGTCATCTCGTCGCCGTAGGTATATTCCGCACGCGTCGGATCGGTACCATCGATTTTTGCAGTGGCCGTGACGATGGATCCGTTTCCGCTGAGCTGAAACTCCACTGTGTTGTTATCCGCCCAATACAGTTCGATCACAATACCGATATCAGAATTCTCAAATTTTCCATTCCAGTCCGGAACAATGGTAGCCGGATCACTGGACAGATCGCTCTCTGCGGGAGTGTTGGTAATGACCACCTCATTGGAGATCACGGGCGCCGCGGCAGACGTGCCCGAATCTGCGGCGCTGCGCTGATCAGCAGCAGAGTCGCCTTGCAGCTCGCTGACGCTCGCGCCGACGGTCTCCCATGTGAAGTCTACGCTGCCGGTAAAGCCATTAAACGAAAGGGAAATCGTATAATCCGCCGGCCCTTCGAGCAGCAGTGTGAAAGATGTGGCGGAGGCTATGTCGCTGCCGGAGTAGATCACGTCGCCCGTTGTGTCCGAAATCAGAATGGAAAGGGAGCCGTGCTTCTGCGCGACCGACGCGCTCAAGGCGGCGCTGGCGCTGTCGCCAACAGAAAACGTCGCCTCCCGTGTGTCGGACAGGCGCTCGGAAGAAAGGGAGAAGGCCTGCGCCGAATCGACTTCGCTGATCACGGAACTGCCGGAGCAGCCGGAAAAAAGGGCGATCGCGCAAAGCGCAATGCAGACAATCGCAGCGACGGCACGCCGGCACATTTGGATCAGCTCCTCTCCTTGGTTCACCGTGGTATTTTTAAGCAGTATACCACATGCCTTGTAAAAAAACAACAAAGAGAGGGGAACAAAACTGTTACAATCCGTTACTCTTGGTCATGCTGAAAATCCAGGTACATCATGCTCGGCTGAATGTCGGTGTTGTTCTGATATTTTCTGCTGGAATATAAATCGTAGTCGCCCAAAATACTGTGATAATAAATTTGACAGATCTCTGCGCGCGGGTAGATGCGAATGGGCTGAATGCAGAAGATCTCCAGTGTCCAATAGCCGGCAAAGCCAACGTCGCCGAAGCCGGCCGTCACATGGATGAAGAGTCCAAGCCGACCGGTGGAGGAGCGACCCTCGAGCATTGGAACAAAGCAGTCTGTTTTGGTGTACTCACGCGTGCGGCCAAGGTAGAGCTTGCCCGGCTCAAGCAGCAGTCCTTCTTCCGGAATGATGATCTCATGGGCGGGATTCGGCTGCTTCATATCCAGTATATCATGGTCATAAGCCAGCAATTTGTTGTGAAGAGTCAGATTGTAGCTGTTCGGATTGAGGTTCTTCGGGTCATATGGCTCGATGACGATCTCCTTGCCGATATGCCGTTCGATTTCACGGCCGGATAAGATCATTGCGCATCCCGCCTTTCTTTATTATGCGCACTATTTTACTGTTTTTTGAGAAAGTTGTAAAGACCCTTGACACGTACAGAAAAGTGTGTATAATGAACACATGAACATTTGAACATATGTTGAGGTGATATTATGTTTCAACCTGCCGAAGACGAGCACTGTCAGGAGCAGTGCGTCCACGGTTTGGCTGTCGCGCGCGCTTCCGCCGCGCTGCCGGACGAGGATGAGCTGTTTGACATGGCTGACCTGTTCAAGACATTCGGCGATTCGACCAGAATCAAAATCCTCTGCGCGCTCATCGGCTCCGAGCTTTGTGTATGCGACATTGCAGAGGTCGTCGCCATGAGTCAGTCCGCCATCTCGCACCAGCTTCGCACGCTCAAGCAGGCGAAGCTGGTCAAAAATCGACGCGACGGCAAGACCGTCTATTATTCTCTCGCCGACGATCATGTTCAGATCATTCTCGGCATGGCAAAAGAACATTTGGAGGAAGAACAATGAAGAAAACATTCAAGCTGACAGACATCGACTGCGCCAACTGCGCGGCCAAGATCGAAACCAACATCAATAAAATCGAAGGCGTCAACGCAGCGACCGTGAACTTTTTCGCCCAGAAGCTGATCCTCGATGCGGACGACGCGCGCTTTGAGGAGATCCTTGCACAGGTGAAAAAGGCTGTCAAGAAGGTGGAACGGGACTGTGAGGTCGTCCCGCTGTGACACGCCGGCAGAAGCGCAATCTCGCACGGATCTTGATTGCCGGCGTACTCTACCTCACCGGTCTGATCCTGGACAAAACAAACGTTCCCGGCTGGCTACCGATCCCATTTCTGATCGCAGCCTATCTGTTGGTCGGCTATGATGTGCTGTGGGCCGCGGTTCGCAACATTGGCTCCGGTCAGATTTTTGACGAGAACTTTCTGATGTCGATCGCGACCATCGGTGCGTTTGCTCTGCAGGATTGGCTCGAGGGAGTGGCAGTCATGCTGTTCTATCAGGTCGGCGAGCTGTTCCAGAGCTGCGCTGTCGAGCGCTCTCGCCGCAGCATTTCCGAACTGATGGATCTGCGTCCGGATTATGCTGTCGTGCTTGTGGACGGGGAGGAGATCCGCAAAGATCCGGAGGAGGTCGCGGTCGGCGATATCCTTCTCGTCAAGCCCGGCGAGCGCATTCCGGTCGACGGGCTGATTCTCGAGGGCAGCGCACTGATCGACACCTCGAAGATCACAGGCGAGTCCATGCCCGCTGAGATCGCAGCGGGCGAGCAGGTGCTCTCCGGCTGTGTCAACCTGAGCGGTGTGCTGAGGATCCGTGCAGAGAGCGCATTTGCGCACTCAACGGTCGCCCGCATTCTCGAGCTGACTGAGGAGGCGCAGCTCAAAAAGGCCAAAACCGAGCAATTCATCACGCGCTTTGCGCGCGTCTATACGCCTGCCGTCGTTGCAGCGGCCGTGCTGCTTGCCCTGCTGCCGCCGCTGCTGCTGCATCAAGCGTTCGCTACATGGGTGAGCCGCGCACTTCTGTTTCTTGTCGTCTCCTGCCCGTGCGCGCTGGTGATCTCCGTACCGCTGAGCTTTTTTGGCGGCATGGGCGCGGCGTCTCGCGCAGGCGTTATCGTAAAAGGGAGCATTGCGCTCGAGCGGCTTGCACAGGCCGGAACGGTCGTCTTTGACAAAACCGGCACGCTGACGACCGGGCAGTTCCATGTCGAGCGGATCTGTCCTGCGGATCGCTCAGAGGAGGAGCTTCTGCGCCTTTGCGCGCTGGCGGAAACATATTCGGCGCATCCGGTGGCGCGAGCCGTCATCGCCCGCGCCGGCGAGGCGCAAGGAGAAGTGTCCGATACCGAGGAGCTTCCTGGCCGCGGTATCTGCGCACTGGTCGACGGCAGCCGTGTCCTGGCCGGCAACGCGAAGCTGATGGAGCAGGAGGGCATCGCCTACATACCGCTGGAGGGAGCTGGCACGGTGATCTATGTGGCGAGCAACGGACGATTCTGTGGTTCCGTCCTCGTCTGTGATACTGTAAAGGATGAGGCTGCGCGTGCTGTGGCCGCGCTCCGCCGCCGTGGGATAAAGAAAACGATCATGCTGACCGGCGACAGCGAAGCGCCTGCGGCCGATGTGGCACGCAAGACCGGACTGGACGGATACTACGCCTCGCTGCTTCCACAGGATAAGATCGAACAGCTCGACCAGCTTCTTGCCGCGCCGCATGACGGCAGTGTGGTGTACGTCGGCGACGGCGTGAACGACGCGCCGGCGCTGACGCTCTCCGATGTCGGAGTCGCGATGGGCGGCGTCGGCTCAGACGCGGCCATCGAAGCGGCCGACGTGGTCGTGCTCACAGACAATCCGGAAAAAATCGCGATCTCTGTCGATATCGGACGCAAAACCGTGCGCATTGCTCGGCAGAACATTGTGTTCGCGCTGATAATCAAGCTGGCCATTATGGTGCTCGGCGCGATGGGCTACGCCAATATGTGGATGGCTGTTTTTGCGGATGTTGGCGTCGCGGTGCTGGCGATCTTGAACGCTATGCGCACCATGCGCGTTCTCAGCACAGACGCAATATGATCGGGATTGCGCCGGGACGTATCACAAAATAAAGTGGCGCGCAGGATTTTTTCTGCGCGCCACTTTATTTTTTCGGAGGAATATGGCATAATACAAAATAATACTCTGATGGGGGCGAGAACAATGGGTATGACCATGACCCAAAAGATCCTGGCTGCGCACGCTGGTTTGCCGGAGGTGCATGCCGGCGACCTGATCGAAGCAAAGCTCGACCTGGTGCTCGGCAACGACGTGACCACTCCGGTCGCGATCGACGTATTTGAGGACGCAGGCTTTACCAAGGTCTTTGACAAAGATAAAATCGCGATCGTACTGGATCATTTCACTCCGTGCAAGGACATCAATGCTGCGAAGCTGTCGGCACAGGCGCGCGAGTTCGCACACGCTCACGCCATTACGAATTTCTTTGACGTCGGTACGATGGGCATCGAGCACGCGCTGGTGCCGGAGAAGGGCTTGATCGCCGCGGGCGAGACGTGCATCGGCGCAGATTCACACACCTGTACATACGGCGCGCTCGGCGCGTTTTCGACCGGCGTCGGCTCGACGGATATGTGTGCGGGCATGGTGTCCGGCGTCAACTGGTTCAGGGTTCCTGCAGCCATCCGCTTTGAGCTGACCGGCGCGCTGCGGCCTTACGTTTCCGGCAAGGATGTGATCCTGCACATCATCGGTATGATCGGTGTGGACGGCGCACTTTATAAGTCGATGGAATTCACCGGCCCGGGCATTCGATCGCTTTCGATGGACGACCGCTTCACCATCGCCAATATGGCGATCGAGGCGGGCGCAAAAAATGGCATTTTCCCGGTGGATGAGAAAACGGTCGAATATATGCAGGGGCGCGTGGATCGGCTCTATACGGTCTACGAGGCGGATCCGGATGCGGAATACGAGCAGACCATTACGATCGACCTGTCCGCGCTCGAGCCGACGGTCAGCCTGCCGCACCTGCCGAGCAACACAAAAACTGTTGCCGAGGTGCGCGGCCTACCGATCCAGCAATGCGTCATCGGCTCCTGCACCAACGGCCGCATCTCCGACCTGCGTTCTGCCGCAGAGATCCTGCGCGGCCGCCATGTCGCGAACGACGTGCGCTGCATCATCATCCCGGCAACGCAGGATGTGTATCTGCAGGCGATGAAAGAGGGTCTGCTTGAGACGTTCATCTCTGCTGGTGCCGTGGTCTCCACGCCGACCTGCGGCCCGTGCCTCGGCGGTCACATGGGCGTCCTGGCTGAGGGCGAGCGCGCTGTCTCAACTACTAACCGTAACTTTGTCGGCCGCATGGGTCATGTCAAGAGCGAGGTCGTCCTCGCATCGCCCGCGGTGGCGGCGGCCTCCGCAGTTGCCGGTCACATCTGTGCGCCGGACGATCTGTGAGAAAGGGGAGAGGAAACGATGAAATTCACCGGAACTGTCTATAAATACGGCTCCAACGTCGATACTGACGTCATTATCCCGGCTCGCTACCTCAACGCGCCGGATCGTGCGTCGCTGGCTTCGCACTGCATGGAGGACATCGACGCGAATTTTGTAAAAACTGTGCAGCCCGGCGACATCATGGTCGCAGAGTGGAACTTCGGCTGCGGCTCGTCCCGCGAGCATGCGCCAATGGCCATCCAGGCCAGCGGCGTCTCGGCTGTCATCGCGTCGAGCTTTGCGCGGATCTTCTACCGCAACGCCATTAACATCGGCCTTCCGATCCTCGAGTGC
>CAZJBT010000098.1:0-8045 GCA_964544345.1 uncultured Oscillospiraceae bacterium
CGGCGACGGCATCAACGACGCCCCGGCTCTGACCCGCGCCGACATCGGCATCGCCATCGGCGCCGGCCCCGACGTCGCCATCGACGCGGCCGACGTGGTTCTGATGAAAAGCCGCCTGTCCGATGTTCCGGCGGCCATCCGCCTGAGCCGTGCCACGCTGCGCAACATCCACGAGAATCTGTTCTGGGCATTCTTCTATAACACCATCGGCATCCCGCTGGCCGCCGGCGTATTCATCCCGCTGGGTCTGACGCTGAATCCGATGTTCGGCGCGGCCGCGATGAGCCTGTCCAGCTTCTGCGTCGTCTCCAATGCGCTGCGCCTGAACCTGTTCAAGGTCTACAACGCCAGCCGCGACAGAAAAATCAAAGTTCACAAGAAAAAGCAGGCCGATACGACCATCGAAAAGACCATCACCATCACCGGCATGATGTGCAGCCACTGTGAGAACACCGTCAAAACCGCGCTGGAAGCCATCGACTCGGTAGAGGAGGCCTCCGCCAGCGCCACAGAGGGAACCTGCGTGGTGACGCTCAAGTCTGAAACGCCGGTCGAGGTTCTGAAGGAAGCCATCGAGCGCGTCGGCTATATATTTGAAGGCATCGAGTAAGCTTACTCGCGTGCACATAAATGAAAGCAATATTTTTAAGGAGGATCTTGAAACTATGACGAAAACCATGAATGTTACCGGTATGCACTGCGGCGGCTGCTCCGGCCGTCTCCAGAGAACGCTCGAGGCGCTCCCCGAGGTCGAGAAGGCCGAGGCCAGCCACGAGACCGGCATCGTTGTTGTCACGCTCGCGTCCGAGCTGTCCGACGAGGCGCTCAAGAGCACCGTCGAAGGCGCCGGCTTCACTGTCAACAGCATCGCATAACAAACAGACCGACTACAGGGCGCGTTGAAAACGCGCCCTGTAGTTGTACATACTGAGATTTTGAGAAGGAGGGATCCGCATGGCCGGCATGGAACGCAGCGACCCTGTCTATGCGGAATACATTAAAATTCTGGAGGCGGAGCTGATCCCCGCGATGGGCTGTACGGAACCGATCGCCATCGCCTATGCGGCGGCAAAGGCGCGCAGCGTGCTGGGCGCATGTCCGGACTCTTGCGTTGTGGAAGCCAGCGGAAATATCATCAAAAACGTAAAAAGCGTCGTGGTGCCGAACACGGGCGGGATGCGCGGCATCGAGGCCGCCGCCTCTGCAGGCATCGTCGCCGGCGACGCCGACAAGCAGCTCGAGGTGCTCTCTGCCGTCACGGAGGACGAGCGCGCACAGATCCAGGCATACTGTGCTTCCCACTCTATCCAGATCGTTCCTGTCCACAATGGCAAGGTGTTTTACCTCTCCGTGTTCTTGGCCGCCGGGGACGACTCCTCGCGTGTCACGATCGCAGATTTCCACACAAACATCATCCGGATCGAAAAAAACGGCCAATGCATCTGGGCGCTCGACGCCGCCGAGACGCTTGCGCCGGAGGAGGCCGTCGACCGCAGCCTGCTTTCGGTCGAACGCATCATCGCCTTTGCAAACTCCGTTGAGATCGCGGAGATCGAGGATGTGATCTCCCGCCAGATCGCCTACAACCGCGCGATCTCGGAGGAGGGGCTGACCCACGAGTGGGGTGCACAGGTCGGCCGGACGCTGCTCGCCACGCGCGGCAATGATATCCGAACGCGCGCCGCGGCCGCGGCCGCCGCCGGCTCCGATGCGCGCATGAGCGGCTGTGAGCTGCCGGTCGTCATCGTCTCCGGCAGCGGCAACCAAGGCATGACGGCCAGCCTGCCCGTCATCGCCTACGCCGAGGAGCTGCACGCGAGCCGAGACCTGCTCTACCGTGCGCTCGTGGTATCCAATCTGGTCACCATCCATCAAAAAAACAGCATCGGGCGGCTTTCCGCCTTCTGCGGCGCGGTCAGCGCGGGCTGCGGCGCAGCGGCCGGCGTCGCGTACCTGAACGGCGGCCGGTATGAGGTCATCGCCCACACCATCGTCAACACGCTGGCCATCATCTCCGGTATGGTGTGCGACGGGGCAAAGCCCTCCTGCGCCGCGAAGATCGCCATGGCGGTCGAGAGCGGCCTGCTCGGCTATGAGATGTTCTTGAACGGCGGCCACGAATTTGTCGCCGGCGACGGCATCGTCATGAAGGGCGTGGACAACACCATCCGCACCGTCGGCCGCATGGCGCGGCTCGGCATGCGCGAAACGGATCGCGAGATCCTCGACATCATGACCGGACACTGCTGAGATCACACAAGACGCCCCTTGGAACGCAAAGGCTCCAGGGGGCGTCCTTTTATTGCGCGCGCTCAAGCTCAATGGCTCTGAGATAGCAGTCGATCAGCTCCGTCAGGAGCGCAAACTGCTCGCGCGAGAGCATACGGCAGCGTTCTGACAGCACCGTCAGGTCATTTTCCGGAGCCTGCGCAAACAGGATCTGGTCGCTGCGCGCGCCAAGTGCGGCGCACAGCTTCTTCAGCGTCTGAATGGAGAGCCCTACCACGCCGCGCTCCAGATCGGAGACATACTGCGGGGAAACGTCCACGCGCTCCGCAAGCTGCTCCTGCGTCAGCCGCGCCTGCTCGCGCGCCACACGCACCTGTCGCCCGATCTGGATGTTGAGTTCCTTCTTCTCCATTGTCAGCACCGCCTTTTACTATTAGTTTAACTAAAAGTGATATTGACAAACACAGGTCGACAAATTTATAATTTCTAATGGTATTACTATTAGAAAGAGGTGAGCGTGCTGCATCCCCGAAAAACCATCCTCTGGCTGGCCGCGCGCATCGCGCTTCGGCTGCTTGCCGTGGGCACGCTCGTGCCGGTATTGGGACTGGGGCTGGAAACGTGCCTGCGCGGCGGATCCGGCGCAGCAGCGTTCCTCTGCTTGCCGCTCGGCTGCCTGCTGGCGGCGTTTGTGGCCTGCCTGATCCTCTACTGCGCAGCACGGACTGCCGAAGACATCCAAGCCGTGCGCACCAAGACAGCCAACGAAACAAAAAACACCGGCGCGCGGGATCCTTAGTCCCGCGCGCCGGTTCAGCATCCCGCCGTCGCGCCATGCGGCCTGCGAACGATCCAGTCCCGTCGATCCGCGCGCGGCGCCGGCGTATTTCCTTACGGCTGGCGTCTTCGCCGCGCAAAACAAAACGCCCGCCTCTGGAGAAAGGCGGGCACGGGACGTCAGTTTTCTGCGCGGAAGCGCTCGACCACGCTGCGCAGCTTGCTCAAAAACGCGGCTTCACCGACCGTGTTGACCTTGAAAAACATGGCCTGACTGCCGCCGGCCGCTTGAAACAGTGTGACCGTCAGACTCAGGCGGTTTCCGCCAAACCAACTGTAGCGCTCATAGACGCGCACGGCGCACTGTGCGCCGCCCTCGGAAAAGCTGGAGCTGTCCTCGAGCTTCGCCGTCATGCTGCCGCGGACAATGCCGTCGTCGATCGCATACAGCAGCGCGTTGAAGTTTGCTCTTAAAACCCATTCTTGCTTTGCCATGCCGGAACCTCCTCAAAACTGGCCATCGTCTGGGCGGCATTGCGCAGGATCTCCGCGCGGAGCGCATCCAGGCCGTCAAACTTCGTCTCGCCGCGCAGATACCGGTAGAATTCGACGCGGATGGTCTGGCCGTACAGGTCGCCGTCAAAGCCGAGCAGCCACGGCTCGACCGTAATGCCCGTCGTGTCATGCACCGTCGGGCGCACGCCGACATTGGTGACCGCCGGGTACTCGCTGCCGTCCGGCAGGAACACCTTCGTCGCGTAGACGCCGAACTTCGGCAGCAGCACACCGTCCGGCGCATAGATGTTCGCCGTCGGAATGCCGATCGTGCGGCCGAGCTGCTTGCCCGGCACGACCGTGCCGGACAGGACGTGCGGATGGCCGAGGAAGCGGTTGGCCTCCTCCATTTCACCCGCCGCGATCAGGCCGCGGATGTAGGTAGACGAGACAGTCCGGCCGCCAAGTTCAATGCGCTCGATGACGTCGCAGCCGACGCCCAGCTCCGCGCACAGCGCCCGCAGGCGCTCCGGATCGCCCGCACCGCGGTCGCCGAAGCGGAAATCATGACCGCAGACGACATGGCAGGCGGACAGCTCCCCGACCAGATGATCCCGCACAAACGACTGCCACGGCATGCGCATCGTCTCACGGTCGAAATGCAGCAGCAGCACCTCGTCGAGTGCAAACCGGTCGCGGAGGAGCCATTCGCGGTCGGCGCGCGAATTGATGAGCGGAACGGCCTGCCCCGTCACGAGCGTGTCCGGGTGTTGGTCAAAGGTCAGCGCGGCCGCGGAAACACCCAGCGCAGCCGCCCGCTCTCGCGCACGGCACAGCAGGGCGGCATGACCTAGATGGACGCCGTCAAAAAAACCAAGGGCGATGACTCGCGCCACATTACTTCACCTCGAAAAAGCTTTTGATCGTGTGGAGCGCACTCCCGTCGCAGCAGGCGAGCGCCAGGAATTCGCCGGACGGCGCATAGAGCCGATACTGCCCCTCCGGCAGGCCGGCGAGCGGCACGGCCGCGCCGTTGCGCACTTTTCTCTCCTCCGGCGCGCCGAGGTAGACGGGCGGCGCGCTCGGAAACATGGAGTCGATCGGACGCAAAAACTGCGCCGGGTCGTCCGATCGGACGATCTCGAGCAGCGCTGCGGCGTCTCGCTCGCGGTAGGCGCCCGCGGCTATGCGCCGCAGGCTCGACATGCACCCGCCGCAGCCGAGCGCACGGCCAAGGTCGGCGCAGAGCGTTCGCACATAGGTTCCCTTCGAGCATCGAACGCGGAATACATAGTCCGCGCCCGCGCCCTCTTTCAATTCGACCTCATAGATCGTGACGGCGCGCGGCTTACGCTCGGCGGTCTTCCCCTCGCGCGCCAACTCATAGAGCTTTTTGCCGCCCACTTTGACAGCGGAATACATCGGCGGCGTCTGGAGCTGCTCGCCGACCTGCGCTGCGAGCGCCTGCTCGACCTGCTCGCGCGACACCGTCACGGGCGATTCGGTCAAAACCCGCCCGGTCGTATCCTCGGTGTCAGTGGTCAGACCCAGGCGCAGGCCGGCGAGGTATTCCTTCTCGCTCGACTCGAAAAATTCGACTGCGCGGGTGGCGCGACCGACAAACACAGGCAGCACGCCCGTCGCCATTGGATCGAGCGTGCCGCCGTGACCGATTCTCTTTTCCCGGAATACGCCGCGCAGCTTGGCAACAACGTCATGGCTCGTCCACCCTGCAGGCTTGTCCACGATGACGATTCCGTTTGGCATAACGTGGCCCTCCTTCCCGGGATCAGACGGCGAGGCCGGTCTCGGCGCGGATGGCGTCCAGGATCCGCGCATGCGCGGCGTCGATGCCGCCCTCCACCGTCGCGCCTGCGGCGCCGGGGTGGCCGCCTCCGCCGAGATGGGCACAGATGACTGCGGCGCTGGGGTTCCCGTCCGTCCGAACGGAGATCCTGCCCTTGCCGTCCTCCGTCTCGCGCAGCATGACCGCGATCTCGACGCCCTCGACGCCGCGCGCGAAGCCCGAGATATCGTCCGCATCGTCCTCGGTCGCGCCAAGCTCCCTCAGCACCGACTCCGGCAGGCGGCACACGCCGACGCGGCCGCCGGCGAGCAGCTCGAGCGTGTCGATCAGATACGCCTCCAGCCGCAGCCGGGCAAAGGATTTGGTCGAAAAAATGACTTTGTTGACATGGTAGGTATCCGCGCCCAGTTCCTTGACCTCCGCCGCGACGCGCAGCGTGTTGGCCGTGGTGTTGGAGTAGCGGAAGCAGCCTGTGTCGGTCGAGATGGCGACGTAGATGGCCTCCGCCGTTTTGGGCGAGACCGGCGCTTCCAGCGCGCGCAGCACCTCGAAAATCACTTCGCCGCAGGCCGCGCGATCGCCGCGCACGAGCGTATAGACGGCATAGCCATTATTGGTGCCGTGGTGGTCGATCGCCAGCTCGATGCGGTCTGCGAAGCGCTCGCCGCCAAGCAGCAGCAGATCCGTCGTCGCGGTGTCGACCGAGACGACGCAGGCGCCCTCCGGCTCCTCGTCCGTCACCAGACCCTCGAGATATTCGGCGTAGCGCGGCGTGAACTGCGGGTTTTTCAAAATAACCGCGCGCTTGCCGGCGTCCCGCAGGGCGCGGCAGAGCGCAGCCGCGCAGCCGACGGTATCGCCGTCAGGCCGGCGGTGGGTCAGGATCAGATAGTTGTCATGCGCGCGCAGAAAATCTGCGGCGCCGCGGACGTCAAGCATCATGATCTTCGCCCTCCCGCTCGAGCTTGCTCAGGATCTCGAAGATGCGCGCGCCCTTTTCGATGGACGTGTCCTCCTCAAAAATCAGCTCGGGCGTATAGCGGAGCTGCATGGAAGCGCCAAGCTCACGGCGGAGATATCCCGCCGCAGACTTGAGCCCCTTGAGTACGCCGGCACTCTTGTCTTTTTCCAGCACGCTGATATAGACCGTCGCATAGCGCAGATCGGACGTTGCCTCGACACGGGTGACAGAAATCAGTCCCTGCACGCGCGGATCCTTCAAATTGCGGATCAGATCGGACAGCTCGCGCTGGAGCTCGTCATTGATCCGGCCGCGTCGGTTTGATGCCATAGTATTTTCTCCTTTGGTGGGGTGCGCCCGGCATGGGCGCGAGAGCACAGCGCAAGAGCCGTTCAATCCTTGATCTGCTCCATGACGAAGCACTCAAAGATGTCGCCCTCTTTGATGTCGTTGAACTTTTCGATGCTCATGCCGCATTCGTAGTTGGCGGCGACCTCCTTGACGGAGTCCTTGAAGCGCTGCAGCGAGCCGACGACGCCCTCGTGGATGACGATGTTGTCGCGCAGCACGCGCACCTGCGCGTTGCGGTCGATCTTACCGTCTTTGACATAGCAGCCGGCTACGGTGCCGACGGAGGAGACCTTGTAGGTCAAACGCACCTCGGCATGGCCGATAACGACCTCGCGGAATTTTGGCGCGAGCATGCCCTTCATGGCAGAGGTGATCTCGTCGATCGCATCGTAGATGACGCGGTACATACGCAGGTCGACACCGTCGCGCTGGGCATGCGCAGCCGCAGACGCGTCAGGCCGGACGTTGAAGCCGACGACGATGGCGTTCGAGGTCGAGGCGAGCAAAATGTCGGACTCAGAGATCGCACCGACGCCCGCGTGGATGACCTTGACGCGAACCTCCTCGTTCGAGAGCTTTTCAAGGCTGGCCTTGACCGCCTCAGCAGAGCCCTGCACGTCGGCCTTGACGATCAGGTTGAGCTGCTTCATTTCACCCTGCTGCATCTGCGAGAACAGGTTGTCGAGCGTGACCTTGGTCATGGCGTTGGCCGCGGCGGCTTTCTGCTTCTCCTTGCGCTGCTCCACCAGCTCGCGCGCCATGCGCTCGTCGGCAACGGCGTCGAACTCGTCACCCGCGCTCGGCGCTTCGGACAGGCCGGTGATCTCAACAGGGATGGACGGGCCGGCATGCTTGATCGTCTTGCCCTTATCGTCGGTCATCACACGGACACGACCCACGGCCGTACCGGCGATGATGATATCGCCCTGGTGGAGCGTGCCGTTCTGGACGAGCAGCGTTGCGACCGGGCCGCGCGTCTTGTCGAGGCGCGCCTCGATGACCGTGCCGTGTCCGGCGCGGTTCGGGTTGGCCTTCAGCTCGCGCATCTCGGCAGTCAGGATGACCATTTCGAGCAGATTGTCGATGCCATCGCCGGTCTTGGCCGAGATTGGGCAGCATATGGTGTCGCCGCCGTACTCCTCGGGGATCAGCTCATACTCCATGATCTGCTGCTTGATCTTATCCGGGTTTGCGCCCGGCTTATCCATCTTGTTGATCGCCACGATGATCGGCACGTTCGCCGCCTTCGCGTGGTTGATGGCCTCAATGGTCTGCGGCATGATGCCGTCGTCCGCCGCGACGACCAGGATGGCGATGTCAGTACACATCGCGCCGCGGGCGCGCATGGAGGTGAACGCCTCATGGCCCGGGGTGTCCAGGAAGGTGATGGGGCTGCCGCCCACCTCCACGGTATACGCGCCGATA
>CAZJBT010000099.1:0-8026 GCA_964544345.1 uncultured Oscillospiraceae bacterium
ACCTACGCGCTGCCGAAGGAGTACTATGAGAAGGACAAGGTTCGCCGCTATGGCTTCCACGGCACCTCTCACCGCTATGTCACCGAGCGCGCCGCCGCCATGCTGGGTCGCCCGATCGAGGAGCTGAAGCTCATCTCCTGCCACCTCGGCAACGGCTCGTCCATCACCGCCGTCGACCACGGCAAGTCCGTCGACACCTCCATGGGCTTCACACCGCTCGCAGGTCTGCCGATGGGCACCCGCTCCGGCGATCTCGACGCCGGCATTCTCGAGTACCTGATGGGTCGCTACGACATGAATATCACCGAGATGGTCAGCATCCTGAACAAGAAGTCCGGCGTGCTGGGCGTCTCCGGCGTCTCGTCCGACTTCCGCGACCTCGATGAGGCTGCCGCTGCCGGCAACGAGCAGGCTGCGCTTGCCGTCAAGATGTTCGAGTACGGCGTCAAGAAGTATATCGGCGCATACGCCGCCGCAATGGGCGGCGTCGACGCGATCATCTTCACCGCCGGTATCGGCGAGAACTCCGCTGATATGCGTGTGAACATGGTCGAGGGGCTTGAGTTCATGGGCGTCAAGATCGACGTTGAGAAGAACAATTGCCGCGGCAAGGAGATCGACGTCTCCGCCGAGGGCAGCACGGTTCATGTTCTCGTCATCCCGACCGACGAGGAGCTTATGATCGCGAAGGACACTGCCGCGCTCGTATAAGGATACTGCGCGGCCTATGGGAAGCAGATCGTCTGCGGTCATGTGATAAGAAAAACGCCTCGCGCCAGCGGGGACGCTTAAGAACCCCCTTTTCGTTTGGAAATAAGCAGCGTAATGTACGAAAGTATGTTGCGCTGTTTATTTTTGTCTCGGCCTGCGAGCATCCTGGTGTTTCCCCAATTTGGTCTCTCCCTTCTCCCGGGTTCCGGGCAAAAAAAGAGCGAGGAACCCATCGAAGATGTCCCGCCCGGCGGCGCCGCGAAAAGCGGCGGATATTCAGTTAAAATGGATCCTAGATGATACGGGAGCGCAGATGGATCAGCAAGTTCGGGACACTTTTCCAGAGGACTGCCGACCCTGCAAGCCGGAGGCCGTCTATGCAAACCACTTTACCTTCATAGTAAAGTTCACAGCATTTTTATAACCAGCCTTGCCATAATATCTTTCATGCATTGCATCACTGACGGCTTGCAGTTCAATACACGATGCGCCTTCCTCTTTTGCTCTTCTTTCTATTTCCTGTAATAAAACGCTTCCCAACCCTTTTCCCTGATTTGCTGAAGAAATTATGATTTCATCTAGCGTATATCCAATTATATCATCATACTGTTTAAAATATCCCACGACAAATCCAGCGGCTTCACCGTCATCCGTCTTCATCATGATCGAATAGGAATCTTCAATGGAGAGTACCTGATGGATTCTTTTTCTTGCAGTTTCTTCCGTCCAACAATTCCCCTCGTGATTGTTGTAATACTCAATATATAACGGGAGACCGTCTTTGATATCGTCTAAATCCATTTCAAATATGTGCATTTTCTCATATCACCTTTGTCAGCTCTGATTTGCCGCTGACTCTATTATACTGTACCGGCGCTCAAAAGGGAATAGTTCCTTGAAAACTTGCGAGATGAAGGCAAGTCCCAAAAAGCTGCCGATCCCAAAGGGCTGTTCGGGGGACGGCTGTTTTCCTCATTGCGATTTGTTCGGCTGCGTGCTATGATAGGGGCGTCTTGGAGAAAAGGGGGATCGCACTTGGGTGAAAAAACCATGATTCGGGATTTGACGACCGGCAGCGTAACGAAAAACCTGCTGATTTTTGCGATGCCGTTTATGTTGTCGAATCTGCTGCAGACACTGTACAATTTGGTCGATATGGTGGTCATTGGCCAATTCGTCGGCTCTGCCGGCCTATCGGCAGTCTCCATCGGCGGCGAGGCGCTGCACCTCGTTACGTTTATCGGCATGGGCTTTACGTCTGCCGGGCAGATCCTGATCTCACAGTATGTCGGCCGAGGCGATCAAAGCGCGATCCGGCGCACGATCGGCACAATGTTTACATGCATTCTCGGCGGATCGTTTGTGGTGATGGCGGGCGCCTGCGCCTTTGCGCGTCCGCTGCTCAGCGCGCTCAATACGCCGTCGGAGGCCTATTCACAGGCGTATGACTACTCCATCGTGTGTTTTATTGGCACATTTTTTATCTTTGGCTACAATATCGTAAGCGCTGTTCTGCGCGGGATGGGCGACAGCAAGCGGCCATTCGTCTTTATCGCGCTGGCGGCTGTCATCAATCTGCTGCTTGACCTTGTGTTTGTGGCGGGTCTTGGCATGCAGGCGATGGGCGCCGCGCTTGCCACTGTGATCGGCCAGGCAGTGTCGTTCATCTGCTCGGTCATCTACCTGTACTGGAAGCGCGAGAGCTTCGGGTTTGACTTCAAGCCTGCAAGCTTTCGGCCTGACAAAGAGGTCGGAATGCTGCTGCTCCGGCTAGGCTTCCCAATGTGCCTTCAGTTCAGTGCCATCAGCATCTCGCAGATGTTCGTCAACTCCTTTATCAACGCCTACGGCGTCGTTGCTTCGGCGGTCACCGGCGTCGGCGGCAAGCTCGGCCAGATCGCCAGCGTCGTCACGACCTCGCTCAACACCGCCGGTTCCGCGATGGCCGGCCAGAACTTCGGCGCGGGAAAGCCTGAGCGCGTAAGCCGCATGATGGGCGTGATCGCCGTTGTCGGCTGCGTGTTCAGCGCGATGCTGTCCGTTATCATTGTGGCCGCGCCAGAGGCGGTGTTCCGTCTGTTCAACTCCGACCCTGAGGTACTCGCAATGGCACGCGACTACGCACCGATCGCAGTGCTGATCTTCTTCGGCTTTGCTGCGCGCGCGCCGTTCATCGCGCTCATCAACGGGCAGGGCTTTGCCTCGCTCTCGCTCGTCATGGGCCTGATCGACGGCATGATCGCCCGCGTGGGTCTGGCGCTGCTGTTCGGCATCGTCTGCGGCATGGGGATCATGGGCTTCTGGCTCGGCAACGCCATCGCCGGGTTCAGCCCGTTCGTCATCGGAGGCGTGTACTATTTCAGCGGCCTTTGGAAAAAACGTAAGCTGCTCATCGGCGAATAAATGCAAGCGATAGATAAGGAAAAGGCGTCAAACCGTGGGTTTGACGCCTTTTTTTCGTCTGCGGTATCAGGCCGGGCTGCATGACAGACACTTTTTGCTGTGATGCTCATATTTTTCTTGCTAACGCAAAAAATGTGTGGATGAAGAATACTGTTTCTTGTGGGGTCGCAGCCTGTCGTATATGATGCAGACAAAGCTAGCTTGCAATTTGCGATGAAAGGAGCATGCCGATGGGGATCTCATTGGAACAATTGCTCGCCCGGGTCGAGAGCCTGGAACAGGAGCTTGCGGCAACGAAGAAGACCGCGCGCATGGCAGAGGATTACCGGCAGGTGGTCAACTGCATGATGCGTCATATTTACGGCTACTACTACCATATGGAAGAAGAGGAGCTGCAGAAATACTGGGCGATCGACAAGACGGACGTCATGTACGCGCACAGCAACATTGCACATTATGGCTACGACAGCATTTACCACTACTATGTGGAGGGCACCAACGCCTCCAAGGCGAAGGGACGCGAGATCGGCGAAACGGTCTATGGCCTTTCCTATGAGGGCAACGCCGCGCCGGGCTACCGTGTCGTGCATATCCTCGGCTCGCCCTATGTGGAGATTGCGGGCGACGGCCAGACGGCTCAGGGCGTCTGGATGTCTTACTCGACCATGAGCCGGATGACGGAAGACGGCAAGGCCGATCCGCAGCAGGTGATCCAGCGCTTCTCCGGCGACTTCGTCAAGGAGAACGGCGAGTGGAAAATCTGGCATGTCCGCGACTATGAGGACTTCTTTCTCAAGCCGCTGGCGATTATGCCGAATCTTGACGGCAGCGCGCGTCCGGACGATCCGCCCCAGCAGTATGGCCCCTATGCCACGAAGGAGGAGCGGCGTGCGGCGGGCATCGTGGATCTCGAGTTCGAGAGCGCCGCGATCTACCAGCCGTGGACTGTGACTGCCCGAGAGCCGCATCTGCCTGAGCCGTACGAGACTTGGGCCGATACAGCGCCGAATATCCGGGTGCTTCCGGACTGACGGCGATCCAACGCGAAAGGATGTACAGCATTGTCGGGAAATGAAACGATGGAAAACTTGCTCGAGCGGATCGACACGCTGGAGCGGCGCCTGGAACAGGCGGAGAAAAAGGCCGCGCGCGCCGACGATTACCGGCAGATCATGAACGTTATGGCCGGGCATTCGTTCTGCTACAACGCGCACGAGCAGCAGTATGAGATCGACCGGTTCTGGACAAAGGAAAAACAGGACAGCTATTACAATGGCAACACCACGCCGATCGGTGTGGAGACGTACTATGTGAATAATACCCGACGTCTCCGGGATGCGCAGCGCGAGATCGTCAAGCGGGTCTATCACAAGGATCTGACGGAGGACGACAAGGTGGGCTACCGCGTCATGAACCTGCTGACGACGCCGTTTATTGAGATCGCGGAGGACGGGCTGAGCGCGCAGGCGCTCTGGTTTACATTTAATATTATGTGTCATGTGGATGAGGACGGGATCCCGCAGCCGTCGTCAAACGTCGGCAAGCAGTGCGCTGAGTTCACCAAGGAGAACGGAGAATGGAAGCTCTGGCGCTTCCGCCCGTGCGCCGGCGGCTTCGATCTGGATCTGAAGCTGGCCAATACAGGTATTTCAGAGGACGACAATTTCCAGAAAAAAATGTCGTTCGGCATTCCAAAGACCACGCCGGAGGAGGAGCGCCTGATGCATTTCCGCACGCTGAAAAACGGCCCGGGGGACAGGATGAGTTTCGACGCGTTTGGGTACACGCCGTGGACTCCGGCGATCAACGATCCGCCGCTGCCGCGGCCCTATGCAGCATGGGAGGATACGACCCCGTTTTTTGAGTTTGAAGACGAAGAATAGGGACATTGCGCCCTGAAATACGACATCAAGGAGGATGGATATGAAGAAGTTGAATCGTTTGCTTGCGCTGCTTCTTGCGATTTGTATGTTTGCCGCTGTTCTTGCCGCGTGCTCCGATTCCGGTGAAGAGGGCAACCCGGCGGATGCGGATTCGCCCGTTTCTGATGGCGGCGGCTCAGACACAACGCCTGACGGCGGCGGAGCAGATGCGGAAAAGGATCTGTCGCTGACGGTCGGCGTGACCTCTGTCAACTCCACACACGATCCGCTTTCGACTACCTCGAGTACCTATCAGACCTATTCTCTGTTCGAGTGCCTGTTTACGATCGACCCAGAGACGCAGGATATCGAGCCGCTGCTTGCAGAGAGCTATGAGTGGCTCGACGAGCTGACGCTGCAGGTCAAGCTGCGGCAGGACGTGTATTTCACCGATGGCCAGCAGCTCAATACGGCAGACGTCCTGTGCAGCTATGTGGATGTGGCCTATGTGAAGTCAGGCACCTACTACTCGAACTATGACTTTGACAATACGGAGATCGTGGACGATTTTACGATCAATTTCAAGTTCTATTCGAGCTACAGCCCAACGCTGGCCTGGATGGCCAATACGCCGATCTACTGCGCGGAGGACGTCAAGGCGGGCGATGCGGAGAAGTGGATGCACAACCCGAGCGGCACCGGCCCGTACTACTGCGTAGAGAATGTGGATTCGGCTTATGTCACCTATGCACGCAAGTCGGCCGACCAGTATTGGGGCGAGCTGCCGGAGTGCACCCAGGTCACCTTCAAGTACTATTCCGAGACCTCGACCATGTATATCGACTTTGAGAGCGGCAACCTGGATGTGGCCAATACGCTCAGCACGTCGGACGCCGAGCGTGTCCTGGCGGGCGACTGCCCGGCCTTCACCGGCTATTATATCAACCAGTACAACGATGTTCTGCTCATCGTACTGCCCGAGGAGACAGAGGCGTTCAACGATGAGCGGGTACGCGAAGCATTCTTTAAGTCGGTCGATGCAGAGAACATTGCGACCGCGGTGTACGGCTCGCTCTACCTCCCGGCGGACTCGATCCTGCCGTCGTCGCTGACAAAATACTATGAGCCGCAGGAGACGACCGCCTACGATCCCGAAGGCGCGAAGGCGCTGCTTGCGGAGGCGGGCTATCCGGATGGCGTCGACCTCCGGCTGATCGTGACGACGGATCTGAAGGATGTGGCCGAGTCGCTTCAGGCCTTCTTGGCGACCGGCGGCTTCAACATCTCTGTGGAGAGCTATGATGTTGGCACGGCGATCCCGATGCTGCGCGCCATGGAGTCGGATTTTGTCATCACGCAGTCGATCGACGGCGCGTACGCTTATGAGCCGTCGCAGGCGATCCCGATCACCTGGGGCCCGAATTCGACTTATGTCCCGGTCGGCATGGACGACGAGGAATGGGCACGCAACTTTGACCTGGCGCTCGCCACCCAGGGCGAGGAGCGCGTGGCAGCCTATGCGGCTCTTCAGGAATGGGCGGCTCGGGAATATCGCTTCCTGCCGGTCTGCGAGCGCGTGAGCATGGTCGTCTACAACAATGAAAAGCTCGCCGACTTCAATATGACGGTTGCAAACCGTCCGTTGGCGCAGTGCGCGGTGTTCAACTGAAGCAAACGCTAATGAAAATTCCGCGCCCGGCGGCGCTCCCGGATCAGGAGACCTTCTGGGCGTTCGCCCCGGCAGATATTGCTGACGCAGTATCTGCCGGGGCTTTTTCTCTGCTGGTTTTGACAAGATCTGCCGCTCGCCCGGCACGGCGCCTGCGCTGCGGCGGCTCTACGGCCAGATTGCTTTTTGTTCTCCGGAGGGCGCGCGGCCGTCTGCCAACAAGATCTGCCGCCTGCCAAAAGGTTCTGCTTGACGTTCTGCCTGAAAGCCTGTTCAATTTCATTGAAGTTAGGAATAACTAACCGTAATATAATTTAAATGGAGGTATCTCTATGTCCCTGATTCAAAAAGAAATTGCCGAGCTCTCTGTCCAGTGCTATCAGAATAACGCTTTCCGCACTGTTACCAAAGCGGATGTGCTGGGTAAATGGAGCGTGTTTTTCTTCTACCCGGCCGACTTCACCTTCGTGTGCCCCACGGAGCTGGAGGATCTGGCGAACCTCTACGACAGCTTTCAGTCCGTGGGCTGTGAGATTTACTCGGTGTCCTGCGATACCCACTTTGTCCACAAGGCCTGGCATGACGCCTCCGAGCACATCCAAAAGATCCAGTATCCCATGCTGGCGGATCCCACCCACTGCCTGGCAAAGGATTTTGACGTCTATATTGAGGCTGACGGCATGGCCGAACGCGGCAGCTTTATTGTGAACCCGGAGGGCAAGATCGTGTCCTACGAGGTCAATGCCGGCAACGTCGGCCGCAATGCGGACGAGCTGCTGCGGAAAGTCCAGGCCTGCCAGTTCGTGGCAGAGCACGGAGATGAGGTGTGCCCGGCCAAGTGGCAGCCTGGCGCCGAGACCCTGAAGCCCAGCCTGGATCTGGTCGGTCAGCTCTAAGTGATATCGACTCGTTGAAAGGAGTCTGATCTATGAAAAACGAGCGTTCCGCCGCTCTGGATCGATCTCCGGCCGCCAGTCCCATGGAAGCTCTCTACGACGTTGTCGTCGTCGGCGGCGGCCCGGCCGGTCTTGCCGCAGCTCTCTATTTGGCTCGGGCTCGCTACCGGGTGGTGATCGTGGAAAAGGATCACTTCGGCGGACAGATCACCATTACCTCTGAAGTGGTGAATTATCCCGGCGTGGGAAAAACCAGCGGTACGGAGCTGACCGAGACCATGCGGAAGCAGGCGGAGAACTTTGGCGCTGAATTCCTCCTGGCGGAGGTCACCGGCCTGGACTTGTCCGGCGATCTGAAAACCGTTCGAACCAGCCGGGGAGCGCTGAACTGCTTCGGCGTGCTCCTTGCCACCGGCGCCCGACCCCGCATGGTGGGCTTTCAGGGGGAGGAGCAGTTCCGGGGTCGGGGTGTGGCCTACTGTGCC
>CAZJBT010000100.1:0-7918 GCA_964544345.1 uncultured Oscillospiraceae bacterium
GAGCAGGAATCCATCCTTGAGACCATCCACCGCAGCACCCATAAACCGCGCTAAAGCACATATTCACATCGAGTTATGCGAAGCCGAAAACGCCTCACACCTGGAACGATTGCTGCCAGGTATGAGGCTGTTTCTGTTTTTATTCGTGTCCGGGTTCCTCAGTAATCTCCAACATCAATTGTGCGCCCACTTGAAGCCCAGCCAGGAAAGCGATTCTTTCATGCTCCGCACAAAGGGTTGCCAGCAGACTGAATACTCTGTCATTGTCCCTCAATGGCAACCTTTCAAGGCAGGCGTTAAGATCAGCATCCGCCTGTTTCGTTTTATCGTTGCTCAAACTGTGGCTTTCCGTATAGTGCCAGTATAGTGAGGCCAAAGCAGGGTGATCGCATTCATAATCAAATTGGATCGGATTGTCGGCTATGTATTGCCGCAGTTTTATTATATAGGATTCCATCAACATCACCGTCTTTAAAAAGTTTGTGTGATGTTAACTCTGGTGCCGGGGAATTGCAAGTAGCTATAATAGCCAATATTACCACACGACATTTAACGACATTTAGTGGTATCGGCTGTTCAACGAATAGCGGTTGTTTAACGACAGGAAAACGCAAGATATAGTGTATTGGCGATAACCGTGTCCATTTGGAAGTCCATTATCTTGGCGTCACGGCTTCGGAAGTGAGCGCAAAGTTCAGAAAATGCCGTAGTTACAAGGATTTCGGGCATAAAAAAGCAGATACCGTAACCGACACGATTGTATCAATTACGGTATCTGTTTTGGTGCCGGTAACCGGGATCGAACCGGTACGGGATCACTCCCACGGGATTTTAAGTCCCGGGCGTCTGCCAGTTCCGCCATACCGGCATGGCAAATATATTCTAACATCCGGTTCCGCCGCCGTCAAGGGGAGGCGGCTGGTACGGCGAAAATTGACAGATTACGCAAACTGTATTATAATAACATGCAATGAGTTGTTTTTTCCTCTCCAGACATACCGATATCTTATACTTATAAAGGATGTGAGCTTTATGGCAAAATTCTGTCACAACTGCGGCGCGCAGCTTGCCGATGATTCTGAGTTCTGCATGAGCTGCGGCGCCCGCCAGGTCGCGGTACAGCAGGTGTCCCAACAGCCACAGCCGGCCGCCGCGCCGGGATCTGCCGGCCAGCCCCAGACGCCTCCCGCTGCGCCGCAGCCGCCGAAGAAAAAGAAGAAGACCGGCCTGATCGCCGGGATCGCAGCGGCCGTCGTCGTGCTCGCGCTGGCTGCCGTGGCCGTGCTCTGGGTGTGGCCCAGCTTCCTCAGCGCTGAGGCGCGCTACGATAAGTACATGGAGCGCGGCGACACTGCGCTGGAGGCCGAGCAGTACGCCGATGCGTGCGAGGCCTACTCAAAGGCCATCAGCCTGAAGCTGGAGAAGGCCGACCCCTACCTCGGCCGCGGCGACGCCTATCTCGCGCTCGAATCGTTCGATGAAGCCATCGCCGACTATGAATCTGCGCTGGAGCTTGAGCCGGCGCGCGGCGAGATCTATCTGAAGCTGGCCGACGCCTATGTTGCAGACGGCGACACGGAGCGCGCGCAGGAGATCCTGCGCGACGGCATCGATGCCGCCGACGACACGAAGAAGCTCGAGAGCCGTCTCGACGAGCTTTCGCCGCCGCTGTCCGAGCTGCCCTCGCTCTCCGGCGCCGCCGCGCTGATCCAGGAGAGCCTGTCCGGCAGCGAGCTGGTGCAGAGCGTCCAGGAGCAGACCGGAATCTCGCTTGCAGAGGCGCTCGTCAACACGAGCCAGGCTGTGGAGGACGCCATGGCAGGCTCGCCCTACGCTGCGCTCGGCACGTTTTTCTCCGCGCTGGTCGAGGGGCAGATCTCCGTCTCCGCCGAAATGCATGACGAGCAGCACAGCGCCAGTTTGCAGGCCGACCTGTGTACGGATCTGGAGGCGCTGGAGGCATCGCTTACCGCGTCCATAACGGCGGACGGCGAGACTGCCGCGGGCGAAGTGTATCTCGGCTCGCAATTCGCTGCGTTCCACTCCGACCTTGTGGATCGCGAGTGGTACGGCATCACCTGGGAGACGCTGCTCGACGATCTCGAGGCTTCCATTTTCGTTGAGAACGGCGTGATCGCCGCAGGCGACATCGCTGCGATCCGGCAGGAGCTTGACACCGCCTTCGCGATGACCGAGCAGTACGGCGCGCTGGATCTGAGCGGCATCGATGTCAGCCGCTACCTCGCGCTGCTGCTTTCGATCGAGCCGTCGATCGAGACGGGCACCGATGCGGCGGGTCGCGGCTATCTCACCGTTTCTGTTCCGTTTTCCGCTGTCGCCGGCGCGCTGGCCGACGTGCTCGACGAGCTTACGAACGATGCCTCGGTCATGGAGCTGGTCGCCCAAATCGTGGAGATGCAGGGCGAGGACGCATCCGGCCTGCGGGCACAGTGGCAAAGCGAGCTTGCGCTCGCCGCGACCGAGATCCGTGATACGGACGTGTCCGGCTCTGTGGATGTGACGTTCTATACTGCCAACGGCTATCTGGATACCATCGTCATCACCGGCGATCCGGTGATCGACGGTGAAGCAGTGAATGTGAATCTGACTATGTCGTTCGAATACGAAAACAGCCAGCTCGGCCGGTTCGATTTCCTGCTTGATGTAGATAACGGCTCTTACGGCTACAGCATCAACTTCAACTACGAGACGGCTTCTGAGACGAGCGGCGCTTACGCCGACCGGTGCAGCTTCCAGTATAACGATAGGTATGAAACGGTCTCGTTTATGATCGAGAATGACTGGGATTGCACCAGCGGCGCCATCACGACCACGGTAAGCATTTCTGACGGATATAGCACGGAGAGCGGCTCGCTGTCGTACAATCTGCAGTCCGCCTCCTCCGGCGCAGAGCTGCGATTCGACCTCTATGAGCTGACCGGCCTGGACGGCGAGGCAGTTCTTGCAGCCTATCCCGGCAACGCATATATCGATAAGCCGTCAAGCTATGTCAATCTCGACGAATGGGATGAGACGTTCCTTGAAAACCTGGAGAACGCTATGAATTCGCTGAAGCGATCTTGAGCGGCGGCTCCGCAGCATACTGAAGCAATAGAAACAAGACCCGGAACCGCATGGTTCCGGGTCTTTGACAGGGGATTGCAGCCTGCCGCAGCGCACGCCTTGCCCGCTGATCGCGGACGAGACGCACGTTTCCAGGCCGAGCAGTGTTTTCTCCGACGCACAGGTCGCCGGAGAAAACGATCCTGATTTGATTTCGCTGCTGCGGCGGCGAAACGCTACGAGGTTTTTCGACAAGCTGCAAGACCCGGAACCGTGTGGTTCCGGGTCTTTGCCGTTGCCTTTTATTTTGCCAGTTCTGTGCCGCAGAGCGGGCAGAACGCGGCGGTATCTGCCACGATCGAATGACAGCTCGGACACGTCCGCACGACCGGCTCGGGCGCCTTGGTGCCGCAGTCGGGGCAGAAGGCGATGCCGACCGACAGCTCGCGGCCGCAGGTGGGGCAGCAGACGACGCCGCGGATCGACTTGATCTGCTCGCGCAGCTTTTCCTGCTCGGCCTGCGCGTCCGCGATCTGGGTGACGAGCGCGGCCATCTCCTCGGTGGCGGGGCCGCCCTTTGCCTCATAGTAGGCGCGCCCGAGCTGCTCGAACAGCCCCGTGAGCTGCTCGTCAAGCCCGCTGATCTGCGCGTTCAGCCCCGCGACGCCGGACGCGTCCTTCGCCTTTTGTACCACACTTTTGCTCTTGCTGCTGATCGACTCGCCAAGTCCGGAAAATTTATCTAGAATTGCCATAGTAAAACACAACTCCTCTGATTTGCCCGCGTGCGCGCGCCGCGGCCGCATATTCCCGATCTATTCACAGTATACTCACAAATGGCGGTGGATGCAAGCCTTGCTTGACTGGAGCGGTTCGATTTTCCAGCATTTTTTCCTAGTTTTTTTGGAAATTTCTCGAGTTGGCAGTAGCAATCGAAAAAAAAATATGGTAAACTTATCACGGTTTTATTTTATGCATCATTTTTTTGGAGGGAAAAACTATGTTCTGTGAGAAATGTGGGAAGCAGATCCCGGACGGTTCTGTCTTCTGCGACGGGTGCGGCGCGCCGGTTGCTGCTCCTGCTACGCCCGCCAATACGGCGGATCCCGCTGCCGGCGGCGCCGCGGTACAGACGCCTGCCGCGCCCAAGCAGCCGCTCAATAGAAAAACCCTGATCGGTATTGTGGCCGCCGTGGCCGTTGTTGTAGTGGTCATTCTCCTGATCGCCCTGATCGCTGGCGGCAGCGACACGCCGCTGCTCTATGTCACCGACGGCGAGCTGGTTCATAACACCAACATCAAGAAGAATGAGACCGTCGTGATCGACGACGAGTACATCAGCTCCGATATGCGTTATAGCTACTACAGCGACGCCGCAGCCGCACAGTCTCTGGCAAGCTATGCCGCGTTCACGGAGGACGGCAAGAAGTTCGTCTTCCTCGCCGACTATGACGACAGCGACAATGCCTACACGCTGTTCTGGATCGCCACGAAGGATCTCGACAGCGAGAAGGCCGGCGACGCGGTCGTCAAGGTCGCCTCCGGCGTCAACAGTTTTAAGCTGGCCGACGACGCGAGCGTCATGCTCTACACCAAGGACTCCAAGCTGTACTACTACAACTTCAAGGACGATGCGCAGCTCGTCACCAAGGATCTCTCCGGCAGCTTGTTTAAGATCACCGCAGATGGCAAGTCCATCGCCTATATCAAGGACGACGACGAAAGTGTTCTCTACGTCTACTCCGTTAAGGAAGACGAGACCACAAAGATCGATTCCGACGTCTACCGTATCTATAGCTGGGACATCGACAACGGCTTCCAGAACATGCTCTACTCGAAGTATGACGATGACGAAGCGACTGAGGCGCTCTACCGCGGCGGAAGCGGCAACGAAAAGACGAAGCTCTTTTCCAAAGCCTATACCATCCTCGGCGCAAGCAATGAAGGCTATGCGTTCTACGTTGAGTCCGACGAGGATTGGGTCTTAACGCTCTATGCCTATGATATGGATGCCGGCGAAAAGATCAAGATCGCCGAGGACTACGGTTACATCGCCTATGTAAGCTCCAAGAACGGTGTCGTCGTCTACTGCGAGTATGACGAGGATTACGAGGAGACCTGGTATCTCTCCGTCAAGGGCGCTGAGGGCGACGAGCTCGACGAGCGGGTCGCGACCGGCGCCATGGCCGAGGACGGCAAGACGCTTTACCTCATCGAGGGCGAGGACGACGAGTACGAGCTGGTCAGCTACACCATCGGCAAGGACGGCGCTTCGGATCGCACCAAGCTGACCGAGGATGTGTACAACGGCTTCCTGCGGATCATCAACGGCACGCTCTGCTACATGGTCGACTTCGACGACAGCGACTACACCGGCACGCTCTATGCTTGGGACGGCAAGGAAGTCAAGCTGGCCGACGAGGTCTACTGCTACGCGGTCAGCGCCTACGGCGAGGACTCCATCGCGTTCTTCGCCGACCCGGACGACGATCATGGCACGATGTACCTCTTCGACGGCAAGGACACCACCAAGGTCGCGTCCGACGTGTACATGTATAACTGGACTGAATTTGACGGCGACCTGCTGTACCTGGCCGACTTCGATGAGGACGACGGCGGCACGCTTTATCAGTTCGACGGCAAAAACAAGACAAAGATCGCATCTGACGTTCAGGCCATCATCTCTGTGGGCTGAAGGACATAAAACCCCGGGGTCGCTACATTGCAGCGACCCCGGGATTTTTTGCACCTGAGAAACAGATCTGCTGCTCTGCTTTACGCGGCCGTCAGCCGCGCTGTGCGTCGAGGATGATCTCCGCGAGCGCGCCGGCAAACAGGCGGGCGGAGACGAGCGCCTCGGCGAGCGTGTTGCCGGACGCGCCGACCTCGACGAGCAGCGAGCCGTACGTTGCGTGCTGGTTGAAGCGTTCCGCGCGCAGGTCGATCGGACGGCAAAGTTCGGGGTAGTCCCGGTTCAAGAGCGCCTGCACGCGCACGGCGAGCGCCAGATTCTCCTGCCAGTTCGGATGTGCCAGGCCGCCAACATCGGTGCCCATGACGAGCATGAGCTGCGCCGCCGCTTCTCCATCCGCCGTGCACGAGACGGCCACGGGCGAGCCGTCCGCATTTTCCGCCGCGTCGCGGTGGACGTCGACCACGATCTGGATCGACGGGTACTCGGCAAGATATTCCTCAATGACCGTGAGCGTGCGCGTGTACGAGCCGTTATAGGTCGGGTAGTCGCGGATCTCGGTGTCGTGGAGGACGCCGATGCCCAATGCCTCCAGTGCATCCGCCATCTCCTGTCCGACGCGCACGACGTTGTGTTCTATGTCCTCAGTCCGCAGCGTGTCGGACGGCTCGTATTCCCAGCCCGGCTCAGGCGTGTAGGCCTCGCTCGCGTGCGTGTGGATGATCAGCACCTGCGGTTCGCCGCGCGAGAAATCGAGCTGGAGCGGGTGGGAGAGCAGCAGCTCCGCCGCGTCCGGCGCATAGCCGCTTGTACCGGCGATGACGACGCCCTGGGCATCCGCCTGTGTGAACACAAGGGTCTGCACCGCCGTTTCCTGCGCCGGCGCAGGCTCGTCCGCATCTTCGGTGTGCGAGTCCGGCTCATCCGCCTCCGCGGTATCATCCGCCGCGATCGCAGGCTCGTCCGGCTCCGCTGCTTCTGCTGTGCCGCCCAGCTCCAGACGCAGCAGCGCCGAGATCACGGAGGGGCTTGCGGCTGCGTCCCGGATCAGCTCCTGCGTTTTGGCCGCCGTCGCAAGCCGCAGCAGCACGGCGATGGCCAGCATGGCCGCGCATAGCGCCAGGTGCGCGCGGCCTCTTTCGTAGCGTCTCATGGCAATTCACTCCCCTATACCATATGCCGGAAAAACCGGCTTTAGAATCGCCGGACAGGATTTCTTTTCCGGCCGGGAAGCACCAATTTTGTGCAGAATATCCTGCACGAGGACTTGCATATTCCGGTGTGGCGTGCTAAACTAATAGGAGCATAGATTAGACTCTTGCGCCATGTAAAAATACTTTGAAAGGGGTTCCTAACTATGGCTCAGTACAAAATTCAGAGAAAAAAGGGCGTTGAGGGCAGCACCGTTTATTCGTATACTGCTCCCGGCCACAATGAGTGTGTTCCCACCCGTCTGCACGACGCGGCTGACGTCGACGGCGGCAAGATGATCATGGGCATCACCTATTTTGTTCCCGGCGGCGGCTGCGATTTCGGCGCCAACCCGCTCGAGTCCATCTACTACATCCTTGAGGGCGAAATGACCCTCAAGACCGACACGGAGGAGACCGTCCTCAAGGCTGGCGACAGCTTCCACTGCTGCGGCGGCACCAACAAGTCCGTCACCAACACCGGGGACACTGTCTGCCAGATGCTCGTCGCCCTTCTCCCGCCCCAGGGCTGATTCCGGTTCATCAGCCGGATTCCCGGCTCTGAATACAAAGAACTATTTAGTAAAGGAGTTTATTGAAATGCCCAAGGTTTTCTCTGGCAACTATGCCGATATTTTTGACATCCAGGGCAAGAAGGCCGTTGTCGTCGGCGGCGCCGGCGGTTTCGGCAAGGAGATCGCGAAGGCGTTCGCGCAGCGCGGCGTCGATGTTCTGATTTCCTCCCGCCGTGAGGATGCTCTGAAGGCTGCCTGCGAAGAGATCAAAGCTGGCGCCGCAGAGGGCGTCAAGGTCACTTACTTCGCCGGCGACGCCGGTAATGAAGAGTCTGTCAAGGCCATGCTGGCTTACACCGTCAGCGAAGAGGGTCTCGGCGGCGTCGACATCCTCGTCAACTCGCAGGGCTACAACAAGAAGATGTGGTCTTGGGAGATCGACACCAACGTCTGGAACG
>CAZJBT010000101.1:0-7798 GCA_964544345.1 uncultured Oscillospiraceae bacterium
GGTCAAGTCCCTGACTTCTTACGGCGCGTTTGTCGATATCGGCGGCGTCGACGGCATGGTACATGTGTCCGAGCTGAGCTGGAACCGCGTGAAGAATCCGGCCGAGGTCGTCAAGGTTGGCGACGAGATCGACGTATTCGTCATTGCGCTGGATCCGGAGAAGAAGAAGATCTCGCTGGGCTACAAGACCGAGGAGACCAATCCCTGGACCATCTTCAACAGACAGTTCCAGATCGGCGACGTGGCTAAGGTCAAGATCGTCAAGCTGATGACCTTCGGCGCCTTCGCTGAGATCATCCCCGGCGTCGACGGCCTGATCCACATCTCGCAGATCGCGGACCGCCGCATCGGCAAGCCCGAGGACGTTCTGTCCGAGGGTCAGGAAGTGGATGCCAAGATCATCGACATCGATCAGGAGCACAAGAGAATTTCTCTGTCCATCCGTGCGCTGCTGGTCCCGGCAGAGGAACCGGCTGAAGAGGACGAGGCTGAATAAGTGCAGGATCAAAGCGGGCCGCCTATAGCGGCCCGCTTTTTTGGAGGCTTGATATGGATACGATTTCGCTTGTCCTGCTGGCAGAGCGCCCGGAGCTGAAGGAGCAGGCCGCGGCGTGGTTTCATGCAGCGTGGGGCATTCCGCTCGAAGCGTATTTAGACAGTATGGACGCCTGCCTGCGGGCGGAAGGGGCTGTGCCGCAGTGGTATCTGGCAATGACAGAACGCGCCATTGTGGGCGGGCTGGGTGTGATCGAGAACGACTTTCACGACCGCAAGGACCTGCGGCCCAACGTCTGCGCAGTCTATGTGGAGCAGGCATACCGCCGTCAGGGCATTGCGGGGAGGCTTTTGCGGTTTGCCTGCGCGGATATGGCGCGGCGGGGGATCAATATGCTGTATCTTTTGACCGACCACACGGGCTTCTATGAGCGCTATGGCTGGAAGTTTTACTGTATGGCGATGGGCGATGGCGAGCAAAGACCGTCCAGAATGTATCTCCACGAAGAAACGACCGGCGGGGCATGACGCTCCGCCGGCTTTGTTTATGCTTTTGCAAGCTTCCACGCAAGGTATTCATCATAGCTGCCCAGCCGGTCGATGATCGTGCCGTCGGGCGTGAACTCAATGACGCGGTTACATGTCGTCTGCAGCAGCTCGTGGTCGTGCGAGGCAAGCAGAACATTGCCCGGGAAAGCCACGAGGCCTTTGTTGACGGCCTGGATAGCCTCCATATCCAGATGGTTGGTCGGCTGGTCAAGCAGCACCACATTGGCGCCCGAAAGCATCATCCGCGAGAGCATGCAGCGGACTTTCTCGCCGCCGGAGAGCACGTTGACGGGCTTGAACACCTCGTCGCCCGAGAAGAGCATCCGGCCGAGGAAGCCGCGCAGATACACGTCGTCCTTCTTAGCGGAGAATTGACGGATCCAGTCGACGAGCGAATCTGTGCAGCCGTCAAAGTACGCCGAATTGTCCTTGGGCAGATAGCTGGTCGTAACGGTCTGACCCCATTTGACGCTGCCCTCGTCCGGCTCCAGCTCGCCCATAAGGATCTTAAAAAGGGTCGTCTGCGCCAGCTCATTTTCGCCCACGAAGGCGATCTTGTCGTTTTTGCCGACGATGAAGCTGACCTTGTCGAGCAGCTTCACACCGTCGACGGTTTTGGATACGTCCGTCACAAACAAAATGTCCTTGCCGACCTCGCGCTCGCGCTCGAAGCCGACGAAGGGATACCGGCGCGAGGAGGCGGGCATCTCCTCCACGGTAAGCTTGTCGAGAAGCCTCCGGCGGGATGTGGCCTGCTTGCTTTTGGCCTTGTTGGCGGCAAAGCGGGCGATGAAGGTCTGCAGCTCGGCGATCTTTTCCTCGTTGCGCTTGTTCTTGTTGCGGATGAGCTGCTGGACGAGCTGCGACGACTCATACCAGAAGTCATAGTTGCCGACGTACTGCTTGATCTTGCCGTAGTCGATGTCGATGATGTGCGTGCAGACGGTGTTGAGAAAGTGCCGGTCATGGCTGACCACGATCACAAGGCCGGTGTCCTCGTACTCCAAAATGAAATTCTCCAGCCAGTTGATGGCCTCGATATCAAGGTTGTTGGTCGGCTCGTCGAGCATGACCACGTCCGGCTTGCCGAACAGCGCCTGCGCCAGCAGCACCTTTACCTTGTCTCTGGGATCGGTGTTCGCCATGAGGTCGCTGTGATGTTCCACCGGGATGCCAAGGCCCTGCAGCAGCCTGCTGGCGTCGGATTCGGCCTCCCAGCCGTCCATCTCGGCAAATTCGACCTCCAGCTCGCTGGCGCGCATGCCGTCCTCTTCCGAAAAGTCCTCTTTTTCATACAGCGCGTCCTTTTCCTTCATGACGTCGTACAGGCGGTGGTTGCCCATAATGACAGTATCGAGCACCGTGTACGCGTCATATTGGAATTGATCCTGCTGCAGCACGGACATCCGCGCGCCGGGCTTCAGCGTGACGGAGCCGGAGGTCGGCTCAAGCGCGCCGGAGAGGATCTTCAAAAATGTGGATTTTCCAGCGCCGTTTGCGCCGATCACGCCGTAGCAGTTGCCGGGGGTGAACTGCAGGTCGACATTTTTAAACAGCACGCTGCCGCCGAACTGCATGGCGAGATTGCTGATCGTAATCATGGGGACGCTCCTTTGCATGTGTTTTTCTTATTCTACCACACTTTTTGCCGCAGGGATAGGCCATTTGGCTCAATTTGTTGCGCAGATGTCAAACGCCGTATTATGAACAGAACGTGAATTTTTGCAAAAAGGTCTTGCAAAAGGTAGAAAATGGACTATAATACATTTAGCACTTAAGACAAGAGAGTGCTAAAATTTGTACGGGACGTGATACTATGGCGAAAAAGCAATTCAAGGCGGAATCGAAGCGCCTGCTTGATCTGATGATCAATTCTATCTATACCCATCAGGAGATCTTCCTGCGTGAAATTATTTCCAACGCCTCTGACGCGATCGATAAGCTGGCCTATTTGGCGCTGACTGACGAAAAGGTCGGGTTGAATCGCGGCGACTTTGCCATTGAGCTGAAGGCGGACGAGTCCGCGCGCACGCTGACGGTGTCCGATAACGGCATCGGCATGGATCAGAGCGAGATGGAAAGCAATCTTGGCACCATCTGCCGCTCGGGCAGCCTGCAATTCAAAAACGACATGGACAAGGCCGAGGATATCGACATCATCGGCCAGTTTGGCGTGGGCTTCTATTCGGCGTTCATGGTCGCAGAGAAGGTCACGGTGATCTCGAAAAAATACGGCTCGGACGAGGCGTGGAAGTGGACCTCCTCCGGCGCCGACGGCTATACCATCGAACCGGCCGAGCGCGCGGCCGCCGGCACGGACGTCATCATGACGCTCAAGGCCGACACGGAGGATGAGAAGTACTCGCGCTTCCTCAAGAGCTGGGAGCTGCAGCAACTGGTCAAGAAGTACTCCGACTATATCCGCTACCCCATCAAGATGGAGGTCGAAAAGAGCCGCGTGAAGGAGGAAAGCAAGGACTCTGACAAGCCGGAATATGAGACCTACACCGAGGTCGAAACGCTCAACTCCATGGTGCCCATCTGGCAGAAGAACAAGAAGGACGTCACGCAGGAGGAGTACAACAGCTTCTATAAAGAAAAGTTCTACGACTATGAAGATCCTGTGGCCGTCATCCACGCCAGCGTGGAGGGCGCGGTGACGTATAAGGCGCTTCTGTACATTCCGGCGAAGGCACCGTATGATTTCTACACCAAGGAATTCAAAAAGGGCCTGCAGCTGTACTCGTCGGGCGTGATGATCATGGAGCACTGCGAGGATTTGCTGCCCGATTGCTTCCGCTTTGTGCGCGGCGTGGTCGATTCGCAGGATCTGAGCCTGAATATCTCCCGTGAGATGCTGCAGCATGACCGGCAGCTGAAGTTCATTGCGGGCAATCTGGAAAAGAAGATCAAAGCGGAGCTGTCCAAGCTGATGGAGTCCGAGCGCGAGAAGTATGAGAAGTTCTATGCCGCCTTTGGCGCGCAGCTCAAATACGGCGTGCTGAACGACTACGGCGCGAAGAAGGAGCTGCTGCAGGATCTGCTGCTGTACTGGTCGAGCAAGGAGAACAAGCTCGTGTCCTTCAAGGAGTATCTTGCCGCCATGCCGGAGGAGCAGAAGTATATCTACTACGCAAACGGCGAAAGCAAGGAGCATCTGACGCAGCTGCCGCAGCTGGAGCAGCTCAGGGACAAGGGCTACGACGTGCTGTTCATGACCGACGAGGTCGACGGCTTTATGCCGCAGACGCTCGGCAAATACGGCGAGAAGGAGTTCCGCAGCATCACGCAGGACGATCTCGGTCTTGCCAGCGAGGATGAGAAGAAGGCCGCCGAGGAGCAGACGGAAAAGGCCAAGCCGACGCTTGATTTTATCAAGCAGACGCTGGGCGAGCGTATCAAGGAGGTCCGCCTCAGTCAGAATTTGGGCAGCCATCCCGTCTGCGTCGTCCCGGCCGAGGGCATGACGTTCGAGATGGAGAAGTATTTCAAGCGCCTGAATCCCGAGATGGGCATGAAGGCCGAGCGCGTGCTCGAACTGAACGGCGAGCATCCCGTCTTCGCCAAGCTGCAGATCGCCGTGGCGCAGGAGCCGGACAAGGCCGCGAAGATGGTCAAGATCCTCTACGCGCAGGCGCTTCTGATGGCGAACCTGCCGCTGGACAACGCAAGCGAATATACGGACCTCGTCTGCGAGCTGCTCTGATATCCAGACGGACGCAGCATGATAGAAGGCCCCCAAGGCGGTTTGCTGACCGCCTTGGGGGCCTTTGAGATTGTAACGTTCGCGTGACCGAGATGCCGTCAGCGTTGGGATTTGCCGTCGGCGCGTGTTCCTTGCCTGCGGTTTTTGCGTCTGGTGGAGATCAGCAGCACGATCAACAGCAGCAGCAGGACCGGTACGGCCAGCAGCGGAGCCACGATCACAGGCTCGACCTGCATGGCTTCGGCGGTGACGCGGACAGTTTTTGCGACCGGCTGATTCTCTATACGATGCCCGCGTACCAATAGCCGGTGCGTGTTGATGCCGTAGGGCGTGCAGGTGACGAGGGTACAGTAATCCTTGCCCGCTTCAATTTCGAGCGACTGCATCTCATACGGCTCGACAATGAGGATCTGATCCACCTCGTAGGTCAGCGTCTCGTCGAGCACCTGCAAAAGAAAAATATCGCCGACAGTCAGTTGGTCAAGGTTGGTGAACAGCTTCGCACTGGGAAGTCCCCGGTGGCCAGACAGCACGCTGTGCGTGCCTGCGCCGCCGATGGGCAGCGACGTGCCCTCGATATGGCCCACGGCGATCTGCAGCACCGACTCCTCCGTGCCGTGATAGATGGGCAGGCTGCAGCCGATCAGCGGAATTTCAATGTAGCCGATCACGCCGCTGCCGGAGACATTCAGAAGACTTTCGTATTCCAAGCGTTCTTCCTCGCTCATCTCGTAGCGGTTGACCTTACTCAAGAGCGTGCGGTTGTAGCGCTCGGCGTCTTCCCAAAGCTGGCTGTACACGTCGGTGTCCAAATTAGCTACCTGTTGGGCGTATTCGGTAATGGCTTTGGATTGGTGCAGCGAGTTCCAGTAGTCGCTGAGCGTGGGATACAGCAGCAGAGACAGGCCGAACAGAAATGCCAATATTAAGATCACGGTTGATATGACGCCTTTTTTCATGCGGGCTTCTCCTGGCGGCCGTCCATGTGTGCCGGGGCGGCCGCTTTGCCGGGGAGCAGAAGCGCTCCCCGGCAGACGTATGTGACGCGGCTTCTGCGGCGGCGCCGCTTGCGGCTGCTCAAGCGCGGCCCCTTCTGCGCCTGCG
Organism: uncultured Oscillospiraceae bacterium; assembly: GCA_964544345.1. Taxonomy (GTDB): domain Bacteria; phylum Bacillota; class Clostridia; order Oscillospirales; family Oscillospiraceae; genus CAKTOF01. Next base: position 5,855 of record CAZJBT010000101.1, read on the forward strand.
GATCATATACGCCAGCGCGCCGGCCAAAACGGCTGCGCCGCCGAGCATATACAAAACGGAGGGGAACCCGCCCGCTTCCGGCAGCTCAGGCATGGGACTATTCTGAATATTGATGGCAAAGTATAGCGGGTCGTCTGTCGGGTAGATGGTTGTTTCAGGTTCGATCGGATCATTCGTTGGATAGCCATTTTCATCGGTTGCCGCCAAATACCAGATCATATGGTATTGGTTGTCCTCACGGATGATTTCCAAGACCCAAGGCCCGGCAGGAAGATAGCCTGGCTGCTGCTCCTCAAAGAGCCAGTAGGTGACGGTTTCATTCGGCTCTGGCAGCTTTGCCAATGGGAAGCTTGCATCGCCGGTCTCATCTGTCGTTACTGTGAGATAGTTTGTCGGGTCATCCGGCAGGCAAAGACGGAACGTAACGCCCGGCATAGACGCTCCGGTTGCGCTGTCGGTCTTGTGGATGCGAATGGTCTGGTCATTGGGCGTATTTTTGATCTCAAATACAAAAACCGATTTGCTGCTGTCTGACAATGTTTCGTCCTTGATAAGCGTATCCCCGCCAGCAAGATTGAGTTCAAGGCGCTCGTTTCCATCTTCGTCCATAGAGAGACCGCAAGAAAATTCCCAAGGTCCATCGGTATGATAACCGGGCGGCGTCAGTTCTTCGAGGAGATAATGCGGACCCTCACCGTCATTCTCCGGGTCGTACGATATTGAGAACTTGGCCCAGCCGTCTTGGTCTGTGCGCTGCTGTATGGACTGGCCTTGACCTAAGCGGGTCAACATGAATAGGACGTCAGGCATGGGAGCGCCAGTGACGCTGTCGACCTTTTTGATCCACAGCTCATACGGCGGCTCTGGCGTATTCTCAATATCCAGATTAAGATCAAACGTACCGTCACCCACTGCATAGAAAGAGATCGCTTCTGCCTGACGCACCAGCGCACCGCTGGCGTCCTCGGTCGCCTGATACAGATCGGCGATATACCGGCCGGAGTCTGAATTCCAGTAGACGTCGATGATCCACGGACCCGCCTTGGTATAGCCTGGGGGCGCTTGCTCTTCGAACAGCCAGTAGGTATCTGTGCTGTTTTCAGCAGGCGTCGGGATCGAGAAGGAGAGCGAACCATGTCCAGAAAGCGTCTCACGGTTTCCGAGGTCGTTCTCTCTGCACAGGCTGAAAGTAACCTTGCCTGTAATAAGCTCGTCCGAAAGGCTGTCGAACTTGCGTAGCGTCAGCTTGTTCGGCGTCGGATTTGTGTTTTCGATTGTCAGCGAAGCTTTGAACGTGTCGCCGTCTTGTGTTACGGACACGCTTTTGGCTCCCGTGTTCAATGGATAGAGGCTGCCACCTTCGCTCCAGGCGGCAGGATACAGCGCGGCGGAATAGCTGACGACATTGTTGGTGACGAGCCTGTCGATCTGCAGAATCCATGGACCGGCCTGATTGTAGTTCGCTGGCGGCGTCTCGGTAAGCCAGTAATCTCTGGACGTATCGCCGGCGTCACCCGAGGGTAGGTCGATCGTGAAGCGTGCAAGCCCATCCTCGCCGGTTTGGTAGCGCGTCCATACTGCCGGGTCATCGTCCAGGGGAGCGGGAGCAAGATTAAAGATCGCACCGCTAAGAGACTCTCTTGTCACGCTGTCAACCTTTTGGATCTCCAGCTTGCCTTCGCGCGTGTTGGAAAGCGTATGGGAGAAGGTGATCTGGTTATCCGTTTGATCCATCGTAAAGCCTATAGTGCCGGTGTTGAGCGGTTTATCGGTGATTGGCGTGCCGTCGTCATTTGCGCGATACGGCTCCATGCTGACAGAAAGCTTGTCACCATAACTACTGATGGTCAATACCCACGGCCCAGCCGGCGTATAGTCCGGCGGCGTTTGCTCGATGAGCCAATACTCTTGAGATTTTTCTGCCGGCAATTCGATGTCAAACTC
>CAZJBT010000102.1:0-7715 GCA_964544345.1 uncultured Oscillospiraceae bacterium
CTTCAGCGCGGCAAACCGCGCTACATCCGTTTGCGTCCGGTCTGTGACCAGACATCCCAGATGATAGGACTCTGTACAGAAAACGAGGCCGTCTGCGTCCGTCGCGGTCAGATCGATTGTGTGAAGGCCGGGGTAAATCCAAAGTGGGATTTTCCATTGGCAGGCGGCGTCGGGCGCTGTCTGTCCCTGCTCCTGCCCGTCCAGATATACCTGTACGGTAACAGAGCTTTCTGCCGTTCCGGATAGCCAGAGCTGGCCGGGGTTGACAAGCTGTGGTGGTGTCTGTACGTACAGCCCTGCGTTGGACTGCGTAATCTGTGTGCTCAAAATAATCCCTCCGCTCAGCTCCGCCAGATGACAACGCAGCCGCTGCCGCCCGCGCCGCCCTTGCCGCCTTGCCCGGGGCTGCGCTTGATGTAGGTGAACGTGCCGTCCGTGCCGGTGATACCGCGGACGCCGCCCGCGCCGCCGTCGCCACCGTTACCAGTATTTGCGGCGGCGGATGCGCCCGCCTGCCCGTTGCCGTTCTTGGAGCCGACAGCGCCCGGCAGGCCGTAGACGCGGCCGCTGCCAATATCGGTAAAGCCGTCGTACTGCGCGCCGTCTGCGCTGGTGTAGCTGCCGAACGTCGTATCGCCGCCCGGTTGACCGGGATCTCCGCCCTCGGCGATTGTATAGGCAAGGCTCGCGCCCGGCGTGACGCCGATCGTCACGGCAAGAATCTTTGCGCCGTCGCCGGCCGCGCCGGGATCTCCGGCGCTGTTAAACGTGCCGTCCTCCCCGTCGCTGCCGCCGTCGCCGCCGCCGACCAGAATTGCATACAATTCCGTGCAGTCTTCCGGTACGAGGTAGCTGCCGGACTGCGTCAGAATTTCGCAGGTCTCATACAGCGTCGTGCCGGACGCCTGTAGAAAGTACGAGGGGACGCCGCTCATGACGCTGTTCTTGATGGATAGCTGCTGCTTGTAGCGCCGGGCGGCGATGGTCAGCCCGCCCGCCGTCTCGATCGCGTCCACGTCGCCCGGCTCTGTGCGCATATCGCCGCGCCCCTGCACGGTGATCTTGTTACCGCCGTAGTGGATCAGGATGTTGCGCGCGGCGGCGATCGCCTGCGCGGACGTCGCGAGAAACGGGTTTTTGATGTTCAGATTGCTGGACGAGGCGGAATTCGTCCCGGCGACGGTCAGCTTGTCGCCGCCGGAGAGCGTAAACACGATGCTCGCCAGATCGTTGTTCGCAGAGATAGACGGTACCTTCGTCATATCGCCAAGCCCGATGCGGCTGCCGCCGGAGGCCGGGATCAGGTCGCAGCGCAGCGCGCCCGTCGCCGGGTCGCTGCGGGCAAAGCAGCCGACCGCCATGCAGGCGTAGCGGATCACATCGCCGCAGTTCAGGTCTTCTACATCCTCCAGCGCCGCCGTCAGCGACGCGTCCGCAACATCCGCAGGGACGATGTAGTGCCCCGCGAAGCGCTCGCCCAGCACCGATACTGCGGCGGCGATCCAGCCCTCAAAGGTGGTTGGAAGCGTCTCCGGCGCGACAAAGCTGCGGTTGCGCAGCATTCCGCGAATGTCGGTCAGCTCAAAGCCGAACGTGAGCATTCCCGTCCCGGTGCGCCAGCCCGCGTCCTTCTGGTAGAAAACGCCGACGGGCACGCGCTCCCAGCTTCCGTCGGCCAGACGCACGGCGTAGCAGATCGGTAGCCCCTGCCCTTCCTGAATGGACGCAAACAGGCTGTCCTTATCGATCGGGTCGAAAAGCAGATCCGAATTGTCAAACTCAATTTTTGCGGAAGCGGACGGGAAAGCGGTGCAGGCGAAGTTGACCTCGTCCAGCACGTCGACCGATACGATGTCCCTTGCGCTCCACTGCTGCCAGATGCCGGGCGTGATTTTCAAGACGCGCGCCCGCTGGTAGGGCAGGCGCATCTCATAGAAGTCGATCCGGATGCACGTCACGTCGTACGCATGGAACTGTCGGAGCGCGATGCGCGCGCGGTTGTTGTCGGAAATCTCCCACGATTCCGCCAGCGCGTCGCCACTGTAGACGCTGATTTTCAAGTGAAGCGGCCAGTCGCCCGGATCGTTTTCCGGGAAGTCGACCGACAGCGCCTGCAGCTCCTGTAGATTCTCATAGTGCCGCTCCAGATAGCAGGGCGCTTCAAAGGTTGCGTCTGCGCCGCTCATCGCATCTGAGATCCAGCCGACCTCGTCCGGAATCTCGGACGCGGTCTCCGGGAAAAACGCCGCCGTGCCGTCCAGCGCAAAGCGCCCCGGCTCGCAGGTGATATAGTGCGCGCCCTCCTCCGTCCCGAGGTGATCGAGCTGCTCCGGCCGGCACAGGGACAGCGTGCTGCTGGCGACGGTGTCGCCGTACACGATATCCGGGTCGATCAGGCTGATCGTGACATGCGGCGTAATCCACCGCCGGTCGCCCGTGATGGCCGCGGCATAGGCCTCGCTCGCCTGCTGCATGGCTATACCTCCTCCGGATCACGGCTGCGCAGCGTAAAGGCAAAATCGTGCCAGAGCAGCACGCCGTCCCTGCTCCACGCGCACTTGGGCTGCGTCAGCTTTTCGAGCACACAGCTGCGCGTGACCGGCGTGTCCGAATCATCCGGCAAAAACGTCGCCGTAATCGCCCCGCTGCGCAACGCGGTAAGCAGACTGCGCATATCGTCGTTTCCCATGTAGTCGTACGCATAGGCAATGTGATAGACATAGCCGGACAGCTCCTCGACCGTGCGGTGATTTGCCATCTCCACCTGTACGGTCTTCGGCTCCAGATACGCCTGATACTTGTCATGCCGCGTCTCGGGCAGATCCTGCCCGTTGATGTTGAGCTGCGTCACACGCTCACCTCCAAATCCTGTTCCGCCGCCACGCGCCGGAATGCCGGAATCATGGCGCGTGCGAACGCCGTGTCGCTCTCTCCGATGCGGAGGGTGACATACAGATCGCCGTCCGCGCCCGTACCGCCCGCCATCAGCGTGCCGACGGCATTTGCCACGCCCGCCGCGATCTCGCCGGACGATGGCAGCGGCTGCGTAAGCGGCTCTGTGATCGCACTGGGGATGCTCGACGCGACCTTGTTCTGCAGCGCCGGGACTTCGTCGTCCACGCCGACCTCCATGCCCTTTACAAAAAACTGCATGATCTCCTTGCCGACGCCGGACGGGCTGTGGATATCCAGCGCGGAACGGATCGTCGCGGCGACGGTGTTGGCAATCGACTGCGCCTTTGCGTACAGCGCGCCCTCCTGCGCCTGCATACCGGCGATCAGGCCGCGAATGGTGCTCTCGCCGGCGTCAATGCCGTAGCCCTCCAGCTCCTGAAGGCCGCTTTGCAGCGTCTGCTGGTATTCCGTCTCCAGCGCCGTCAGCTGGTCGCGGTAAAACTCCTCCGCAATCTGCTGCGCGGCGGCCTGCTTCTCGGCGTAGGCCGCCATGTAGGCGTCCCACTGCGCGTCGTTCTGCGCGAGCAGCAGCTCGCCGTAGGAGACGGCTTCCTCGACGCCCATGCCGAGCACTTCGCTCATCAGGCCGTCGTCGATGCCACGCTCGCGCAGGCTTTCCAGCACCTGCCCGTAGCGCTCCAGATAGGCCGTCTGCGCTTCGAGATCGGCAAGCGAGGTCGTCGTGGTCGACGTGCCGTCCGTCCAGTTGATGGTGCGGCTGCTCCACAGCTCGCCGTAGGAGGCGAGCTTTTGCGCCATCGCCTCCTGCGCCTGCAGGGTTTCTTCATACTGGCTCTGGATGCTTTGCAGCTCCGTCTGCACCGCGTCAGCGGCCTCGGAGGCCGCGTCGACGACGTCGGCCATGTATTGCCGGTAGTAGTCGGCAAAGTCGGACGCCATCTGCCTGGCCTGCTCGTTGTCGCCGAAGGCGTCCTGTACGATCTGCGACGCCTCCTTCATGACGTCGTCCAGCTCGGACTGGCGGCTTTCAATGCCGTCTATGACGCCCTGCAGCGTGTTCGCGCCGGACTCCATCATCTTCCGGGACGGGGATTGGATGTCCAGCTCGGCGTTGTAGCGCGCCATTGCCTGCTGCGCGATGACGGTCATCTGCCGGTAAAGCTCCTGCGTCTTGGAGCTGATGCCGTTCATCAGGCCCTGCATGGTGTGCGTGCCGGATTTGTAGGCCTCCGGGTAGAGATCCATGTCCTGCACGGCCTGCTCCACGTCCTCGACCGCCTGCCGCATCTCCTCGGAGACGCCGGTCTCCAGCTCGGCCACCTGCGCCGCAAAGGCGTCCTTGCCCTCGGAGACCTTGCGGAACGCCGCGTTGAGATCTGCAACGCCCTGCTCGCCGCCTGCAACGATCGCCGCCAGATACTCTGCCGACTCTGTGGAGCCGTCGGAGAGTGATTTCAACAATCCTTCGTCAATGCCAAGCTCTGCCGCGCGCTGGAGGTTCGCGGCGTACTCGTCCATGTAGGCGGCCTGCGAATCCAGCGCGCCGATCAGATCGTCAACGCCGGTCGTTGTCTCGGCCTGCATCTCGGCAAAGCGCTCGTTGACGAGCGAAACGCCGTCCGCGCCGCCCTCCAGAATCTCTGCCAGATACTCCTCGGACTGCCGCGTGCCGTCGGAGAGCACCTGCAACAGCCCTTCATTCAGGCCGAGCTCGGCCGCCCGTGCCAGATTTTGCGTGTAGGTGTCCACGTCCTCGACCTGCTCGTCCAGAACGGACATGACCTTGCCGAGATCCGTCTCGACGGAGGTGGACATATCCTCAAACAGGCCGATCTGCTGGTCGATGGAATCCCGCGCGGCCTGCTTGGCCTCGTCATAGCTCGCGCACAGCTCGTCAACGGCGGTCTTCACATCGGAAACGGCGGCAGCCTGCGACGCGGCAGCCGCGGACGTGTCCGAAAGCGCGTCGGCGGTTTCTTCCGCCGAATCCGTCAGCTCGCCGTAAAGCCCGGTCGCCTCGTCGATTGACTCGTTCATGAGATCAACATCGTCCTGCGCAGCTTCTACGTAGTCGTTGCAGCTGTCCAGCGCGTCGGCCGCGTCTGTCACGGCGTCCGTTGCATCGTCGTACTTATCCCACAGCCCGTCGATCTCGTCGCCGAGCATGGCGCCCGCCGTCGCGGCTTCCAGCTCCTCGGCGGTCATATTGGCAACGCCGTCCGTTGCCAGTCCGAGACTCTCCAGATACTGCGTATAGCACTCCCGGATGCGCAGCAGGGCATCCTCCTGATCGATCTGCGCAGCGGCCAGCGACTGCTGTGCGGCCTCCTGCTCGACCTCGGCGTCTGTCAGGGCGCGCATGGCCTCGGCGTAACCGTCGTACAGCTCCCGCAGATAGTCCTGCTGCGCCTCGATCAGGTACTTCTGCTTGAGCGCTTCCACATTATCCAGCACGGCGGCGGATTCCTCGCGGAGCTTGCCGGTGTGCTCGTCGATTTCGAGATTTAATTCCGGCATGAGCGCGTTCAACTTCTCGACGAGCGCCTGCATCCGCGCCTGCTCCTCGGTCGTCAGCGAGGACTGCGCCTGCAGCGCTTTCAGCTCCTCGGCATAGCGCGCCGCAACTGCCGCGGAGGCGTTGATACTGGACGTCTGCTGCGCAAAATTAGCGTTAGTCTCGTTCAGCCCCTGCCGCACGGCGGAGAGTTCGACCTTTGCGCCGCCGGAGGCAGTCGCCAGTGCCCCGAGCGCAGCAACAATACCGGTGATTGCGATTGCTATACCAGCGGCGGGGGAGAAGGTTTGTGCAATTTGAATCAATTTTAGTGCTACGGCGGCAGCGGTTGCGGCGGCGCCAACAGCAACGATGCCCGCCGTCACGACCTCCAGCGCCTTGACAACGCCGGGATGCTCCTGCACGAACTCCGTCGCCCAGGTCAGCGCGTTCGCGCCCGCTGTGCGCAGGCGGTCGAGCGCCGGGGCAAGCTCCTCGCCGACGGCGATTTTCAGATTCTCGGCCGCGACCTCCAGCCGCTGCTGGGAATACTCTGCGGTCGAGCTGATCGTGTCAAACGCCTGCTGCGCCGTGCCGGAGCTGTTCGCCATCGCGTCCAGCGTCTCGTTGAACGCCTCGACGCCGGAGTTGACGATCGTCAGTGCGCCGGTGCCCGCCTCGGTGCTGCTCCACAGGTTCGAGAAGGCCGTCGCGTCGCTGCCCGCCGCCGTGTAGAGCAGCTGCAGCACGTCGCCGAGGCTATTGCCATCGGCCATGAGGCTGGAAAAGCTCTTCCCGGTCTGCTCCTGCAAAATTTTGCTGACGTTGCTGCCGCTCTTGGCAAGCTCCGACAGCATGGATTTGATGTACGTCGTGCTCTGCGCCGTCGCGACGCCGGAGGCCGTCATGCGCGCATAGGCGGCGGTCAGGTTGTCCAGATTGACGTTGTAGGCCGCCGCCGAGGGGATGACCTGCCCCATGCTGGACGCCAGCTCGTCGACGGTCGTTTTGCCGAGGTTCTGGGTTGTGATCAGCTTGCTGCTGATCGCCTCCGTCTCCTCCATCGACAGGCCGTAGGCGTTGAGAATCGTCGTCAGCACGTCGACCGCCGTCGACGCGCTCGTGAAGCCGCCGACAGCGAGCTTCGTTGCTTCTCCTGTGAACGACACAGCATTTTCCGCGTCCACACCGGCGGAGAGCGCCTGATAGAGCGAATCCGACAGCGCCGTCACGGACTGCCCGGTATCGCTCGAGAGCGCCAGCAGATCCTCGCGGATCTGACCGGTCGCGTCGCCCGCCAGCGTGGAGACCTTGGCCAGCGCGGATTCAAACTGCGCGGCAGCGTCAGTGCAGGCAATAATCGCATCGCAGACATCCTTGAATTTATCTTTTATTCCTGATGCAATAATGGATGTAGTGATGATATCCAACGACTGTCTGCCTCTGTCACCGAGATTCTGCGCTTCCTCGGCGGCTTCTTCAGCAGCTTCGCCAATGTCCTCCACGCCTGTAGCTGCTTCACGCGCGGGATCTGCAAGCGCTTCCATTGCCTGTGCATTGCGATTCAGTTCGGTTTGCAGCTTATTCAGTTCTGTCTCTGCACCGTTGACCTCCCGTTGCCAGCTATTCACAGCCTTACCCGCTGCTGCCGCAGAGTTCTCCTGCTCCGTCAGCTTCTTCTGCAGAGCTTCCAAATCCTCTTGCAGTTCTTTCTGCTCATCCGCTGTGTCACCAGTGCTGTCAGAATAGGATACCAGTTTCTTTTCTGCTTTTTCAAGCGCAGCGCGGGTCTCTTCGATTTTGCTATTCCACGTTGTCTGCGCTTCTTTGGCATTCTCCAGCGCAGCCTGCGCAGTATGCAGCTTTTTTTCCTGTGCATCATATACTTTGGCCAGCGCTTCGCCCTTGGCCTGCAGCGCTTCCATGGAAGCGCCGTTTTCCTCGTACCGCGATTCCACGAGCTTCAACTCGGATTGCAGCGTTTTCAGCTCGTCCCGGCAGGCCGCAATCGACGCACGGTATTCAGATTCACCTTCGACAACGAGCTTCGTCGAAATTCCCTTTGGCACGATCAATCACCTCTTGACTTCTTACGGCACAGGGCGTATACTAAAAATAGAAAATAATCTTGTGAAGGGGGCGCGGAAATGTTTGGTTGGTTTTTCCTGATTGGTCTGACGATCTTTACTTTCAAGGCGCTCCCCGGCGCGCTCCGCGAATGCGGTAGGAGCGTTTCCAAATGGACCCGTAAGAGGGCCCGCAAGGTAAAGCGCGGCGCCGACCTTTTTAAGGACGAATTTGACGA
>CAZJBT010000103.1:0-7649 GCA_964544345.1 uncultured Oscillospiraceae bacterium
CATCAAGGGCACGGAGCAGATCGCGCAGGAGGGCTCCATCCAGATCTTCAAGGTGCCGAATACCGGTATGGAGGAGGTCATCGTCGGCGTCGTCGGCACGCTGCAGTTCGACGTGTTCCAGTACCGGATGCGCAGTGAATACGGCGTCGAGCTGCGGATGGAGGGTCTGCCTTACGAGCAGCTCCGCTTTATCACGGCCTGCCCGGGCGAGCCGGCCGATCTCAACCTGACGAGCGATGCCGAGCTGCTCGAGGATTACCGCGGCCACAGTCTGCTCGTCTTCTCGAGCCGCTGGTCGATCGACTTCATCTTAAAGCGAAATCCCGGCCTTGTGCTGTCCGAAACGCTGAGTGAGAGCGCAGAGGAGTAAGAAACCAAAACGCACCTGCGTAGGCAGGTGCGTTTTTTCAAAATAACTTGCATTTCGCGAAACCAATGCTGCGCGTTTCAGATCATAATAGGTGAAAGCGCTTTTGGAGGGGAATGAGATGACAGACCGGGAGATCTTGGCTCTATATCTGGCAAGGGACGAGTCCGCGATCACGCGGACAAAGGAGCGGTTCGGTACCTTTTTGCGCTCGATCGCGTGGAATATCCTGCATAGCCACGAGGACGCGGAGGAGTGCGAGAACGACGCCTATTTCGCGGCGTGGCGGCATATTCCGCCCGCCGAGCCAGAGCCGCTCCGGCCGTATCTCGGCGCGATCGTGCGCAACGCGGCGCTGCAGAAGTACGCCTGGTACACCGCGGACAAGCGCAGCCGCAATCTAGAGGAGGCGTTCGAGGAGCTGGACGGCAGTCTCGGCGCGCCGGAGACGATGGACGAGCGGCTCGACCTCGAGCGGCTCGGGCAGAGCATCGACGCGTTTTTGCGGCGGGCATCGCGTGAAGCGCGCGTCATTTTCCTGCGGCGGTACTGGTTCGCTGATTCCATCGACGAGATCGCGGCGCGGCTGCATGTGAGCCAGAGCAAGGTCAAGTCGTCCCTGTTCCGCACCCGCAGCGCGCTACGGGAGTTCCTGCGAAAGGAAGGTTACACGATATGAAGGGCAAGGATTTGTTTGAGGCCGTCGGCCATGTCGGCGGCGATCTGGTAGAGGAGGCGGCGGAGGCGAAGCGGAGCCGGCCGGTCGGGCGGTATCTCGCGCTGGCAGCTTGTGCCTGCTTGGTTTTGGGCGGCGGTCTGGCGATCGCGCGCAGCGGGCTGCTCGGCACAACCGCCTCGTCGCCCGCGATCCCGGGCGGCGGGTCAGAGGAGACCGATGCGGCAGACGGTGCTGTGTCCGGCGACAGCTACGTCGGCCACGAGGAAGGCAGCGTGTTTATGTCCTATGCCGGGCCGGTGTTCCCACTGACACTTGCGGAGGACAACGGAATGATCTCGGCGGCTCGCGCGCTGACATTTGACTTCACGGAGGGAGAGAGCTGCATTTCACAGGTGGGGGTCACGGACACATATACGCTGACGAATGGCTCGGATGAGGAGCAGACGGTGACGGCGATCTATCCGTTCGCAGACAGCCTGCTGGGGCTGGAGGAGCCTGCGCTGACCGTGGATGGGGAAGCGGTCTCGACTGGCCTGCGGCAGGGGATGTACAGCGGCGGGTTCCAGGGCGCGTCGCTCGAGGATCTGGAGACGGGAAGCTGGAACCTCGCGTCGCTCGATTCATGGGAGAAATACAAAGCGCTGCTGGCCAGCGGCGATTATCAGGCTCAGGCGTTCGCAGATGACCCGGTGCTCAGCGAGCCTGTCATCCTCTACGAGCTGTCGGACGAGGAAATGCCGGCAGTCGCGGGGCGCGCTGCCACCATCGCCATGTCGTTCACGATCGATGCCTCGCGCACGACGGTTCTGACGTATGACATCAACGGCTGCAGCTTGGACACCGAGACGGGCTGGCGGCAGTACAGCTACTTCGTCCAGGAGTGGGACAACGACGCCAGACCGCGTGTGATCGCGCTGCTTGGCGAGGACATCGAGGAATATGAGGTCACGGGCTATTCCAACGGCTCGTGCAGCGATGACGTGCTGCTGTCCGGCGCGACCGCGAAAGTGACGCGGACAGAAACGACGCTTGGCGCGCTGCTTGATCGGCTCTGCACGTCTTACGTCGCGATGGCCGATCGAATGTACGGCGAGGGCACATGGTGTACCGGGCAGCAGCTCACCCGCGCGGCTGCGGAGATGCTCACACAGTATGGGCAGCTCTCATCGGGCAGTGCGCAGCGGTATGCCGATGGCCGGCTCGACGACATCATCTCTGACGCGCTGGTTGTCGGCCGCGTGTTCTACTTGACGGCAGAGGTCACCATCCCGGCGGGAAGCAGCGTGACGGTCTCGGTTTCGTACACCAAGGATGGCAGCTTTGATTTCGACTGCGCAGGAACACAGAACGCGGGCGTATATGGCTATGACGCCGTGACGCAGCTCGGCAGCAATCTGCGCTTCACAGAGCAGACCGCTGCGATCGATCCGCACGGCAGAATCGAGATCGTGCGGCAGAATTTCGGCTTTGATCTGGATACCGGCGTGACCAAGGTGACGCTCGACCCCGCGCAGGAGCACTACTATCTTGAAGTGCGTGCGCTGACGTCGTAGCATTGAGCTGGATTAACACAAGAGAACCCCCGCGGCGCGTCCTCCAGATGCCGCAGGGGTCGATCAAATAACAAGTTCGCTGTCCGCGCCGTCTGGCGCGGACTTTTTTTCGCGGCGCTTGCGAAGCGCGCGGAAGAAATCCCGCAGCGTTTCAGCGCATGCTTCCTCCAATACGCCGGAGACGACCTCGGGCTTGTGGTTGTAGGGAAGCGCGAACAGATCGATGACCGAGCCGACCGAGCCGGCCTTTGGATCGCGCGCGCCAAACACCACGCGCGGGATGCGCGCGTTGAGGATCGCGCCGGCGCACATCGGGCACGGCTCGAGCGTAACGTACAGCGTCGCCTGCCATAGCCGCCAGCCGCCAAGGGTGCGGCAGGCCTCCGCGATGGCCTCGATCTCCGCGTGCGCGAGCGCGCTTTTCCCAGTCTCGCGGCGGTTGCGTCCGCGGCCGACGATCGCGCCGTCCTGCACGATGATACAGCCGACCGGCACCTCGCCCTCAGCCGCCGCCTCGCGCGCGAGTGTGAGCGCTTTGCTCATGTATCCTGCGTCGTCCATTCTCTCGCCTCCCTGCGGCTCTATCATAGCGCAGGACGCGATCTGCGTCAATTCCCCAGCAGCGCGGAAAAGAGCGCCGCGAGATCCTCCCGCTCCATCGGCTGAAGGGTACCGTCTGGCTTCTGCAGCAGCAGGCGACCCTGAAACCGCTCCGCCGCGCCGGTCAGGATCCCGGCGCGCGCCTGCTCGTCGCGCGCCTCGCCGGCGATGCCGGTCAAAAGATAGTCCGTCGAGACACCGAACACGGCGGCCATCTCAACGAGCCTGTCCGCCGCCGGCTCGCGCCGGCCCTGCTCATACATCCCGATCGTGCTTGCACTGACGCCGAGCCGACCGGCAAGCTCTTTTTGACTGAGACCCGCCTGCCGCCGCAGCGCGGCGATTCTGGTTCCGAGCATCGCTGATTCCTCCTTGTACAGTCCAAACATACCACACGGGTTGTGGAATGTAAAGAGAAAAATGGAAAATATTTCTTGACATCACACGTTTTGTGTAGTATTATTGAATGGAAATAAAAGGAAGGAGAGATGCGGGAATGACGAAATTTGGCTGGAGCCTGGCAGATCAGCAGGATGTGCCGGCGATCTGCTGGTGCGGCAGGTGCGGGGGAGAGATCTACAGCGCGGCGGACGGCTTTTTGGTCGGCCGGTGGGTGCTCTGCCGCGACTGTATGCGCGAGCTGCTGCGTGTCTGGTTGGCGCTGTATGCGCCGCAGAGCCGAGGAGGGTGCCTGTCGTGACGCTGCGCAAGCTGTCAGAGGAGTACCGCCGCTCCGGCGCGCTGCTACGCGTTCGGCTGCGCGAGCTGCGGCGGATGGAGAGAGAGGAGCAGGACAAAGAGCGGCGCTTCCAGCTTCGCCGGCGCATTGCGGCACTCAGCGAGATGCAGCGGCAGGTCAATGAGCTGACCGTCCTGACGGAGCGATATTACGAAAGGAGCTATCACAAAAATGAGAAATATACACTATGAAGGCTACATGGGGCCGTGGATGAGCCGCGGAATGCAGAGAAAGCGCGTAGCGAACGTGATCGCGAACGAGTTGACCGAGCATCAGCGGCGCGTGATCCTTGGCTATTACTATGAACATAAAACGGTGCCGCAGCTCGCACAGGAGTTCGGCGTCAACAAATCCACCGTCTGGCGCACGCTCCAGCGCGGCGAGGCAAGGCTGCGCCGGATGCTGAAATACTGAAAAATCGGACGCGGGCGTGTGCCTGATCGATACAGAATGCCGGTCACGAGCCGGATCGCTGTTTTATTTTTTGAAAGAAAGCGCCTGAAGAAGGAATGACTTCTTCAGGCGTTTTTTTGCATCACACGAGCTGCTGCTCATTGATGATAAGCTTGAACTGTAATCCCAGCTTTTCCGCGGCCTTGCGGCAGAGAACCATGCGGTTCAGGAAGATCTCAAAGTAGTCCATGACCGAGCCGAAGTGCGTGTCGATGGAGAGCTTGAGCTTGATGAGCGTATGATCCTCGTTGATTTTCAGCGCGGATTTTTTGACCGAGTAATTGACGCGGTCGTGAATATCGAATGAGGTGGTGTCCTGGTTGCGGACGCGGCTGCGGCGCACGTCGGACTTATCGGCCAGAATCAGCGCGGCGGCCATGGGACTGACCGGAGTGCCGGTTCCCTCGTCATGGTTGCCGATGGCGGTGACGATCTGGGCGATCTCCTCGGGCGCCATGCCAAGCTCGCCCAGCAGGCGGAACGCCATCACGGCGCCCGAAAGCGAGTGGTCGATGCGGTTGACGAGATTGCCGATATCATGGAGCCAGGCAGCGATCTGGACCAGCTCCAGCTCACGCTCGGGGTAGCCGAGCGTTTCGAGAATGTAGCGGCTGTTGACCGCAACCATACCGACGTGGGCAAAGCTGTGCTCGGTGTAGCCGAGCGCGACCAGAGAATCATCCGCCTTCTGGATATAGGTGCGGATCGTGGGATCATTTTTGATCTGTTCAAATGTGACCAAACGGATTCCTCCTTTCAAAGAAACGGCGAGGGAACGCCTGTGCGTCCCCTCGATTTGTTATTCACCCCAGCCTTCAAGGTCGCCGGGATCGATCGTACCCGGGTCAGTCGTACCCGGGTCGGTCGTGCCCGGATCAGTCGTGCCCGGATCGGTCGTGCCCGGATCGGTCGTGCCCGGATCGGTCGTGCCTGGATCGGTCGTGCCCGGGTCAGTCGTGCCTGGGTCGACTGGCGGCTCCGGCTCAACCGGCGTATCCGGTTCATCCGGTTCATCCGGCTCATCCGGCTCATCCGGCAGATAAGTGACCTGATATTTCCGGTCGCGCTTGTCATAGGTGCTGTAGGTCTTTTCTGACGAGATCAGGTTATTGTTCTCATCATAGACGTCGCGGTAGGCCATGATCTTGTAGCCGGTGTACGCAGTCTCGATGACAGCGCCGAGTGTGCCCTTATGGGTCTTGCCGTCCTCATCGACCATCGTGACTTCGCTGCCGTTGATGCTGATCTCGTTCTCATTCTGGTCGACATTCTTGAAGGGCGTGGTCGAAAGCGTATCATAATGCAGGTCGACGCGGTAGTTGTTCTCCTTCACACCGTAGAATGTGATGTTGACATAGCCGCCGGAGACGTTGGCCGAGATCTTGAGCGGATGGGACGTCGAGTTCTTGAACTTGTAATCCAGCGAGCCCCAGTAGATCGTAGCATCCATGCCCAGCGGGACGTAGGTAACGGCGTACATATGCTCTTTCCGCTCGACCACTTCGAGGTTGGCCTCCAGAGTGCACATGTAAATGGTCGAAGCGACCTGGCAGATGCCGCCGCCCACCTCGGACTCTGTGCTGCCGTTGACATAGACGGCCGCGGCGAGATAGCCATATTCTGCCTTGCGCTCACCAACGATGTTATTGAAAGAGAATGTCTCGCCGGGGTTGAGGATCGTACCGTCGATGGCCTTGCAGGCGAGCGACAGATTGTTCGTACGCGCCGGGATATTGGTGTGCTCGGACGAGTAGCTTGACAGTACCGTGCCGAACATCTCCTCCTCCAGCTCGGCGGCGGTGACCTCCGGTTCGATGGCGCCGAACGGGATCTGGATGGTGGTGCCGTCCTTGGCCAGGGCGAGCTGCTGCTTGGCTGCCTCGAGGTCGAAGCCAAAGCCCGCCGTTTCGGGGACGATGGAATGTGTTTCCTCATCGTAGTAGGCGTCCACCTTCTCCACACACATATCGTAATAGAGCGTGTCGAGATCCACTGCGTCATAGGCGACCTGATCGTACGCAAAGGAGATGGGGGTGAAATCGTTGTTTTCAAATGCGGCGAGCACGACCTCATAGAGCTGGTCGGCGTTGAGCGAACGGCCGGTGGTACCGACCACGACGGAGATATAGCCCTCCTCCTCATTGACCGACACGGCGGACTCCTTCAGCTCGGACGCGACCTCAGCGGCGGTTTCGTCGATGATCTGGTGGATATAGTCCGTGTCAAGATTCAGATTGGTCTGAAGCTCAATGAAGTGGTCGGTCTTTTTCGCGCCGCGATAGGTCTTGGCGATCTCAAACACGCTACCGCTGCGGCCATAGTTCCAGGCTTCGTTGATGGCGCCCTCGGCATCGAGCGCGACCTTGGTCTGCTCGGGCGTGAACGAAAGTGTGCGGTCTTCAAGCTCGACGACGAGCGTCTGCGTGCCGTAGGTCTCGTTGACGGCGTTATTGACGGCGTCGATCGCCTCGAGTTTGCTCATACCGCCGACGTTGACGCCTGCAACGTAGACATTCGGGAAAATGTATTCATAGCTCGCGATCGATGCAGAATAGATGTAAAACCCGGCGAAGCCGGCAATCAAGACGACGGCAACGATTGCCACAATGATGATCGGTTTCTTGTTTCCCTTCTTCTTCGCGGCGCTCGGCTTCTTGGCAGCCTTCTTCTTGCAGGAAGATTGGGAGGCAGAGCCGCCTGCCTCAAATTTTCCCTTGCTGATGGTAATCGCTCCTATCTGTCAAAAGTGTCCCGGTGGGCGCTTTCGTAAATTTACATAATATCTGTCGGATGTGTGACTCATTATAACCCAATATCCATGGCGATAGCAAGAACAAAACCGTAACTTTATATTACAATTCCATTAAATTTTCCTACGAGACGGTATACTGCCCTAATTTCTGCACGGTCAGCGCGGCCATCTTCAGCGGATCGTCGTTCGGCCGCAGGCGGAACGTGAGTGCGGGCTTGCTGCCGGCGGAGAAAAGGATACGGCTCTTGAGCGCCTCGTCGGTGCATAGCCCTGACACTGCGGCGAGGTCGAGCGCGCGCAGAGTAAAGAGGATCGTACCATTTTTCTGCGTGATATCCTCGATGCCGGCTTGGGCAGCGTTTGCGCGCAGGAGCGCGATGTCGATCAGATTCAGCACGCCGCGCGGGGGATCGCCGTATCGGTCGACGATCTCGTCGAGCAGATCCTCGGAGTCGGCCTGCGTGCGTATGGCGGCCATGCGGCGGTACAGATCCATCCGCTGCTCG
>CAZJBT010000104.1:0-7552 GCA_964544345.1 uncultured Oscillospiraceae bacterium
CGAAGTAGACAATACCGTCTGTGTACTCTTCTATAATGTTCGGGCCGGCACCGAGAGGTTGAGTGGTCACGGACTTGACACCGGCCAGGTCGCCTTTGGTAAAGCCGAACATATTGTTGTCGTAGTCATACAGGGAAACGTCGCCGTAATAGTGCAGCGGAGCAACGGGGAGAGCCAGATTGTAAATCGCGGTGGCGTCGATCTGCGTCATGTGGATACGCAGGGAATAATCGCCGGTTTTCTGAATTCCGGTGATAGACGGGGCACTTTCACCAGTCTGGATGGAAGCGGCCAGAGCAGGTGCAACCTCGAGCAGCGTGTCGCTGATAAGCGAAGCAATGTCACTGCTGGCGGATTCATAGTTGATGCCGTTGTCAGACAGGTCATAGCCATAGAGACCAAAGATTTCATTCCAGTAGTCGGCTGTGGTCGGATAGACGCCGCTGGTCAGGTCATAGGTCGCGCCGGACGCGGCGGTCAGCGTGCCGCCCTCACCGACTTCGCCGTAGCCCCACATCACCATACCGAGTGCGACCTGTAGCCCCTCATTCGCGGTGACTTCGTCCTCGGAGAAACCGAGATAATCGGGCGCATACCCCAGGTAATTTCCGACGCAGTAGTCGACAATCTCCTGTGCAAACACGGCGCCGGCTGTGGCGAAAGCTTCTTCGAATGTCGCGGCATCGTCGGCCGTATAGTATTCAGAAGCAGAGGTGTCGTTGCCGGCGGCCAAATCTTCGAAGATCAGCGACCAGACGGTGTTCATGCCGGAGCGATACTCCTCCATACCATCAATCGGCAGCGCATAAAGCGTGGTCGAACCGTCGTAGGCGGGATCGGCAAAAACGTAAATCGAGAAGATTACGTCGTCAATGGTCATCGGCTCACCATCGGAAAAGACGATATCGTCTCGCATCGTCAAATCGTAGTCGACAGTGCCGTCGGTATTCTCGGTAACAACGCAGTCGGCGATACCGTAGTAAGTATAATCAGTGCCGTTGTAGGTGACCGTCTCGCCCTCGATGCCGTTCAGAATGACGTTGCCCTCACGATCTGTGTTCAGCAAATAGAGGGTAGTCATGTCAGCGACGTCGACATCATACGCAGACGAAGCAAAGAAAGGACTGAACTTTTGAGAGAAGTTGCTGTAGCCAACAACGAGCGTATCAGCTTTTTCGGAACCTTGCTCAGGCGCAGGGGTTTCATTGCTTTCCTCCTGAGTGTCGTTCGGAGTGGTGGCGGGATCTTCCGCCGCGTCTCCCGGATTGGTGGCGTCCGGCGCTTCTTCCTCCCCATCCTTGGAGCAGCCGGCAAGAACGCTGAAGACCATTGCCAGAGCCAGAACAAGAGCTAGAAGCTTGAACCATTTTGTGCTTTTCATATTCATCCTCCTATGATTATTTTATTCAACAGATTGCATCTGTCAAACCACAAAGTATGGAAGCGAAAAGGCCAAATGAGCGGAACGCTGCAAAATTTTTATTTTGTCAACTCTCGCGTGTTCAGGGCAGCGCGTCTGCGGAACAGCAGGAGAGACATGGCGGCCTGCGCGGCCAGCAGGATCAGGAATAGGACGTCATGCGGCAGGCGCACCGGCTGCCGGTGCAGGATCAGGCAGACGGCGGAAGCGGCCAGCGAGTAACAGCTCAGCGCGAGCAGTGCGACCGTACAGCTCCGGATGCGGCCGGGGATCTTGTCATTTTGCTCGCGGGTGTAGGGCGTCTGACGCAGGAGGAATCCGCCCACCGCGCCACAGAGGTAGCAGTAGGGGAGAAAGCTACAGAAGTATGGAAGAAGCACATAGATCTGCCGCACGATGGAACTGTTGAGCAGCAGGCTTATCAGGAAGCAGGCCGCGGCCGGAAAGGCGCACAGCGGAAGATAACGCCGCAGTTTCCTGAGCCTGTCGTCTTCCGTACAATATACAAAGCGCGGGCCGATATAGACAGGAACAGTCTTCGGCTTTTTGCCGGGGCGCTGCTCGACCTCGAGCCGGAAGTCGTTTGCGTATTTCCGAAAAGCCATAGATACCTCGGTTCAGCATGCGTGGGGAAGATCAAGACGTTCGTGATACAATTCATTCTGTGAAATTTGAATAAAACTGCGAATGAACTGCATATTGCTTATTATATTGAAAAACAGTGCATTCGTCAACTGTACAATCTTATTATTTCACGTAATTCTCAGTTTTGGTACAAAGAATTCGCCCGCGGGATAGCCGCGGGCAAAAATTTTTCATATAGTCAAGCTGCTAAAAATAAGAAAAGGTCTTGAAGCGCCAGTGGATCGTATCAGGGAAAACCGTTACATATCGATCGTCTGTTCATTTTTATAAGCTGTGTCGCGCTCAATGGGTCAGCATTTCCGCCACGCGATAAATGTCGCCTGCGCCGACGGTCAGAATGACGTCGCCGGATCGTGCGGTGGAGCGCAGATACGCGGCGATCTCTGGCAGCGTCGCAAAGAATTCGGCGCCTTCGATCTGGTCGGCAAGATCCTTCGCGGAGATGCCGATGGTATTCTGCTCACGCGCGGCGTAGATCTCGGCCAAAACGGCGAGGTCTACCGTGCGCAGCTCACGGACAAAGTCGTCAAAGAGCGCGCGTGTGCGCGTATAAGTGTGCGGCTGAAATGCACAGATGACGCGCTTGTAGCCCATCGAGCGCACGGCCTCGAGCGTGGCGTGCAGCTCACCGGGGTGGTGTGCGTAATCGTCGTAGATGTCGGCGCCGTTCAAGGTTCCCTTGAACTGAAGCCGCCGTTCCGCGCCGGTAAAGGCGGAGAGCGCCTCGGCCACAGCACCGCCGCCCACGCCGAGCGACCAGGCGGCCGCCGCTGCGGCTAGCGCATTGCTCGTGTTGTGCCGGCCGACGACCTTCAGGTCGACGTGGCAGTAGAACGTGCCGCCGCAGTAGATGTCAAAGGAACTGAAGCCCCGTGAGATATTTGCTGGATGCACCATGTTCGTCTCGGCAAAGCCAAAGGTAATCATGGGCCGGTCGAGACCGGCCAGTGTGCTCTGCGTGTTCTCATCGTCGCCGTTCGCAATGACGAGACCGGTGTCTTCCGGCACCAGACCGGCAAAGCGGCGAAACGAGGCCTTAACGTCCTCCAGATCCTTAAAAAAGTCGAGATGATCGGCCTCGACGTTGAGCACGAGCGCCACAGTAGGGTAGAAGTTCAGGAAGGAATTACAATA
This sequence comes from uncultured Oscillospiraceae bacterium, assembly GCA_964544345.1. GTDB lineage: Bacteria > Bacillota > Clostridia > Oscillospirales > Oscillospiraceae > CAKTOF01. The sequence goes on from CAZJBT010000104.1 coordinate 3,200, forward strand.
TTCACAGCTCTCCATAACGATGGTATCTCCGTTGCCGACGCGGTGGCCTGCGCCGAGCAGCGGCAGCGAGCCGCCGATCATCACAGTCGGATCCAGCCCGGCCTGTAGAAAGATCTGCGTGATCATAGAGGTCGTGGTCGTCTTGCCGTGCGTGCCGGAGACACAGACCGCATTTTTGTATTCGCGCATGATGACGCCCCAGGCCTGCGCGCGCTCAAAGACCGGGATACCGGCGGCGCGCGCCGCGGCGATCTCGGGATTGTCGTTGTGGACGGCGGCGGTGCGGATGATGCAGTCGGCTCCCGCAATATTCTCCGCGCGGTGGCCGATGGCGACCGGGATCCCGTTTTTGACCAGCTCCTCGGTCGAGACGGACGCGTTCATGTCCGAGCCGGTGATCGTCAGACCCTTGCCGCGCAGCACCAGGCCGAGCGGCCGCATGGATACGCCGCCGATCCCGATGAGATGCGCGTGCTTCCCGGGCACGAGATAGGATTCAATTCTGTTTGCCTGTTCAGACGGCATGGAAATACCCCCAGAAATGAAGTCAAAGCCAGCACAAAAGAGATTGCGCCAAAGCCAAAATCAAATTATAATACGTTTGATGCAATAAAACAAGTATAAACTGATGATAGACAGGGGATTTCTGTTTTAAACCATGGGAGGAGGCGGTCGATTTGCGGATCCTGGAGCCGGTCAGGGGCGTCTTGACCACGCTTGAGCGCGCAGGTCACGCTGCGTATCTTGTCGGCGGCTGCGTGCGGGATGCCCTGCTCAGCCGTCCCATCCACGATTGGGACGTCTGCACCAGCGCGCGCCCAGAGCAGGTAGCGGCGCTCTTTGACCGCACCGTGCCGACTGGCCTGCGCCACGGGACGGTGACGGTGCTCGCAGAAGGACTCCGAGTGGAGGTCACGACCTTCCGCAGCGAATCGGGCTATGCCGACCACCGCCGCCCGGACGCGGTGTGCTTCGTCACGTCGCTGCCTGATGATCTGGCTCGCCGCGATTTCACCGTCAATGCCATGGCGATGGACGTTCGCGGTGATTTGACCGACCTCTACGGCGGCCGCGCAGATCTGGCCGCGCGGGTGCTCCGCTGTGTCGGGCAGCCCGCTGCGCGTTTTTCCGAGGATGCGCTCCGGATGCTGCGCGCCCTGCGCTTTTCTGCGCAGCTTGGCTTTTTGATCGAGAAAGAGACTGCGGACGCCATTCGTGCCTGTGCACCCTATGCTGCCGTGCTATCGGCCGAGCGCATCCGGGATGAGTTGGAAAAGACGCTCTGCTCGCCGCGGCCTGAGCTTGCTGGGGAGATGGCTCGGCTTGGCCTGCTGCGCGCCGTGGGGATCGGATCACTGCCGCCGCTCGATTCGCTCGCGGCGCTGCCGGGGGAGCCGCTTGTGCGATGGTGCGCGCTGGCCAGGCGTTCGCCGGCAGTCGATCTGCGCACGCTCCGGCTGGATCGGGAGACCTGCCGGACTGCGGATCGCCTCCGAACGATCGCGCCGGGCGCGCGTACTGATGCGGCATGGAAGGATCTGCTCTCGGAGCACGGCGAGCGAACCGTGCGAGTTTATGCCGCGCTGTGCGGAGAAACGGCACGGCTGGAACAAATTTTGGCGAGCGATACATGCGTCTTCCTGCGCGATCTGGCGGTCACAGGCCGCGATTTGCCTGACAGCGGGACACAGACCGGAGCTATCCTCGACGCGCTTCTGCGTCACGTCCACCGTGTTCCGGAGGATAACTGCCGTGAGAGATTGATGGATTTGGTCAAAAAATGGGGGAACGGCTGATCCGTTCCCCCATTTTTATCGAATGAAATTGGTATGGAATTCTCGCTCTGCCGCAGGCGGTTCCATGCCGGCCTGCCGTCCCAGCTCGAAGCAGCGCAGCATCCAAGCCATGTTCCGTGCCAGGTTGCGCATGGTCTGCATGCCCTCCTCGTCGTGTGCAACCTCGCCGGGCGCGGCACCGTGCGCGATGTTCCAGTAGGTCGAGGCGACGACTGGCATCTGCGCAATGGTGAAGTATTTATTGATTACGTCAAACGACGCTGTCGTGCCGCCGCGCCGCGCAACGGCAACGGCCGCGCCGGGCTTGTGGACAAAAGCGTCCGCGCCGGAGTAGAATGCGCGGTCGAGGAAGGAGAGCAGCCGTCCGCTCGGATGGGCATAGTAGACCGGCGTTGCAAAGATGAAGCCGTCCGCTGCGCGGGCCTTCTCCACGAATTCGTTGACGCCATCGCCGCCAAACACACACTTGCCCTTTGTACGGCACCCACCGCAGCCGATGCAGTCGCGCAGCGGCTCGCCGCTGATCTGGATCAGCTCGGCTTCAATGCCCTCCGCTTCCAGCGTCTGCGCGATCTCATGCAGCGCCGTCGCTGTGTTTCCGTTTGTCTTTGCGCTTCCGTTGACCAGTAAAACCTTCATGGCGATTCCTCCTGTTCTGCTTACACTATATTCAGCCGTTGTTGGTGTGATAGCCATTGACTGTCACAAAAGCGACCTGCGTGCCCAGTTCATCGGCGATCTCCACCTGATACAAGCAGGTGGTGCGCCCGGAGCGGATGCAGCGTGCTTCGGCGATGAGCGTTCTGCCCTTGGCCGCACCGAGAAACGTGACCTGCGCCGCCTGCGAGACGGTCGAGTGCGTCTCGTGGTTAGCAGCGACGGCGAAGCAGAAGTCCGCAAGCGTAAACACCACGCCGCCCATTGGCCGGCCGATCGCATTGCAGTGCTGCGGCGCGACGGTCAGCGCACACTTTGCGTACCGCTCGCCGATCTCTAAGATCTCCGCCCCCGCGCACTCTGTCGCGAACCGGTCGCTGCGGAAAAAAACACGTGTTTGAGCCAGATCCATATCTATGACCATTCCTTTTTGGATTTTACTTTAATTACGCTTCAACCTTGTTCTTCCAAAAAAATGCGGAACGCGGTCGGAAGAGCGACCTCGTTCGGGCGGCGCCACTGAAAGAGGGGCGCTTCTGTCTCACATTTTATATAGTACGCGCGCATATGCCACTCAACGTGCGTAAAAATATGCGCTCTTTCTGTCTGCTTTTCGAGTGCGAGCGGGCGGGTGCCCCATTGCACGGCTCGGTCGAGCGCGGCCTGTGGATCCAGGAAACCTGTCTCGTTCGGCAGCTCCATCAGACCGGCAAGCAGACCGGCCTCCGGCCGCTCCCGGACAGCGACCGACTCGCCGCAGTGCAGCACCCAGACGGTTCGGCTTTCCTGCCGCCTTGCTTTTTTCGGCTTCTTGACTGGCAGGAGCGCCTGCGTTTCGTGCGCCCGCGCGGCGCAGAAGGGCGAGGCGGGGCAGACTCCGCAGCGCGGCGCGCCGTTCGGCAGGCAGACGATCGCGCCCAGCTCCATCAGCGCCTGTGTGAACATACCGCAGCGCCCGGGCGGATAGATCTCGCGAAGCGCCCCGGTGACAGCCCTCCGCGTTTGGGGTGCGTCGACTGGGTCGTACAGCTCGCCGATGCGCGAGATGACGCGCAGCACATTGCCGTCGACTGCCGGTTCGGGCTGTTCAAAGCAGATAGAGCAGATCGCGCCCGCAGTGTAGTCGCCGATGCCGGGCAGCGCGCGGATAGAAGCGTAGTCGGCGGGGAAAACGCCTCCGTACTCTGACACGATGATGCGCGCGGCCTTCTGAAGGTTGCGCATCCGGGTATAGTAGCCAAGCCCTTCCCAGAGCTTTTGCAGCACAGCTCCGTCGGCGCCGGCGAGCGATTTGATATCGGGCAGCGCGGCAAGGAAACGTGTGTAGTAGGCTCGGACGGCTTCCACGCGCGTCTGCTGGAGCATGATCTCCGAGAGCCAGACGTGGTATGGCTCCCGATCGGCGCGCCAAGGCAGCTCTCTGGCATTTTCCTGGAACCAGGGCAGCAGTACGCCCGGCAGCTTTTGATAAAATGCTGCGGTATCGTCCATCGGCGTGCCTCCTTCCCGTGTCTTATTTTACGAGACCATGTCGGTTCTGTCAATGCGCGGCGTTTGTAAAAACTATATGAACAATGCCGCAAGGGCTTTGACTTTCTGCGCTTTCATCCTTAGAATATAATTGATATGACTGGAAATTTAAAGAGAAGACTGCGCAGTGTGATCGGCGGGAGGCATCTGTATGGGACATTTTGTGGAGTTTAAAAATGTAAAAAAGATCTACACGATGGGTGAAGTGAAGATCGAGGCGCTGCATGATGTGAGCTTCACCATCGAGAAAGGCGAGGTCTGCGTGATCGTCGGCCCATCCGGCGCGGGAAAGACCACGCTGCTCAATATCCTCGGCGGAATGGATACGCTGACCGAGGGGCGTGTATTGCTCGACGGGAATGAGGTCTCG
>CAZJBT010000105.1:0-2713 GCA_964544345.1 uncultured Oscillospiraceae bacterium
GCCTTCTCCAGCTCATCGAGCAGGATCAGGCTGTAGGGTCGCCGGCGCACCTTCTCGGTCAGCTCGCCGCCCTCGCCGTGGCCGACGTAGCCCGGCGGCGCGCCGATCAGACGGGAGACGGCGTGCCGCTCCATATATTCCGACATATCCAGCTTGACCATCGCGTCGCGGCTGCCATAGCAACACTCAGCGAGAGCGCGGCACAGCTCCGTCTTGCCAACGCCGGTCGGCCCGGCAAACAAGAACACGCCCAGCGGCCGGTTGGGGTCAGCCAAGCCGCTGCGGCTGCGGCGCACCGCACGCGCCACCGTGCTGACGGCCTCGTCCTGCCCGATGATGCTGCGTCGAAGTGACTGTTCAAGGCGAAGCAGCCGCGTCTTTTCGTCCTCGGTCAGGCGCTCGGCCGGAATGCCGGTTCGGTCAGAGACAGCGCCCGCGACATCCTCCGCGCCGACGCGCTGCTTCCGGTGCGAGGAGTTCTGCTTTTTTACCACACTCTGGAGCTTATCGCGCAGCTCGGCGGCCGCCTCATAGCGGCTGTCCCGCACTGCGGCGTCGAGCCGCACGGACAGGCTCTGACGCGTCTGCTCCAATCCGCGGTCGCCGCGGCTCATCTGTGCCATTTTTGCGCGCGACGCGCCCTCGTCGAGCAGGTCGATCGCCTTATCCGGCAGAAACCTTCCGCTGAGATACCGGCAGGACATCTCGACCGCCGCACGGATCGCCTCATCCGCGATCACGATGCCATGGTGCATCTCCAGCATCGGACGCAGGCCGCGCAGGATCTGCTCAGTCTGCGTCGGCGTCGGCTCATCGACCAGGACGGTGCGAAATCGCCGCTCGAGCGCGGCGTCCTTTTCAATGTGCTTGCGATATTCCTCTGTCGTCGTCGCGCCAAGCACCTGCAGTTGGCCGCGGCCGAGCGCGGGCTTGAGGATGTTCGCCGCGTCGATCGCGCCCTCGGCAGAGCCGGCGCCGACGATCGTGTGCAGCTCGTCGATAAACAAGATGATGTTGCCGAGGCGCGTGATCTCGTCGAGCAGCTCATGCACGCGCTGTTCAAACTCGCCGCGGTACTTTGTGCCCGCGACCATCGACGCCATATCAAGCGCGACGAGCCGCTTCCCGCGCAGCGTCTCGGGCACGTCGCCCGCCGCCATGCGCTGCGCAAGGCCTTCAGCGATAGCCGTCTTGCCGACGCCCGGCTCGCCGATCAGCACAGGGTTGTTCTTCTGCCGCCGCGAGAGCACCTGCACTACCATCGCGATCTCGCGCTCCCGGCCGATGACCGGATCCATCTGATCTGCCTTGTCCAACAGATCCGTCCCAAATTGATCCAACAGCTTCGTCTGTATCCGCTCCTTCTTCTGGCTGCACGCGCCGCGGCGCAGCAGCTCCTCATATGCGTCAGAGAACACGCGGTTCCCGCAGTCGGCGTCCGACGCGCGGAGCAGCCGCGCCGCCGTACACGCATCCTCGCGTACAATGGCCATGAGCAGATGCTCCTCGCCGATGAGGCCGCCGGTGCGCTGCGCATCGCCCGCCGCACGCGCGAAAATGCACCGGGCGCGCGGCGTCAGGCCCTGCGGCTGGCGCAGGCCGGGGTCGCCGCGACCCGCGCCGCGCTCGACCGCCGCAAGAATGTCCGCCTGGTCAAACCCGGCGTGCCGGAGGATCTGCGCCGGTCGGGAAGCCGTCCGCCCGGCCATGGCCAGCAGCAGATGCTCGCTGCCGACGTAGCTGTGGCCGAGTGAGCCGGCCCAGCGTGAGGCGCTGCGCAGGATCTGCAGCACCTCCGGCGTAAAGCGTTTGACCATGTGGCGCACCTCCCGTGTTCTGATTCACTGAAGGGATTTTAAACCAGCGCATCAGGGATTATTCAACCGGAAAACAAAAAAGCGGAGCCGCCCTAAGGCAGCTCCGCTTTCGCCTGCACGCAATTGAATCAGGCTCCGCCGCACACCGCGTCGAAGACATCCGCCGGGATCTGCACGCATACGCCGCGCAGCCCCGCGTACATCACATAGCCGCCGGCAAAACAGCGCAGATGGATCGTCATTCCATTCCCGATCTCAACAAACAGATGACAGATCTCAAGATCGTCATAGATGTTCGACGCGCCGGCCGGCAGTTCGATCGCGCTCTCCGGCAGCGCGTCCGCGGCGCAGAGCGCAGCAAAGAAAGCGTCGAGCAGCGCGCGGTCGTCCTCGCTGAACAGCTCGGACTCGTCCGTGCCATAATACCAGTCATAACGCGACTGGTACGTCACGCTCTCCCACCCGTCGAGCAGGCGCAGCCGATCGTCAAACAGCTCCGCGCCGGTGCGCAGCGTGATACCATTGTTGTTCACAAGCAGCAACAGCTCTCCGCTGTCCAGCGGACGGCAGATCAGAAACGACGGGTCATAGCCGAGCACCTCATAAAACTCGCCGCTTATGCTGCCGGCCAGCTCTACATAGCCGTCGCGCGGCGTCCATTCGTCGATCAGTCCTGTCGCCGTGCCAAGATAGTCGCCGATGAGCGAATCGGCGTCCGTAAGCCAATCGAAGCCCACATAGCAGCGTCCGCCATAGATCAGAAACGGCACCATATCCATCGCCGCATCGTCCCGCTTCGACAGCGTGACCTCCATGGGCGGGAGCGTCACGCCGCCGGCCGGGTCATCCGCCGCCGCCGCGATCAGCGGATCATCATTCTCTGACGCGATCAGCGG
>CAZJBT010000105.1:2813-7532 GCA_964544345.1 uncultured Oscillospiraceae bacterium
CGCGATCAGCGGATCATCATTCTCTGACGCGATCAGCGGCTCGGCATCCTCCCCCAAGCGCAGCGGCAAAAGAGCCTTCATGCCGCCAAAAAGCACACAGATACAAGCTGCGAGCGCCGCCCACCGCAGCGCACGGCGCGGCCGGCGAGTCCGCATCTGGACGGCCTCCGCCAGGTAGGCGTCGCTGATCTCATCGAGCGCACAGAGCAAATACTCCTGATTCATACAGAAAACCCCTCCTGTTCCAGAAATACGCGCAGCTTCGCGCGCAGGCGCGCAAGCCGCGCCGAGATCGCGTTTTCCCGCAGGCCAAGCGCGCCGGCGATCTCTCCCACCGGATCGCCAAACCAGTAACGGCGCACAAAAATCACGCGGTTTTCTCCGCTCAGCGTACCAAGAAAGCGGTCAATGGCCTGACCGAGCGCGCGAGCCGGCCATGCCTGCTCCGCCGGCGGCGACGGGATTGCCTGCGACAGCTCCTCGAGCGAAACGCTCAGCGCGCTGTCCCGCTTCGCCGCCCGATTCGTCCGCCGGCGCTTCAGCGCCTGATTCCGCGCCACGCGGCTGACAAATGCGGCGAGCGGGTCGGGCCGTGCCGGCGGGATCGCATTCCAGAGCGCCAGATAGACGTCGTTGACGCACTCGCACGCATCCTCCTCATCAGGCAAAATGTTGCGCGCCACGCGCCGCACCAGCCCGCCGTAGCTCGTCTCAAGCGCCGCGACCGCTTGCTCCGAGCGCGCAAACAGCAGTTCGATCAGCTTTATATCCTCCATACGCTTCCCTCCTCTATTTTCTCCCTACCGGTTCCGCACGCGATCTGACGAAACAATCGATTTTTCTTTTGCTTTCTCGACCCGGTGGTAAGAAAAATCCATTTGCTTTTTTCCCGCGCTGTGATATAATCATGCTAACACAGATACGGAGGTGTTTCAAATGGCATATCAAATCGGTGACGGCTGCATCTGCTGCGGCTCTTGCGCCAGCGTTTGCCCGGCTGAGGCTATCACAATGGGCGACGTGCATTATGAAATCAACCGGGACGCGTGTATGAGCTGCGGTGGCTGCGCAGACATCTGCCCCATGGAAGCGATTTCTCAGGAATAATGCATGACATCAGGCAGGCCTGCGCCGTTCCGGTCGCAGGTCTGTCTCTTTTTCAGGAGGCTCACATGACGGAAACCATACACGGCGTCCGCTATGAAACCGCGCTTGCGTATTGCCGGGCTGGACTTGACTCGCTCGCGCTCGCCGCCTTCGCGCCTGCGCGCGGCCATGTGGCCGATCTGTGTGCCGGCGCGGGGCTGATCGGCTTGCTGCTGTGCGCGCGGGAGACCGCCTGCCGCGTGAGCGCGGTGGACTGCTCGGCCGCCGCCTGCGCCGAAGCGCGCCGCAACGCCGAAGCAAACGGTCTTTCCGACCGCTTCAGCGTCATTGAAGCCGACCTGCGCGACCGTTCCGCCCTGCCCGCAGCGGGCAGCGCCGACGGCGCGATCGCCAACCCGCCTTATCACGCGGCCTCCGATCCCGTCAGCCCGGACGCCTCGCGCGCGGCTGCGCGCAGCGAGCGCGCGTGCTCTTTGGACGAGGTCTGCGCCGCAGCCGCGTATCTGGTGCGCTCTGGCGGCAGCTTTTGTCTGGTCTACCCGGCAGAGCGACTGGCCGACGTATTCGCGGCGCTGCGCCACGCCGGCTTTGAGCCAAAGCGACTCCGGTTCATCCGCCATTCCGCCGCCCATCCGCCAAGCCTTGCGCTGGTGCAAGCGCGCCGGTGCGGCGGAGTCGGACTTCGCTACGAAACTGATTTGATCGTATACGACGAGACGGGCGCGGAGAGCGCCGCCTGCCGCGCCGTCTGCGATCGGTAAGGAGTCATCATGTCAGGAACGCTTTATCTCGTGCCGACGCCGATCGGCAACCTCAGCGATATATCCGACCGCTGCCGCGAGACACTCGAGACGGCAGATTTCATCGCCGCCGAGGACACGCGCGTCACACTAAAGCTGCTTAACCATCTTGGGCTGAAAAAGCCGCTTGTCAGCTACTACGAGCACAACCGCGCCGCCAGCGGCGAGCGGATCCTCGAGCGGCTGCTCAGCGGCGAGACATGCGCGCTCGTCACCGACGCGGGCAGCCCCGCCATCTCCGATCCGGGCGAGGATCTGGTGCGGCTGTGCGCCGAGCGCGGCGTTCCTGTCTGCGCGATCCCCGGCCCGTGCGCGCTGGTGACGGCACTGAGTGTCTCGGGCCTGCCGACCGGCCGGTTCACCTTCGAGGGCTTCCTGACCATGAACCGGAAAAACCGCCGGGAGCATCTCGCGTCGCTGCGTGGCGAGAGCCGGACGATGATCTTCTATGAGGCGCCGCACAAGCTGGTCGCCACGCTTTCCGATCTTTTGGATACGTTCGGCGGCGATCGGCGCATCGCGCTCTGCCGCGAGCTGACCAAGCTGCACGAGGAGATCGTCCGCACCACCCTCGCCGAAGCGCTCGCGCGCTATCAGGCGCAGCCGCCGCGCGGCGAGTTCGTGCTCGTCGTCGAGGGTATGCCGGCGCGTGAGGAGCCGGAGCTGACGCTCGACAGCGCCGTCGCGCTCGTGCTGGAACAGATGGAGACCGGACTTTCCCGCAAGGACGCCGCGCGCGCTGTCGCGGCACAGACCGGGTTCTCAAAGAATATGCTCTACGACGCAGCGCTCAACAAATCGGAATAATCCGCGCAGCTCCGCCGTCCGTCAACGGACAGCGGAGCCGCTTTGTTCCAGGCAAAAAAACAGACCGCGGCGTTTGGCGCGCCATCGGTCTGTTTTTCCTTTTCCGGTCAAATCAAAGGCTCTTCATCTCGGCCAGGCAGGCCGTGCAGATATTTTTGCCCTTATAGTTGACCACATTTCTTGCATCGCCGCAGAAGATGCACGACGGCTCATATTTCTTCAGGATAATCTGCGAGCCGTCCACATAGATCTCCAGCGAATCCTTCTCCGCAATGTCCAACGTACGCCGCAGCTCGATCGGAAGCACAATGCGCCCCAGCTCGTCCACTTTTCTGACAATACCTGTTGATTTCAAAATGATTCCTCCTTATAATGGGAAAAACTTCACAGAATCCACACAAAGTATACCGCACGTTCCCACGCTTGTCAATCAAAATCCGACACATATTACCAACTTTCTCTCTATTTTGTACTTTTCTTTCATGGCGGCCGCACTTTTGAGAAAAGCGCCTCCAAGCGAGCCGCATATCGCGTCCGTCCCGGCCATATAGTTTGGTGTACAAGCCGGGAGGGATGGCAATGGCAATGTCGGTGATCTGGTGCATTCTGACAGGGACAGCGGTGGTGTTCGCCGTATTCGGCGGGACGGGGCAAGCCGTCTCCGCCGCAGCGCTCGAGGGCGCGGGCGCGGGCGTGCGGCTGGCGATCTCGCTCGCGGGGCCGATGCTGCTCTGGAGCGGGCTGTCGCGCGTGATGGAGGAAGCCGGTCTGACCGAGCGCCTCGCACGGCTGCTTCGACCCATTCTGCGGCGGCTGTTTCCAGACAGCTTTCGGGACAAAAGGACGCTCGGCAGCATCTGCGCCAACGTCACGGCGAATCTGCTGGGTCTTGGCAACGCGGCCACGCCGCTCGGCATCGAGGCGGTGCGGTGCATGAAAGAGCGCGCCGGTTCGGAACGCGCGACCGATGAAATGTGCCGTTTTATCGTCATGAACACCGCGTCCATCCAGCTCATCCCGGCGACGGTCGCAACGGTGCGCGCAGCGAGCGGCTGCGCGTCGCCGTTTGACATTCTGCCCGCCGTCTGGGTGACGTCCGTCTGCTCCGTCGCCGCAGGGCTTGCAGCGGCCTGGCTCTTTTCACGGGTGACGAGATGAGCTTTGATCTGCTGATCCCGCTGCTGCTCGCCGGCGTCTCGTGTTTTGCGCTGGCAAAAAAGCAGGACGTTTACTCCAATCTGATCGCCGGCGCGGAGGTCGGGCTGAAAACGCTCGTCAGCATCGTGCCGGCGCTGGTGATGCTGCTGACCGCAGTGCATATGCTGCGCGCCTCAGGCGCGATCGACACGCTCGCGCGCGTGGCCGCGCCGCTCTTTTGCGCCGTTGGCATCCCGCCGGAGACCGCGCCGCTCATACTCGTCCGCCCCATCTCCGGCAGCGCCGCGTTGGCCGTCGGCGCCGACCTGATCGCGGCTTATGGCCCGGACTCGGAGATCGGCCGCACCGCCGCCGTCATGCTCGGCTCAACGGAGACGACATTCTATACCATTTCGGTCTATTTTGGCGCCGCCGGCGTCCGCCGGACACGCTATGCGATCCCCGCCGCGCTGATCGCCGACTGCGTCGGCTTCTGCATGGCTGCGCTGACCGTTCGGCTGTTTTTCTGATAATCTTCCCCACTGCTTTGCGCGCTGCGGCAGAGCTGAGCATCTCGCGTCAGGTGATCTCCAAGCGTTCTAAAAAAGATGTGCGTTGTTCCGATCATGGAAGCAACGCACATTTTATATTTCGCCTCCTGACCCAAGTCAGGATCGCAGATGCTTACCAGCGCCCTGAAACTACAGGAATGTCTGACAGGAGAATCGAGCCTGCGCGCATGCCTATTGAGGATTCTCCAGACTGTTCTCCGCACCCCATTTTATGATCTCATAGCATACCGGCAGCAGGCTTTTTCCTTTTTCGGTCGGAGTATATTCGACACGGGGCGGGATCTCATTATACTGTG
>CAZJBT010000106.1:0-7512 GCA_964544345.1 uncultured Oscillospiraceae bacterium
TCGCCGGAGAAAACGATCCTGATTTGATTTCGCCGCTGCGGCGGCGAAACTCTACAAGGTTTTTCGACAAGCTGAAAGGGCGCACCGCAGGGTGCGCCCTTTTGTGTTATGCTTCTTCAATGGGGATCCAGACCTCAAAGTAGCCGGTCAGTTCGCCGTTTTCGAGTACGCTGCACAGCAGATTGCCGCGCGCGTTGCCCGTGATGCGGAGATCATGCTCGCCGGCATAGCGGATCATATAGTCCATATGGCGCGGCGCGAACTGATCCTTGCCGGCGCTTTTGAATACCGAGTGCAGGCACGGCTCGCCGCCCGGCAGGTGCATGACCGGCGGATTGACCTGCACCTGAAACTCGCGCACATAGTCCATGCCCAGCGAGAAGCCCCAAGCGTATTCGTTGCCGCGGCTGATCAGCACCTCGCGCTCGATCTCGAAGCAGCGGTGGATGAACGGCATGTATTGGAGCCACTCCTGCCCGAGCTGCTGCAGGTCGGGCGATTTGTCATAAAGGAAGTTATAGCGATTGAGGTAGCGGACGATCTCGGGGCTGGGACAGATGTCGCACTGGCCGAGCAGCGCGGTCGCCCGCGTCAGCTCATCACAGTACTGCTCCGCACGGCGGAGCAGCAGCTTCTGCCGTTCGATCAGAGCGCGGATCTCCTCCCGCTTGGCTTCCATCGTGGTCAGCAGCTCGTCATATGAGCAGTCCGAGACGATGTGCGCGATCTGCTCGATGCCAAAGCCGAAGTTCTTGAACCAAAGACAGTCGACCAGGAAGTTGATGTCCCACGCTTCATAGTAGCGGTAGTCGTTGGTCTTGTCCTTGACCGGCTTGACGACGCCCTTCTTCTCGTAATAGCGCAAAAGATCCGGCGAGATGCCGAGAATTTTTGCCACATCGCCGATTCTGTACCGCTTCATCGGCATCCTCCGTCCTTTTCTGGGGTACCATTATTATAAAAAACTTTGCAGATCGATGCAAGAAAAAGTTTTCGGAAAGCCCTTGACCTTGGAATCATACTAAGGTGTAAAATAACCGTGTACGAAAAATATACATACAGGAGGATCACACCATGGCTTACATGCCCCTGAAAAATGCGCCCCAGTATCTGGACGACTCCAAGATGACCAAGATCTATGACCTGTCGATGCCCTGGGGCGTCGATACCCCGCTGTGGCCGTTCCCGGGCGCCCGCACCGATCTGCAGTTCCCGCGCGGCCAGTATCTCGGCCGCTTCCACAAGCGCACCATGACCTACACCGGCACGCTGCACGCCGGTACCCATATGGACGCCCCGAACCACGTCCTGCACGAGGAAGAGGTCGACCGTGAGCGCAATGGCTATACCCTCGCGGAGCTGAAGCTCGAGCGCTGCATCGGCACCGGCATCATCGTCGATATGCGCTATCTGAGAGACGAGTTCGAGGAGAAATGGAACGCCGCCGATGGCGATCCGAGCCGCATGCCCGCCGATATCTGGCACATCATCACCCCGGAGGAGTTTGAAGCTGCCTGCAAGAAGGATGGCCTCGAGGTTCGCGAGAATGACTGGGTCATCATCAACACCGGCTTCCATCACTACTGGAGAGTCAACAACGACAAGTACTACAACTACTACCCCGGCGAGGGTCCGGAGCTGGCGCACTACCTCGTGAACGAGAAGCACATCAAGGGCATCTCCGGCACTTGGGGCGCCACCGACGCGCCGCTGTGGCATCATCCGCTCAAGGAGCAGATGCCGTGGCTCGAGACCGCCTATGTCCAGGCGACCGGCGAGTCGGCTGCGGTCAAGTACCCGGACTATGAGCCGTGCCATCGTATCTACATGCAGTCCGGTGTCTGCACTGTTGAGAACGCCGGCGGCGACATCGACGAGGTCACTGGCAAGCGCATGATCATCGCTGCGTTCCCGTTCCGCTGCGAAATGGCCGACGGCGGCTTCGTCCGTCTGGTCGCTTGGGAGCCGGGCAACTTCTGATCTGAGCTTTGCTGCCGCAATTTGCGATTGCCCCGCAGAAGCGCTTCTGCGGGGCAATCGAACTGTCTGAAAAGGAAGATTGGCAATGAAAACCTTACAGGATATCAAAAAAATCGCCGTGCTCGGCGCCGGCACCATGGGGCCCGGCATTGCACAGACCTATGCGATGGGCGGCTACGAGGTCACTATGTGGACGCGTAGCGAGGCGACCCGTGAGAAGGCGCTTGCCTCGCTGAAGTCTCAGCTCAAGACCTTTTCCGAGGAGGGCGAGATCCGGCCGGAGCAGGTCGACGAGATCCTCGGCCGTATCAGCTTCAAGCTGACTGTAGAGGAGGCCGTTGAGGGCGCCGACATGATCCAGGAGACGATCGTTGAAAACCGCGACGCGAAGGCGGCGCTCTACGAGCAGCTCGCCGCGTGCGTCCCGGCTGATGTCATCATCGCCTCGAATACCTCCGCCATGAATATCTTTGAGGTGGCACCGGAGAAGCTGCTGCCGCAGCTCATCATCTGCCACTGGTATTCGCCTCCGCATGTCATCCCGCTCGTCGAGGTCGTCAAGAGCGAGCAGGCGCCGCAGGAGATGGCGGACGTTGCCGTCGCACTGCTAAACGGCTGCGGCAAGACTGCCGTGCTGATGAAAAAGTTTATCCGCGGCTATATCGTCAACCGTTTGCAGCAGTGCCTTAACCGCGAGGTGTTCTATCTGCTCGATAACGGCTATTGCGACGCGCAGGCCATCGACCTGGCGGCCAAGGCTTCGTTCGTCCCGCGCGCAGTCGTGCTCGGTCTGCTCAAGCGAGCTGATTTCGGCGGCCTGGACATGACGGCCAACAACTACCGCAACCACAGCTACACCATGCCGGAGCACGGCGACGAGATGCCAAAGACACTGGAGAAGCTCGTCGATGAGGGCAACCTCGGCATTAAGACCGGCAAGGGCTTTTACGATTACGAGGGCGTGGACATTGAGGATCTGAAGAAGAAGCGCGACAAGCAGCTCTTTGAAGTGTTCCGTCTGTCGAAGAAATTCCTCGAGGATCCAGTCTGACTGAGACCGCAGCCGACGCATTGCGGTGCGGGGAAGGACTGGCGGGGCTGCACCCGTCCGGCCGTCTTCTCTGCGTGACCCGCCGCGCCGGCGGAAGGAGACTGACCATGGGAAAGGTGAGCGGCCATATTCTCCTGGCTGGCTATGCCAAGCTCCCGTCGAACACTACCGCCCAGAAGATGTTTGATCAGATGGTGGTTGTGGCCGACGTGGATTATGACAGCGGCATCGTGCTCGACGTCGACTGCTCGATGGTGACCGAGCTGGGGCGGCGCTTTGTGCTGACTATGATGAAGGGCTATAACCTGAACAACGGCACCGACGACCTGCTTGCGGAGATCAACCTCAAGTACTATGGCCATCTGAAGAAAGCGCTGCTGACCGCCATTCGTGAGATCGGTCAGCAGTACGCCGACCTGAAAAAAGAAAATATGGGATAAGCAGTTCTGCCTCAAGGCGGCCGCAAAACGGCCGCAGAATTGAGACGGGAGCCGGCTATGCGCAGAGGCGAAGCCCCTGTGTATGGTCGGCTTTTGCTTTTTGGGGAGTAGGGAATCAAATCATGACACTCACAGCTTCACAGCTTATCGGCCTGCTCGGTACGCTCGCGGTCATCATCGGCCTGAGCGTCTGGTCAGGCCGTCAGGTAAAAAGCGCCGCTGATTTTGCCTCCGGCGGCGGCAAGTCCGGCGCGTTGATCGTAGCCGGCACGATCATGGGAACGCTTGTCGGCGGCTCGTCCACCATTGGCACAGCGCAGCTCGCGTATACCTATGGCTTCTCGGCCTGGTGGTTCACGCTCGGCGGCGGTATCGGCTGCTTGATGCTGGCGCTGTTCTTTGTCGGTCCGCTGCGCCGCAGCGGCTGCAGCACGCTCGTCAGCCTGATTTCCAAGGAATTCGGAACCAAGGCGGGGCTGCTCTCGTCGATCCTGTCGTCGATCGGCATTTACATCAACATTCTCTCGCAGCTTATCGCGGCCACGGCGGTACTTGCTGTCGTCGCGCCCGGCTTAGGGCTGATCCCGGAGCTGCTAATCTCGGCGGCGCTGATGGCGGTTTACGTCATCTTCGGCGGCGTGCGCGGCGCAGGACTTGTCGGCATCGTCAAGCTGGTGCTGCTCTATGTCGCCATGATCGGCGGCGGCGTGATGGTGCTCTATATGGTCGGCGGCTTTGACGGTTTTGCCGATATGGTGCATACCATTGAGGCGGAGGGCGACGGAATCAATTTGTTCAGCGTATTCGCCCGCGGCATAGCGAGCGACGGCGGCTCGGGTCTTTCGCTTGTGCTCGGCGTCTTGACCACGCAGACCTATGCGCAGGCTGTGCTGGCTGGCCGAACCGACCGCACGGCGCGCGCCGGCGCGCTGATCAGCACCTGCATGATCCCGCCTATCGGCATCGGCGGCATTTTGGTCGGCTTGTATATGCGTGCGAATTTCCCTGGCATCGCGGCCAAGACTGCGCTGACGAGCTTTGTGCTCGAGTATATGCCGGGGCTGCTTGCCGGCGTCGTGCTCGGCGCGCTGCTCATCGCGGTCGTCGGCACTGGTGCGGGTCTCTCGCTCGGCATCACGGCTGTTATCAACAATGATATTATCAAGAAACTGACGCGTAAATTTGATGAGCCAAAGAAAAATCTGCATCTGACGCGTGTGTGCATCCTGATCGTGCTATTTTCGGCGGCGTTGATCTGCACGGTGCTCGGCAGTGATATGATCCAGGACTTCGCTTACATGTCCATGGGTCTGCGCGGCGCGGTCATCTTTGCGCCGCTGTGCTGTGCGATCTGGATGAAGGGGCGGGTCAGCCCTGCCTGGACCATCGCTGCGATCGTCGCAGGACCGGCGCTGGTCATGGTCTTCAGTACGGTGCTCAGCCTGCCATTTGGACTGGATGCGCTTTTTGCCGGTGTGGCGGCGTCGATCGTCTGCTGCCTGATCGGCCGTATCTGCGGAAGGAAACCGCTGCTCGATTCCAAGGCATAAGCCCAAAGCGCGCCCGCAGGAGTTCTGCGGGCGCGCTTTGAGGTTCACAGAAAAGCGCCCCATCCGGTTGGATGGGGCGGCTGTGCTCTATGTAACGTTAAGCAGTCAGCACATGGGCTGCGGCGTTGGCGGCTTCGGATGCGTCTTTCGTGTAGATGTCGGCGCCGATCTTGTCGCAATAGGCCTGGCTCAGCGGCGCGCCGCCGACCATGATCGTGACCTTGTCGCGGATACCGGCGGCCTCGGCGGCCTTGACGACCTCCTCCATGACAGGCATTGTGGTGGTCAGGAGCGCGGAGCAGCAAATGATATCGCACTTTTCGTCCACTGCGGTCTGCACGAATTTCTCAGCCGAGACATCCACGCCGAGGTCGATGACCTCGATGCCCTTGCTCTCGAGCATCATGGCGACAAGGTTCTTTCCAATGTCGTGCAGGTCGCCCTGTACCGTGCCGATACAGGCTTTGCCGATATTCTGCACACCTTCCTCGGTGAGGAGCGGCTTGAGCAGGTTGATGCCGGCGGTCATCGCGCGGGCGGCCACAAGCATTTCAGGGACAAACATCTCATTCTTGCTGAATTTGTCGCCCACCACGTCCATGCCGGGCATCAGACCGTTCTGCAGGATGCTCTGGGCGCTGACGCCCTCGTCGATGGCGTTCTGTACAAGGGCGGAAACTTCCTTTCGCTTGCCCCGAATGACAGCCGAGGTGATATCGTCCAAAATAGCCATAGCGGTTCAACCTCCGTCAATAAGTTGGAATTTTGTGCATCCATTATAACATATGACCCAATGGCAAGACAAGCATCTCTTGCAAAAAAGAAGCGGAGCGTCCCATTATGATGATGTAGAAAAATGAAAATTGGTTGTGACCAATATGAAAAATGGCTGTAATGTGCTATAATAAACGAAACGAAAAACGCGCAGGCGCGGCGGAAAGCGCCTGCCGTGCGCCGGCGGAAAGGGGGATCGCTGGATGATCAATGAGACATCAATCCGCTGCTTTTTGACGCTTTCCCGCACGCTCAGCTTCACCGAGGCAGCCAAGCGGATGTATATGACACAGCAGTCGGTCAGCAAGTATATCGCCAAGCTCGAGGAGGATATTGGATTTACCCTGTTTGTACGGACGCACCACTATGTGACGCTCACGCGCGCAGGCGAGGAATTTTACGAGCTGTTCAGCCGTCTCGACCGCGACTATAGCGACACGGTCGAGCGCATGAAGCAATACTACGCCGAGCTGAACAACAGTTTGCGCATCGGCTATCTGGAATGGCTCGACCTGATGCCCGCCATCAACCATGCGCTGCACGGCCTGCGCGAGGAAAACCGTTCGCTGCGCTTCGCCGCGGAGAAGCATCCGCAGTATGAGCTGAACCAACACTTCCTCAGCCGGCGGCTCGACCTCATTATCACCTACCGTGAGTTTGCGCCGAAGGACGCTGGGCTGAAGAAGCGCATCGTGCTTGAGACGCCGCTCGTGCTGCTTGTCTCTCCGGAGAATCCGAAGGCCACGCCTGACGCGAAAGCGTCCGATTTTCGCACCGAACCATTCATCAAGGCCGCGTCGAGCCAAGAGACGCTCTCAGAGAGCCGTACCCGCGCCCGCCGCCAGATCCGTGAGATCAACTTTGAGCCGAAGGAGATCATCATCGCGCCGAATCTTGAGTCAGCTTATGTTGCGACGGAACTGGGTCAGGGTGTGCTGGTGTCGACCATGCTCAGCCGGATGAGCATGAATTCCGATCTGCTCTCGTATCCCATCGGCATGATGGAGGAGCTGCAATGCTTCTGGCACGAGGACGAGGAAAACCCGGCCGTTGCCACCTTTGCCGCAGGTTTGAAGCAGTAAATCGCGGCGCCATGGTGTTCCAACCATAGGTTGGAGCGGAAATTCGCAAATCCAACCACAGCTCTATTGTGTTTTTCTGCACCTCCCGGGTATACTTGCGGCATGGCTACGGATCATGCGGAAAGGATGAAGAACAATGGATGCTTGGACAATGGGGACAACGATCGCACGTCTGCGCAAAAACAGCGGTATGACGCAGGAGGCGTTGGCCAACCGGCTCGGCGTCAGCAATCAGGCGGTCTCAAAATGGGAGTCGGATCAGTGCTGCCCAGATGTGCTGCTGCTGCCGAAGATCGCGGATGAATTCCATATTACAATTGACGCGCTGTTCGGCCGCGAGCAGGACGCGCCGACTGGCGCGGAGCAGGTCGTGCTTGCCGCGCTGCCGTGGGAGGACAACGACGACCTGCATGCAGTCTGCTTTTGTCGGGCGCCGGCTGGTTGGGCACAAGCGCATGGAGCGCGGCGAGGGAAACCGCGGCGGCCTGCTCGGGCGGCTCATCAACTACGTCGAGCGGCTGCCGGAGGTAGCGTCAGTCGTGCTGCACTATTCCGGCTCTGTGCGTGATATTTACAGCGATTTTGCCGTGTCCTGCAAGGACTGCGACATCGCGGGCAATGTGACCGCAGGCGAC
>CAZJBT010000107.1:0-7432 GCA_964544345.1 uncultured Oscillospiraceae bacterium
GGTCGAACCGACACGGTGTCGCCACCACCGGATTTTGAGTCCGGCACGTCTGCCAATTCCATCATACCGGCATATTGCACAGATATTATACAATACCCTCGGCAGAATTGCAAGGCGCAGTTTCCGTCACAATTGCACAAAAACGCCGAAAAAGAGGACGGAATCTCGGGAATAACTATTCAAATAAATGACTGGAAATGTGCTGAAAGTATGGTATAATACCAGATGTGATTAATACATAAGGAGGAAACTTCCCATGTCCAATACCCCTGTTATTGTTGCGTATGGCCGTTCGGCTTGCTGCCGTTCCCGTAAGGGCGGCTGGGCGACCACCAATATCCTTGATGTTGCCGCAGCTACCCTGAAGGGCGTTCTGGCCAAGGTTCCGCAGCTCAACCCGCTTGACATCGACGATGTCATCACCGGCTGCGCCCGTCACATCAACAGCATGGATCTCAACGCCAGCCGCCTGATCGTCAACCGCGCCGAACTGCCGGATGAGGTCTGCGCGCAGACCATCAACCGTTTCTGCTCCTCTGGCCTGCAGGCTATCGCGACCGCGTCCAACGCCATCATCGCCGGCCAGTATAAGTGCGCTGTCGCTGGCGGCGTCGAGGGTATGACCACCTGCTTCTCTCCGGCTGACCCGCAGTACTACAACCAGTGGATCGTCGAGAACTACGAGGGCGGCTACATGACCATGGGCGAGACCGCTGAGCGCGTTGCCGAGAAGTACGGCATCTCCCGCGTTGAGATGGAGGAGATGGCGCTCGAGTCCCACACCAAGGCTGCCGCTGCCCGTAAGGCCGGCTACCTGCAGCAGGCGATCATCCCGATCGCCAACGCTGAGGGCGTGGTTCAGGAGTACGACGACGGCATCCTCGCCGATCTCGACGGCAACCTGAAGACCTCCATGGAGAAGATGGCCGGCATGAAGCCGTGCTTCCTCGTCCCGGGCTATCGTGAGGAAGGCGTCGTCACTGCCGCTACTTCCTCTCAGACCACTGACGCGGCTGCTTATGTCGTCGTCATGAGCGAAGACTTCGCCAACGAGCTTGGCCTGAAGCCGATCGCCAAGCTCAAGGGCTTCGCGGTCGCCGGCTGCGACGCTACCCTGATGGGTACCGGCCCGATCTACGCTGTCCCGAAGGTCATGAAGCAGACCGGCCTGACCCTCGACGACATGGACGTCATCGAGCTCAACGAGGCGTTTGCTTCCCAGGCCATCGCCTGCATCCGCACCCTCGGCATGCCGAAGGAAAAGATCAACCCGTGGGGCGGCGCGATGGCGCTTGGTCACCCGATGGGCGCGACTGGCGCGTTCCTGACCTCCAAGGCGATCGACTACATGAAGATCAACGGCGGCAAGTACGGCCTTGTCACCATGTGCATCGGCGGTGGCATGGGCGCCGCCGGCATCTTCGAGATGCTGTAAGTTCTCCTGTTATGAAGACAGCCTGCCTTCGCAAGAAGGCGGGCTGTTTTTTCGTATTTGACAGACTGTACGGCGGCGTAGTATATTGGATGTATCTAGAAAAACCAGAGGAGCATTGTGTTATGGAAGAAAAAATCCTTCGCGTTCCTATGCTGCCGCTTGAGCATCCGCGCGCGGGCTATCCCGGCTTCGATCCGCACACCGAGGTGCTGCCGGAGGGCTATCAGCTTCAGGAATGCCGTATGCCGCTGCCGTGCGAGATCCTGTGTGAGCAGGACGTCGGCATCAAAACGCGTGATGGCGTGACGCTGTATGCCGATATCTACCGCCCAGTGGACGATTCTGAACCGGTGCCGGTTATCCTGGCTTGGGGCTCGTGGGGCAAGCGCGGCAAAAACCTCGCCCTGCCGGAAGTCACTCGTATGGCGAACTACATTCCCGATACGAACCATCCGACGCAGCGCACCGAGATGTTCCGGCGCGACGAGACGTCCGGCCTGAATGCCTGGGGCGGTGAGGATCCGGCTCAGTGGGTGCCGTATGGCTACGCCGTCGTCAATGTCGACCCGCGCGGCGTGTACAACTCCGAGGGCGATATGATGCACTTTTTTGGCACGCAGAACGGCCGCGATGCCTATGACGTGATCGAATATCTGGCTGCGCTGCCTTGGTGCAATGGAAAAGTAGGCACCTCTGGCAACCACTGGTTCGGTGTTGAGCAGTGGTTCATCGCGCAGGAGCGCCCGCCGCACCTTGCAGCGATCCATCCATGTGAGGCACATGGTGATTTCTATCGTGACGAGATGGTGCGCGGCGGCATCCCGCGGCTCGACTGGGGCTCGCGGACGATCTCCTATGGCAACGGCGATGTGGAGGATATCGTCGGCATGTCGCTCAAGCACCCGATGATGGACGAATACTGGGAGGACAAGCAGGTACAGTTCGAGAAAATCGATATTCCGACCTTTTTGACGTGCAGCTTCACCCAGTGGAACCACTCGCGCGGCCCGTTCGAGGCGTTCGAGCGCCTCGGCACCGAGCAAAAGTGGATGCGCGTCCACAACGGTATGGAGTTCATCGACTTTCGTTTGCCGGAGAACATCGCCGAGGTGCGGCGCTTCTTTGATCGCTACCTCAAGGGGATCGACAACGGCTGGGAGCAGACGCCGCGCGTCCGTCTGTCTGTGCTCGATCCCGGCGGAACAGATGTGCTCTACAGACCGGAGACGGAGTTCCCGCCCGCTCGTGTGCAGGCCGTACGGCTCTACCTTGGCGCGGACGGCTGCCTGAAGGAAGAAGCGCCTGAGCCCGGCAGCGTCAGCTATACGGCGGACGATGGCAAGAGCTGCGCGAAGTTTACCTATACCTTTGCGCGCGACACAGAACTGACCGGCTTCTCGCGTGCGCATCTTTTTATGTCAACCGATAAAGCGCTGGACATGGATGTGTTTGTGCGCTTCAACAAGCTGAGCGCGGACGGGACGAAGCTGCTTGCGCGCTACACCAACTTCTATTCCGGCCCGAACGGCCGCCTGCGCGTTTCACTGCGGACGACGGATCCCGAGAAATCGAACGAGTTTGTGCAGTATCATACTTACCGCACGCGCGAATATATCGACCCGTTCGAGGTCGTGGAATTTGACGTCAACGTCTGGCCGACGGCCATGCTGTTCCACGCGGGCGAGCAGCTTGAAGTCGAGGTGTCTGGCTTCGAGATCATGACCGCCCACGCCGGCGACACGCTGCTTGAGACCTGCAACCGCGGCGAGCACACCGTCTATGTCGGCGGCGACCGAGCGTCGTATCTCGTTCTTCCATTCATTCCGAACGCCTGAGAAGGCGGCAGGATCGACTGAATACCGCACTGCCCTGATAGTAAAAACAAAGCGCCGGACAGGAGATTAGCTCTCCAGTCCGGCGCTTCGTGTCTGTGATGCGGCTGCTTCTCTCGGTTTCATCCGCACCATAAAAGTGCCAGGGCGGGATCGTCCCGCCCTGGCGTGCTGCGGAGATCAGTTATCTGCGCGATAGAGGAAGGTCACGATCTGCCCGCGCAGGCAGTTGGCATTGGGGCTGAAGGTGGTGACGGTGGTGCCGGTGGTGATGCCCTGTTCCACAGCCCACAGCACAGCGCTGCGGTAGTAAGCACCGGACGCGACGTCCGTGAAGGGGTTCACGCTGCGCTTGGCTGCCGGGGAACCGGCGGCTCGCCACAGGAAGGTCACGGCCTGTGCGCGGGTGCAGGGAGCGTCGGGGCTGAAGGTAGTGGCAGTGACGCCGGTGGTGATGCCCTGCTCCGCGGCCCACAGCACGGCGTTATAGTAATAGGCGCCGGGCGCGACGTCCGTGAAGGGGTTCACGCTGCTCTTGGGCGCGGGGGAACCGGCGGCCCGCCACAGGAAGGTCACAGCCTGTGCGCGGGTGCAGGAGCTGTTGGGGGCAAAGGTGGCGGAGGCGGCGCCGCTGACGATGCCCTGCTCCACAGCCCAGGCTACCGCATCATAGCAGTAGGAGTCGGTTCCCACATCCGTAAAGACCGGGTCTGCCACGGTCGCGGCGCCCTGGGAGGTGGCGGAACTGCTCGGAACGGTGGGCGCGGTATAAGTAACGGTGGCCGTCATGGTCGCATAGTTGTCACTGTCGATCCGGACGGTGCACTCGGTATTATTCGGCATCGCCGTGGTCAGCGTGACGCTGCCGCTTTCAATGCTGACGCCAGCCTCATCTGTGAGATAGATGGTTTCGGCGTCTCTACCCGAGCCTTCCGTGTAATAAACAACGGCCGTGGCATCCTCGATGTCGTCGGGCAGGCCGGTCAAGGCAACGACAGACGCGCTGGCGGCAGCCGCAGTGACCTCGCCGTCGTAGTAGGGAGACAGCGTCAGGCTGCAGTCGATGGTGTAGACGCCCGCGTCCGTGTAATAGGTGATCTTCGTGATCGTCTGACCCTCGCTGGACGCATAGGGTTCATAGGAGACCGTGCTGCCATGGACGGTGGTGGTGTGACCCACGCTCCATGCCAGGTTGCTGTTGCGCCAAATGTTCTCCACATGGCGCAGGCCATAGTTGGCGGTGTTTCCCTCAGAATCTACAGTGGTCAACAGAACGCCATAGACCGTGCCGATGTCCTCAGGCAAGCCGGTCACATTGATCTGATAGTCGCCATAATTGGTCACGGTGGTGACCGTGGCGGAGGCATCCTCGAGCTTGGTTGAAGTGCCCTCGACCTTGCTGAAGGACAGACTGTCGTCCTCGTCGGCAGTCAGCTCTTTGTAGAAGCTGGGCGTTTCGCTCAGCACATAGTACGAGTAGCTGGGAGCTTCAAACAGGGCGTCCTTCCCAGTATAGGTCGTTTCGCTGGTCACCCCCGGTTAGTGACGGAGATGGTCACGCTGCTCGCTTCAGTGATTTTCTCGTAGTCAGACAGATCCACGCCCTCGTCCACCTTCACCGGGAAGGTAATGCCGGTAATGTCGGTGCCATCGGAGTTGACGTGGTAAGAACCGCCCGCCAAGCTGGCAGTGCGGGTCTTGTTCAGGGTAGCGGAGGAGACCGCATCCACATCTGCCGTGCCCTCTGCCGCATAGAAATCAGCATAGGGGATGTTCATCAGGACATAGGTCGCTTCAGCATCGCCAGACGTATCGTCCTCGTCTGACGGCTCTGCCGCCAAAGCTGCGGTCGGCAGGATGGAGAATACCATGACAAAGACCAGGAGCCACGAGAGCAGCTTCCCGCTCAGGCTTGTTTGTGTTGTGTTCTTCAATGAAATCTCTCCTTTCATTTTTCAGGTTTTCCGTTTTTCAAATCGTGTCTGCGGGCACCTCCATTCCATGAGTTTCCGTAAGTTAGCGGCAACTAACTTGTGGCGTAAAAAAATAGATCACAACCGTCTGACAGCAGGGGATTGACGCTTATGTCAGGGGATGCTTACAAAGTCAAGCCGGGGGGCTGCTCCTGTTCACCACAAACTGGGCGCACAGGCCGGTAAACGCCCCCGCGATCATACCAGAGATCAACAAAATGGGAAGATAGCAGATCAGCGCCGGTGTCCCGGTGATCAAAACCGCTGCCGCGATCTGGCCGATGTTGTGAGCCGCTGCGCCCACTACGCTGCACACCCAGATCTGCCGCCGGGTCACCACCCTGCGCATGACCAGCATCACCAGATAGCACAGAAAGCCGCCGGATAGGCTGTAAAACAGCGCGGTGATACGGCCGGAGAAAATGCTCCCCAGCAGGATGCGGACGACCAGGATACAGGCAGTGTCCGCCGGGCCAAGCAGGAACATGGCGTAGACCGTGATGATATTTGCCAACCCCAGCTTGACGCCTGGGATCGGAATCGGGGTGGGAATCTGCAGCTCCACGATGAAGATGGTAAGAGCAATGGCCGTCAGCATCGCCATCCGGGTCAGCCGCTTTGTCTCCATGCCTATGCCCTCCCTTACTTTGAGACTCCATCGATCTGCGCGCCTGAGCCGTCCGCCGCTGCCTCCAGCCGGATCACCAGCCGGTGGGGAAGGCAAATGATGGGCGCGGCGCTGTCGGACAGCCAGCCGGACGCCACACAGACCTGATCCGGGCAGTCGGCCGTCAAAACGCAGATACGCCCCGGCTCAATGAGGATGGAGTTGACGCCCTCGTCACAGGTAACGGTAAAAATCTCTGCTTCCTCGACCTTGGAGAGGTCTACCGACCGGATACATTCTCCGTCCAAATAGAGATTGGCGACCGTGCCGGAGGCAGGGCGGCTCCGCAGCGCGATTGCCGCGGCAGCCGACAAGAGCAGCACTGCAGCGATACCCAGCACCCACGTTCTTGTCCTAATCACGGCGCAGTACCGTAAGTTTTGTTTCCGCCTGCGTATCCGACAGCGTAAAACAATCCTCCAGGCCCTCCGTAATGATAACGTCGCCGTCCTCGTCCACAAAAACCGCCTCAAAATCATCAGATGCCCGCCAGAGCGCAGCAGCGTCCTCCAAACCCATGACAAAGAGGGAAGTGGACAGGCCGTCGCACAGCGTGCCGCTGCTCCCGACGATGGTGACGGAAATCAGCCCGCTCCGGGCTGGCGCGCCCGTCGCCGGATCAATGATGTGCCAGTAGATCTCACCATCCTGCTCAAAATAGCGCTCATAGCCGCCGGAGGTGATGGCCGCCTTGTCTGTCAGCTCCAGAATGCCGATATAACCGTCGCCGTCCGGAGCCTGCACCGCGATGCGCCAGGGTGAGCCATCGGGTTTACTGCCCAGAGCCTGGATGTTGCCGCCCAGGTTCAAAAGCGCCGAGGTGACGCCGTTTTCCCTCAAAAGCTCCACCAGACTGTCTCCGGTATAGCCCTTGGCGATGCTGCCAAGATCGATCTCCATGCCATCCGGCAGCCGGGCGATCCCGGTGTCGGGATCATACTGGATCCTTGTATAGTCCACCTGCTCGAGCAGCTCTGAAATATCCGCATCGGACGGCACCTGATACGCTCCCGTGGTGAAGCCCCATGCCCGCACGACCGGATAGATGGAGAGATCCAGGGCGCCGCCAGTCCTATCGCATAGCGCCAGCGCCTGTTCCAGAAGAACGCCGGTCTCCTCCGATAAAGCGCAGGAGCCTGTTTGGTTGAGCGTGTATATCTCGCTGGCCGGATCGGTGACGGAGAGCAGGTCTTCCAGGCGGAAGATCTGCGCCTCCGCGCTGTCCAGAACAGCCGCGTCACCATAGACAGTCAGCTCCATCACCGTGTCCATGGCGAAGATCGTGGAGCTGTTGACGGTCGCTGCTTCCGCTTCATTAGCCGCGGCGGCATCTGCGCCGATCACCTCAGTCTGTGTCCCGCATCCAGCAAGGAAGATCAGGAGCAGGCACATCAGTGCGAAATTTTGTCTCATGCGATACCTCGCTGTGCGTCAAAATGATTTCCTGACGTGCCTGCAGCCATCCGGCGCGTGGCCGCATAGCCTAGGAACTCCTAGGCACATCAGTATAATGGATCATAAAGTT
>CAZJBT010000108.1:0-7359 GCA_964544345.1 uncultured Oscillospiraceae bacterium
CGACCTGTGCGTCGGAGAAAACACCGCTCGGCCTGTAAACGTGCGCCTTGTCCGCCATCAGCGGACAAGGCGTGCGCTGCGGCAGGCCGCAATTCCTTGTCAAAGAACCCCTGCGGGGTTCTTTGACAGCCTCAGCGGTCAAGCGATCATCTCCGCGCCGACCTCATAGCGCCACACGCCGTTTTCACGCGCGGCGGTGCAGCCGTAGAGCGTGTAGGCAGCCAGGCCGCCGCGCCATTTGGTCAGGTCGAAGGTAAAAGCGTCCTCCGTCTGCTCCGTCACTGTCAGCTCGATGAGCAGACCGTCGGCAAAGTAGAGCGTCTCGCGGTCGATAAAGCCCTGCTCGCACAGCTCGTCAAACGCTCCAGTCAGCGGCTCGGCCCCATAGGCGCTCGACGCGAGATAGACCAGCGCGTCCTTTTCGCCCTCTGTCAGATTGTCCGCGCGCGTTAGATCGAACGCCAGATACGTCAGATCCTCGTTGAGCGCCGTGTCCTTCTCCCACAGCTCCGCGAGCGCCGCGAGATACAGCCCGACGCGGTCGTCCCGCTCCGAGAGGATCCGGAAATACGAAGCCTCCCCGATCTGCGCCGGGTATGTCTCCATGACTCCGCCGCTGAAGCCGACCTCGACCATCTGGCCGGGCTGTACGCTCGCCTCGGTGCGCTTTCCCTCCGCGCTGTACACCGCGCTTCCCAGCGGTACGGTGTAGAGCGCGCCCATCTCCGTGTCCGCGAGCAGCAAGCTCGTGTCCGTCACCTGCATGACCCGCCCCGTCAGCGTGTCGGGCACATCCGGGATCGTGTCCGGCGCCGTACTGTCCTGCGGCGTCTCGACGTCCTGCGGCTCCGATAAGGGTTCACCGGTCGGGTCGTCCGACGAAATCGGTTCGCCCGGCGTGAGCGGCGCGTCCGCCGTCTGGCGATCCGGTTCCTGTCCGTCCGGCGCATCACCGGCCGCCGCGCACGCCGCTGCCGTACACGCCGCAAAAAGTGCGAAAAGAATAGCCAAAGCTCGCTTCATATTCCTTCCTCCCCTGGTTGTTCTGCCCCTTCAGACGCAGCGGAGAAGAAAAAGTTCCCAAAAAAGCAAGAGCGGCTGGCTTTTTTCAAGTATAGTGCAGCGTCTCGGGCGCGGCCAACGTAAAACCCCGGCAAATACCGCCGAAGCGATATCTGCCGGGGTCGGTTCCCGGGGAGCTGCCCTTCTGTTCGGGCGCCCTTGCTTTACTTTTTGTAGCCCGTGACGCCGTTCGCGTCCATCCAGGTCTTTTTGGCCGCCATCAGCCGGTCGAGCGCGGGGTCGCGCCCTCCCTTCGATTCGGCCAGATAGGCCTGCACCGCGTACAGGTCGTTATAGGTTAGATACGGGTAGTCGTTCCCGCCGAATCTCCCCTCCGGATCGACGCTGTAGTGTAGATTGGAGTCCGTGCGGATCCAGCTTCGCTCCGTGTCCCGGACGGCGAGCAGCATCCGGTCGGCCAGCGCCGCATACTTCTCGTCGCCCGACCAGTCCGCCAAATGGTACATCGTCAGCGCCTCAGCGAGCTGGTGGTTGAGCGAGGTATGCGTCTGCGTCCCGCCGGACGGGTTGTAGTAGTCCCAGACCAACCAGCCGCCCGATCTCGTCTCGGTGTGGTGCAGGCGCGTATAGTCCAGATAGAACGCGCCGTAGCGATCCAGCACCTGAGTGAAGCGCTCCGTTCCATAGGTCTGCTGCGCATCGAGGAACATATCGATCAGGTCGGTGTTGAACCGCGTGTCGAAAAAGCCGGAGCCGATCCCGTAGCTGCCGGAGAGCCATTCGCTTTCAGACTGCGTCGGGAAAAAGCCGATGTCATTCTGCCGGTCGGCCATGACATCCATCATCGCGCCGCCCAGATCATAGGCAAGCCGGTCATACCCCGTCAGCGCGAGCATGCTGCGGCACAAATACGCGTCGGGTATCGGATAGTAGACGTTCTCGCCGCTCGGCACATAGGTGTCCGGCGACGGCCAATAGTAGCCGTCAAAGCACCAGCGGCCCGAACCGGCGTTGGCGTAGCTCTTCCAGAGCGACGCGCAGCCGGAGCGGCTCCAGTTCAGCAGCGGCTCCGCCGCCTCCACGACCGTGAAGTCTGCGCACACGCCCTCCGCCGCCGCGCCTGCGCACAGCTCGATCCGGAATCCATCGCTCTCCGCCGTCACGCGGAGAAATCCGTTTTGATCCGGCAGATACGCGCGCGAGCCGCTCTCCATCAGCCGCCACGACTGCGGCGTCCATGCCATCCAGGCCGTGCCATCCGCGCCGTCAAAGACGAAAAACGTATCGGTATACACGCCCTCCTCCAGCGCCGTCCGCGTCCAGTCGCCGCCATCACAGCGCGAAAGCGTCCCGCCGGTCACGTTGATCGACGCGACCACGGCGCCGGCCTCCGGCACGCCGGTCAGCGAGCCGAAGATCACACGGTCGCCGTTGCCGACAAGCGTCTCACGCCGCGTCAGGGCGCCGCCGTTCCACGCCGTTTCCGTCACGGCGCTCTGAAACAGAGTCACAGTGCGGCGCAGCGAAGGTTCGAGCAGGCGGGTCGCGACCGCGCTGGCTGCGCCGCGCGAAAGATTCGCATTCGGCCGGAACGATCCGGCCGCGTCGCCGCCGGTCAGTACGCCCGCGCGGTAGAGCCGGTAGACGTCCGCCCCGTAAGGGTCGCTTCGCTTTACGTCGGGCAGCGCGTCGTCCGGGATCTCGTTGATCTGCGGCAGCGCCGCATCCGGCAGCGCGCTGCCAAGCAGCACGGCCATTTCAGCGCGGGTGATCGCGCCGCTCCAGCTCGTCAGATCGGCCTTCAATCCGTGCTCCTCCGCGTAGGCTAGGCACGGCGTGAGCCAATCGCCGTTCTCCGGCGCGATCTCGTCATATCCCGTCTCATAGATACTGTGGACGCGGCAGGCGAGGATCAGCGCCGCAAGGCGCGAGAGGTTGGAGCGCACGCCGAAGTGCGTTTCGGTCTGGCCGATCATCAGGCCGAGATCATATGCCGCCTGCACATTGGCGGCGAAGGTACTGCCTGCCGGAACATCCTCAAAGCCGCACACGAGGCCGTCCGCCCCCGCCATCAGAGCCGTGGGCGCGAGCGCCAGCAGCAGAGCCAGCAGCAGGCAGGCCGATAAAATCCGTTTTCGCATGGGGCGCCTCCTTTTTATTCCTCCGGCGGCAGCTTGCACACATCCACCCAGCCGGCGAAGCAGTCGGCCGCCTGTTCCAGCTCCGGGATAGTCAGCTCGATCGCCGAGTTGGCGCTGCCGCAGGCCGGGAACACCGTCTCGAAGCGGCGGAGCGATGCATCGAGGTAGACCGTCACGCCGTCTTTCACCGCGAACGGACACACGCCGCCGACGGCATGGCCGACGCGCGTCTCCGCCTCGTCGTGGGCAAGCATCTTTGCCTTGGTGTGGAACAGCTCTTTATACTTGTGATTGTCGATCTTCGCGTCGCCTGCGGCGACGACCAGCACCGTTTCGCCCGCAACGTCGAACGAGAGCGTCTTGGCGATGCGCTTGCCCTCGACGCCGAGCGCCTGCGCGGCCAGGTCGACCGTCGCCGAGCTGACGGGCAGCTCGCGCACGCGATCCGCCAGACCGAGCGGCGCGAGATAGGATCTTACTGCTTCAATTGCCATTGGAACCCCCTCCTTCAGTCAAGCGCCAGGCCGAGATAGCCGTCCGTACGGCCGGCCAGGCGCTGTTTTTCATCCTCTTTCATCCAATGCGTCACGCCGTAGGGCTGAACGTCACCGAGCACGTCAAAGCCCGGCAGGTTCGGCAGATTGACGAGAAGCGTCTCAGCCGGGTACGCGCGCGCAATGGCCGCGAGCGCCGGCAGCGTCTGTTCCGGCGGGACGAGCAGCTCCTTGACGAGCAGCGCGCCGCTTTCGGCATATTCCACGCTCGCGCAGCCAAGCCTCCCGCCCATGTCAACAAGCAGCAGCTCACCGCGGTAGAGCCGCGCGACGTTCTTCTGATGACGGACGTACCAGTCGCCGAACGACAGGTGAAAGCTGCCCGCCAGATATTGCTCGCGCAGGGCGTTATACGCCGCCGGGTCGGCCTCGCATACGGCGCCCGAGGGCGCCGGCAGCGCATCCGCCGCCAGCTCGAGCCGCCGGATTGAAAAGTTGCAATCGTCGTAGTCGATCGTGCGGAAAAAGCCGTAGAGCGACGGCTCGCCCGGCAGCAGCGTCATCACGCTGCGTCCCTGCGCGAGAAACGTCTGCTCGGCGAAGCGGAAAAGCTGCCGTCCGTAGCCGCGTCTGCGCACGGCCGGATCGGTGCCGAGCGCGTAAAAATAGACTGCGGGCAGCTTCTCCCCGCCGGGCAGCGTCTGCTCCACCGGGAAGCCGATGAGCATCGTCTGTACGACGCCGTCGTCATCCTCAAGCACCACCGTCCAGTCGTCGCTGTGCGTGTGGTCATAATAGGTATCGATGTATTCCCAGTCGTCGCCGAAGCTCATGCGCCACAGCTCGCGCTCGCGCGCGACATCATCCGGCCGGGATCGTCTCATGTGTGCCATTGTCTTATCCTCCATATAAAATTTCCCCGCCTGATCAGGCGGGGAAAGAGCCGTCAAGCCCGCCAGACGGCGGTGTGCTTTTCGATCAGGAAATCCGGGTGGTAGGACTCCTTCGCCTTGCGCAGACCTCCGACACCCATGTCATCCTCGCGGTTCACCCAGCGCACCGTAGGATAGGTTTCCCGGATCAATCGCGCATACTCACGGTTGACGATGGCGTAGCTGCCCTGAATGGCGGCGTTCGCCTTTTCAAAGTGGACGTTATAGCTGTCCGCGCTCACCTGCTTGCCGAGTGCGAAGGCGACGGGAGAGCCGCCCGCGCGGATCAGGATGCCCTCAAGCCCGAGCGCGTCGAACTCGCGCATGGCCGTATGCAGGGCGATATCCTCGTCTTTCTGATCTTCTTCCTCCTCGCTGCCGGCGACCGTTTCAGCGGCGGCAGCGATCTGCCACTGGCGTTCAACGGCGAGACACTGATCCATATTTTCAGCCGTGACCGGTTCAGCCGTCCAGTCCGGGAAGTTCTGCACGAAGCGGTTGATGTGGTTGCGCTTGGCCTGGAGCTTCTTGCCGGTCAGGCTGGAGAGCCTGTCCACGTCATAGACATAGTCAAAACTGTCGCGGTCGGCCTGATAGTCAAACCGGCCGGGAAAGAGCGTGTCCAACTCCTCGATCATCTCCGGCGTGACGCAGATCAGGCGGAAAACCGGCACGCCGCGCTCGATGGCGTCGGCTCGCAGGGCTTCAATGACGGGCTTCTTTTCGCCCTCGCCCATCGGGTAGAGATACGCAACGCCGTACGGGCCGTTCATCTGCCCGAGCACGCAGCCGCCGAGGCGCGCAACGCGGATGCCATAGGCCTGCCGCCAGGTGTAGAGCACGATGAAGGTCATTTCACAGCTCCGCGTTCCGGTGGGAAACAGGAGCGCTTCGATCCACTGTCGGTCTTCTATCGTTGGTTCTTTAAAGTCAATCATAATGTTCTCCTCCGCGCTGCACGGAGGGTGATCCTTTCGTAACTTTCCGAAGTCCCTTTCGTTTACCATGGCCGCAGATCATGGCAAAACGGCCATATACGCGCGGTGCGCGCATGGCCGGGAGTTCCATTTTCAGCGCGTCGATGCGCCGACATGCGCGGGTGAGATCGCGGCTTAGCAGCTATTTTACCGCAGCCGCGGTATAATGTCAACTGACCGGCGCGTCCGCCTGCTCGCCAAAAAATCCAATGGGCGCGGCGGCGCGGACGCGTGCCATCAGCTTGCCGAACAGGTGGTTGCAGGCGGCCACAGCGCGACCCGTTCCGAGCATCGCGCAGACCGTACCCAGCCCGACGCCGATGATCTTTCCGGCGGCGATCAGGCCGATGGCCAGCGTGAGACAGACGCTGAACGCGTCAAATGCATTTTTCGCAAAGCCCATGCTCCTGCCGATGCGGACGCCGATCACTTGTACCAGTCCGTCGGCCGGGTTCGGGATCAGGCGCATGGCGACCATGATCGCCGCGCCGAAACCGGTGCAGACGATCGCCAGGACGAGCATGGCGATCCGGAGCGGGATCGACTCCGGCGTGGGCAGCGCAGCCGAGAACAGGCTCATGCAGCGGGTAAACACATAGCAGAACGGGATCTGAAGAAAGTCGAACGCGCGGAGCGTCCTTCCCTTCAGCGCCGCCTCCATGACAAAGTAGATCAGATACAGCACCATGGTGGTATTCGCAAAGGAAAAGCCCTTCAGCTCCGATACGCAGTATGCCACCGAGACCATCGGCGATACGCCGAACGCCGTCTTGGTGTTGAGCACGATGCCGAGCGCCAGCACCACCACGCCGATCGCATAGACCGCAAGACGTTTTGCACAACTCAACTCTGCTCGCCTCTCTTTCCGCAGGCGCCGCTGCGCCCGGACATACAACGTTATTGTACTATGCCGCACACTAAAATGCAAATTCTTTTCGATCGCCGCAGACCAAAAGGAGCTGTTGCAGAATGTGCAGCAGCCCCTTTTGTTTTGCACGCCGCGGCGTTTTGCGTAGTTACAGCCGGTTTTCCAGCGTACGCTTCGTAACGTCTCCGACACGGATGACAGCCGGATCCGCCGTATAGCAGCAGGTATAATCGTCGTCGTGGCAGGCGATGGAGAGACTTTTCGCGCCGTCCAGGTAATTCCAGGCGATCACGTCCATGACGCAGAAGCGACCCTTGGCATGCATGAAAATGTGTTTCCCCCGCGGCAGCTCGGGAATGACGACCTTCGGCAGATCGGCGACGTCGAAGGTATGCGGGCCGCCGTTTGCGGCGATATCCTCCACCGGGCGATCGGAATTCATGTTGAGATACAGCCTGTCACCGTCCTCGATCACCTCAAAGACGCAGTCGTAGTTCTCCTCCTTCGGCTTCACGCCGCGCGAGAGGCGATACATATCTACCTCGACGCCATCCTCGCGCATATAGAGGTAGCCGACCTTCGCCGGCTCGAGCGCACGGATGAGCGCAATGACGAGCCAGGTCGCGGGCACATCGGTCAGGTAATACCGGTTCTCCGGGTGGTCGCGCCAGGGCGCGAGCTGAGCAAGCGCGCGCTCGTAGCAGCCGGCGTCCCAGATCGGCATGTCGATCATATCGCCGTTCGGCGCTTTCCGCCGCTCAAACCGACCTCCGACGTCCAGCGTATGCGCCGCGAGATTATAGATGATCCTTTCCTGCATGGGAAGTCTCCTTTCTGTGATGGAAATATGATCTTCAACGGTACCATGACCGGAATTTAAAATCTTCAGCGCATCGGCGCAAAGCGCCGACATGCGCGGGTATC
>CAZJBT010000109.1:0-7351 GCA_964544345.1 uncultured Oscillospiraceae bacterium
GATCTTCTGGACGGCGGCGACGTGGTAGTCGTCGGTCGTGCGGATGAAGCGGTCGTTCGAGATGTTCATCAGCTTCCAGAGATCCTTGACGCCCTTTTCGCCCTCGACGATGTTGTCGACGAACTGCTTGGGCGTGACGCCGGCCTCCTTTGCCTTCGTCTCGATCTTCTGGCCGTGCTCGTCGGTGCCGGTCAGGAACATCACGTCGCGGCCGCGCAGGCGCTGATAGCGCGCGATGGCGTCCGTCGCCACGGTGCAGTAGGTGTGACCGATGTGCATCCCGGCCGATGGATAGTAGATCGGGGTCGTGATGTAGAATTTTTCTGCCATGGATCTGATTTCCCCCTGTTTCTCTGGTAGGTTTTTCAGCTTATACTAAAACTTATTAAAACGGTTTAAAACCGTTTGATAGCGCGAAGCGCGTTCCGTTTTTATGAGACGCCAAATTGTGCCGCAGGCACAATTTGCGCGTGCACAGCACGCGGGATTCTTGATGAAATCTTTTCATCAAGAACCAGTATTAGTATACCACTCAGGCGGAAAAATAGCAACATTTGCCGCAGATACAAGGAAAATTTGATGGCGCGCGGCGCGCAGGCCGAGCAGCGGCGCTTTGTCAAAGCCCCCGCAGGGGAGGCCGACAGGATCGAAACAGGCGGCGGCGAAGTTTCGCCGCCGCCTGCTTCAGGGGAGGGGATGCATCATTCAAACCGCAGAGCGGTCGAGAAATGCCGATGATCTTTGCCTTAC
Organism: uncultured Oscillospiraceae bacterium; assembly: GCA_964544345.1. Classification (GTDB taxonomy): domain Bacteria; phylum Bacillota; class Clostridia; order Oscillospirales; family Oscillospiraceae; genus CAKTOF01. Next base: position 751 of record CAZJBT010000109.1, read on the forward strand.
CAGGCGTAGTCGCCGAAGCCCTGCGTGCTCGGATAGATGTAGATATCCTTGTATTCCGCACAGCCCGGGGAATAGGTGTGTTCCTCGTCGAGGTGCGCATACGGCTCGGGGCACGGGACGGTGTCCTGCACGGTCTGGATGATGGACACGTCGTTGTGCGCCTGGTGCACGTCGGAGCAGCCGGAGACCGGAGGCGCGGAGCACTGGCCGACGTTCAGCTTGCCCTGAACATACAGCTCGTACTTGTCATGCGCCCAGTTCTTGTGGTCGTAGGCGTCGCACAGATCGGGGCAGACCTGCTCGTGGAACCACCACCAGCGGCCGTCGCGATAGACGAACTCAGAGCCGTAGCGCTCCCACAGCCACATACCGTTGCGGCCGCCGGAGAAGCCGATGACGTTCATCATCGTGCCGGGCGTCAGGTAGAACGAACGGGCGGATTCGCCGTCGTCCGCGACCTCGATCACGGGCGAGGCCAGCACGTGGCAGGACGCCGAGAACGTGCCCTTCCAGTTGTGGCCGTACAGGCCGAACGGCCCGAAGATATCCAGCAGGTGGGTCGGACGGTCGGTGCGCCGCGGGCCGGAGTTGTTCGCCGTGGCGAACGGGCCGTCGTCGGGGATATCGCCCATGCCGCCGGGCTGCTTGATGCGATCTTCCGGCGCGAGATCCATCGACCGCGGATCGAGCGGATCGTCGAAATGCGCGGGGACAAGCTCCTTGTAGCCCATCATGCGGCCGAAGGTGTGGCCGAAGGTGGAGTTGTCGGAGCGGAGCCAGAACCAGCCGTACTCCTCGCGGCCGCAGTCCATGCCGTGCAGATAGGCGTGGCGGGCCTTGAGCTCCTCGACCTTCTGGCCGGCGAGCACGTTGTGGATGCGCTGCTCAAACGAGAGATTCTTGTTCATTCCGTGTCGCCTCCTTAATTGTAGATGCGCTCATAGAACTTGCGGCCGATCTTGCCGTTCGCGCCGTAGCCCATGTCTTCATCGTAGTATTTGTACGGTTTCGGCATATCCTCAAGCAGATACTCCCAGCCGAAGACGTTGTTGTAGACTTCCTTTTTGACCGTCGGGTCGCCGAACTCCCACATCGACGGATCGTTCGGGTCGGTGATGATGGTCGGCGTCTCGTTGTAGCTGACGCCGTTCGGGATGGACATGTCGTGCTCATAGACGACGTGCCAGATTTTGAACTCGCCGTCCTCCTCGGCCAGCTCGAGGAACATCAGGCCGTAGTCGAAAACGGTCTCGGCGGTGCCGTCCGGATGGCCCTTGGCGCTCATGCCGAGGTCATAGACCAGCATGCGGGCGGTCTTGCCGTCGTTGGCGATGTACAGCAGCGGCGTGGTGGCGGAGCGCTGGCGCGCCTGGCCGAAGCCCAGCGGGACGTCGCGGCCGGCGGCTCTGTATTCGGCCTGCTCGGCCTTGCGGCGCTGCTCGACCTCGGTGACGAGGTGGCGCTCGACCTCATGGATGCCGACGTAGAAGCCGGTGTTGGTGCCGAAGGAGGCGTCGGCCTGGTGCTCGGGCTGCTTGACCCACAGCTCGTCAAGGGCGCGCGCGCCCTCGCCGTTGCCGAGGTAGTTGACGAAGCGGCCGACGTTCTCGGTGATCTTTTCGCGCTGATACGCGCGCAGGAGGATCTCGTGCTCGGTGTACTCTTTGCGGAATTCAGTAAACATGATCTAACTCCTCCTCTCAAACGCCGTAAGAGAACGTGTCGGCGAAGGTCGCGTAGGCGACCGGAGCTGCCGGGCTCTTGGTGAACGGGCGGTCGGGGCTGTAGGTCTCCATCAGCGTCTCGGGCACGTTCGGCTCGGGCAGCTTGAGCTCGTCGATCGGGGCGAACTCGGGGATCGGGTCATAGCGCTTCGGCTCGCCGTAGAGCTTCGAGCCGCACTGCGCGTCGACGCTGTAGACGAGCTGCAGGTGCCAGATCTTCCACTCGCCGCCCTCGTTGATGAAGTCGACCGCGGCCCAGCCGAATGTCCAGTACGAGATGGGGCCGCAGCCCGTCAGCTTGGAGTACGAGCCGCGGACGTTCCACAGACCCTTGGCCGTCTCGCCGTCTTCGGCGATCTCGATGATCTGCGACTCGAACGGCAGATAGGTCATCATACCGACGCCGTAGACCTCCTCGGGCGTTTTGCCGCCCAGCTCGGCGGGGAATTTCTTCTGGATCAGCTCGGACGAGAGCGCGATCTCTTGGCCGAGCGCGTCATAGTAGCCCTTGACGGCCTCCGCGCCCTTGTAGTAGCCGTTGTTCACGCCGAGGCAGACGTCCTCGCGGGCGCTGAAGTAGCGCTCGTAGACGGCAGCTTCCTGCTTGACTGAGTAATCGTGCGAGATCCGGCCCATGATGTTGCGAAGCTCGCGGCGGGTCTCAAGCTGCTCAAGAAGCTGCATAGAGGTGTATGCTTTCATTTGCTCCTTCCTTTCCGGTAGAGTTTTCAATTGTTGCCATGCTAATGATACCACACCGCCGCGCGGGAAACAACCGTTTGCTTATGAGAATATTGATGTGCCGATATGCACAACTTGCATAAGTTTCGTATGCGAATTATGACGTTCTGCCCTTGACTTTTCCGGGCGGCGTGTACAATTTTTGCGGCCGGACGCCGCTTGCGCCATACGGTCAGGTCTGGAAGAAGGCCTGCAGGCGATCCTTGAAGTCGGGCGCCTCGTCGTAGACGCAGTGGCCGTACTCCTCGCCGTAGAGGTGCAGCGCGCAGCCCAGGCGTTCGGCCAGCTCGACGGCGGGCGCGGCGGTGGCGATGCGGTCGCCCTCGGCGGCGAGGACGAGCACGGGGCAGCGAAGCTTGCTCAGCTCCGCGCGGGAGTCGAACGTCTCGCACGCGCGCGCCGTCCGGAGGAAGCGGCGCAGGTCGTCCGCCGTCGCGCCGCGGCTGGCCTCGATCAGCGCCCCGCGGCAGCGCGCGAGCGTGCGCTCGGAATACGACAGCTCCACGCTCTCGCGCACGAGCGTCTCGACGTCGCCGCGCTCGGCCAGCTCGAGCCAGCGCTTCAGTACCGCGGAGGCGGTCGGGTTCGGGCCGGGCAGCGTCGAGCCGAGCGCCAGGCGTGCGACCAGCTCCGGATGGTCGATGGCCAGATACTGCGCGAGCATGCCGCCCATCGACGCGCCGAACACGGCGCAGCCGGCCAGCCCCAGGCTCCGCATGACGGCGGCGGTGTCCGCGGCCATGGCGCGGACGGAATCGCGCGCCGGCGCGCTGCGCGGCCGGTCGAACAGGTAGACGGTATAGTCCCTGGAGAACTGGTCATATGCCGCGGCGACCGCGTCCGCCGCGTCCAGCACGCTTTTCAGCGACAGGCCGGGCAGGATCACGAGGGGCTGTTCGCCCGAGCCGAACACGGCGTACTCCAGCTCGACGCCATTTGCCCGCGCGGTCAGGATCGCCGCGCCCGCTGCATCCCGCGCCATCTCAGACCGTCCAGTCCGTCTCGTAGTGGCGGACGCGGAAGCGCGCGCCCAAGCCCTCGCAGACGGCGCGGGATGCCTCGATCTCATGCTGCGGCATATTGTCTACGACCGTCATCACGACGTCCACGCCCGCCTGCACGCAGCCGCGCGTGAAGGCGCACATCGCGCCGAACGCGTCCGGAAAATCCGGGTGGACGACCGCGTCGTAGTCCGCCGCGGCCGGGCGGTTGAGCGAGATGGAGACGGTGTCGATGCGGCCGGGCAGCTCCGGCGCGATGTCGCGGCCGTTGATGTGCGAGCCGTGGCCGTTCGTGTCCATGCGGATGCGGACGGCGGGATGGGTCTTGCGCAGCTCGTCGATGACCCATGCGATATCGTCCCAGCGGAAGGTCGGCTCGCCGTAGCCGCAGAACACCAGCTCGTCGTAGGCGGAGAGGTCGCGCGCGAGGATGTCGGCGAGGATCTCGCCGCGCGTCGGCTCGCGCTCGAGCCAGAGATTCGTGCCGGTGCCGACGCCGTCGCCCGTCGTGCGCAGGCAGAACTCGCACGCGCAGGTGCAGCGGTTGGTCGTGTTGACGTAGAGGTTGCGTCCGTAGACGTAGGTGATGATCATGGTTCTCACTCGATTCCGAAGAATTTTTTGCCGTTTTCCAGCGTCGCGCGGGCGACCTGCTCGACCGGCAGACCCTTCACTTCCGCGATCTTCTGCGCGACGAGCGGCACATAGCGCGAGTCGTTGCGATGGCCGCGGTGCGGTTCGGGCGCGAGGTAGGGCGAGTCCGTTTCGATGAAGATACGCGACAGCGGCGCCCACTCGATGACCTCGAGCGCCCTGCGCGCGTTTTTGAATGTGACCGCGCCCGTAAAGGAGAGGTACCAGCCGAGCGAGATCAGCTCCTTCGCCGTCTCGACCGAGTAGGCGTAGCAGTGGAATACGCCGGTCACGTCTGCGGCGTATTTGCGCACCAGGCGCATCGTGTCCTCGCACGCCTCGCGGGAGTGGATGATGACGGGAACGCGCAGCTCGGCGGCGAGGCGGAGCTGGCGCTCGAACGCATCGCGCTGCGCCTCGCGCGGCGAGAAGTCGTAGTGGTAGTCCAGCCCGATCTCGCCGAGCGCGCGCACGCGCTTGTCGCCGGTCAGCAGACTGCGGTACATGGCGAGATCGCCGTCCGTCAGGCGCGCCGCGTCGTGCGGGTGCGTGCCGACGGCGGCGTAGACGAACGGGTACGCGTGCGCGAGCGCGACCGAGCGCAGCGAGCTGGTCAGATCGCAGCCGACGTTCACGACCAGCTCGACGCCGGCGTTTTTCAGGTCATTCAGGACGTCGGCGCGGTCAGCGTCGAATTTTTCGTCGTCGTAGTGGGCGTGGGTATCGAAATACATGGCAAGCGGCCTCCTTATAAGATGCGCGGCGGCGCCGGCTCGTGACCGGCCGTGCGCGCCCGGCGCGGGTCAGCGGCCTCCCTTTTGGCGCTGCTCCAGCGCGACGAGCAAAACGGCGAGGTCGGCGGGGCTGACGCCGGAGATGCGGCCGGCCTGGCCGACGTTTTCGGGGCGGATCGCGGACAGCTTCTGGCGCGCCTCTAAGCGCAGGCCGGCGATCGCGCCAAAATCCAGATCCGGCGGGATGGGACGCGACTCGGCGCGGCGGAACTCCGCCACCTGCTTTTCCTGGCGCGTGATGTAGCCGGCATATTTGATCTGGATCTCGACCTGCTCGGTCACGTCGGCGGGCAGCGCCGGCCGGCCGGGGTCGAACGGCGCAAGCTCGTCATAGCCGATGCGCGGGCGGCGCAGCAGGTCGGCCAGGCGCGCAGAGCCTGCGACCGGCGTCTCGCCCGCCGCGGCGAGCGCCGCGCTCAGCTTCGGCGACGCGGCCACGCCCGTCTGCTCGAGCCGCTTTTTCTCACGCTCGACAGCGGCGTATTTCTCCTCGACCGCGCGCGCCCGCTCGGCGCTCACCAGGCCGATGCGGCGGCCGATGGGCGTCAGGCGCGCATCGGCGTTGTCCTGCCGCAGGAGCAGGCGGTATTCCGTCCGCGAGGTCATCATGCGGTACGGCTCGTTCGTGCCGCGCGTCACGAGATCGTCGATCAGCGTGCCGATGTACGCGTCGGAGCGGCGCAGGATGAGCGGCTGCTCGCCCTTTAATTTCAATGCGGCGTTCACGCCCGCGACGAAGCCCTGCACGGCGGCCTCCTCGTAGCCGGACGAGCCGTTGAATTGGCCTGCGCCGTACAGACCCGGCACGTCCCGGCACTCGAGCGTCAGGCGCAGGGCGGTCGGGTCGACACAGTCGTACTCGATGGCATAGGCCGGGCGCATCATCTCGGCATGGCGCAGACCCGGCAGCGTGTGCAGCATCGCGAGCTGCACGTCCTCGGGCAGGCTCGATGAAAGCCCCTGGATGTACCACTCGTCCGTGCCGAGGCCGCATGGCTCGAGAAAGAGCTGGTGGCGCGGCTTGTCCGCGAAGCGGACGACCTTGTCCTCGATAGACGGACAGTAGCGCGGACCGACGCCCTCGATCACGCCGGAGAACAGCGGCGAGCGGTGCAGGTTCTCGCGGATGATGCGATGGGTATCGTCGTTCGTGTAGGTGAGGTAGCAGCAGGCGCGGTTTTCCGGGCGCCGCTCGGTCGTGAAGGAAAAGGCGGGCGCGTCCGGGTCGCCGTCCTGACGCTCCATCTCCGAAAAATCAAGGCTCCGCCCGTTGACGCGCGGCGGCGTGCCGGTCTTGAACCGGCGCAGCGGCAGGCCGAGAGCGCGCAGGCAGTCGGACAAGCCGACGGCGGCGTGCATCCCGTCCGGGCCGGAGGGATAGGCGGCCTCGCCCGTGATGACGCGGCCGTCCAGATATGTCCCCGTGGCGAGGACGACGGCGCGCACCGTGTACTCCGCGCCGAGGCGCGTGACAACGGACGAGACCGCGCCGCCGCTCGTGCGGATCTCGGTGATCATGGCCTGCTTCAGGTCGAGGTTCTCCTGCCGCTCGAGCGTGCGCTTCATGTCCTCCTGGTAGCGGCGGCGGTCGGCCTGCGCGCGCAGCGAGTGGACGGCGGGGCCTTTGCCGGCGTTGAGCGTGCGGTATTGGATGCAGCAGCGATCGGCGGCCTTCGCCATCTCGCCGCCGAGCGCGTCCAGCTCGCGG
>CAZJBT010000110.1:0-7348 GCA_964544345.1 uncultured Oscillospiraceae bacterium
TACGGCGTCTGCCAGTTCGTCCCGGGTCAGAAGGAGGTTCAGCGCCTGCAGCAGCGCGCCGCGCTGGCCAAAGTGCTCCTGCAAGCCCCCGACATTCTGCTGCTCGACGAGCCGACCAAGGGTCTCGACGCGGAGTTCAAAGCGCAATTCGCCGGTATGCTGCGGGCGCTTTTGGCGCATGGCGTGACCGTCGTCATGGTCAGCCACGATGTGGAGTTCTGTGCCGCTCACGCGCACCGCTGCGCGCTGTTTTTCGACGGCGGCGTCGTCTCAAGCGCGCCGCCGCGCGAATTCTTTTCCGGGCGCTGCTTCTACACCACGGCCGCCAATCGAATGGCGCGCGCGCTTGCGCCCGAGGCCGTCACGGCGGAGGATCTGATCCTCGCCTGCGGCGGCGAGCCGCCTGACCCGCCCGCGCCGCCGGAAGGCAGCGGAGAGCCGCTGCCGCCCGCTCCAACGACGCCGGCGCGCGAAAAGCTGCCGCTCTGGCGGAAGCTCCTCGCAGGGCTTACCGGCGCTGTCTCGCTCATCGCCTTCGCGCACGCGATCGGGCTTGTCTCGCTCGAATGGCTGTTTCCGTCGGACTTCGCGCTCTACGGCGTACTGCTCGGCGCGCTTGCTGTGCTCGCCGCCGCGGTCAGCCGCCGCGAGCCGGACGCCGGGGCGCGGCCAGCCCGCCGGCGTCTGCCGAAGCGCACGATCGCCGCAGCAGCAGCCATTTTGCTTCTGATCCCGCTGACTATCTTCCTCGGCGTTCGCGGCTTCGGCGACCGAAAGTATTATTTCATCTCACTGCTCGTCCTCCTCGAGTGCATGCTCCCGTTTTTTCTGGTATTTGAAGGGCGAAAACCGCAGGCGCGCGAGCTTGTCATCATCGCGGTGCTCTGCGCGCTCGGCGTGGCGGCGCGCGCGGTGCTCGCGATGCTGCCGCAGTGCAAGCCGGTCATCGCCCTGACCATCCTATCCGGAGTCGCCTTCGGCGGCGAGGCAGGATTCCTCGTCGGCGCAGTGACGATGCTGGTCTCCAACGTGCTGTTCGGCCAAGGCCCGTGGACGCCGTGGCAGATGTTCGCTATCGGCCTGATCGGCCTGCTGGCCGGGGTGCTCTACCAGAAGGGTCTGCTGCGGCGCTCCAGGCTTTCGCTGAGCGTGTTCGGCGCGCTCTCTGCGCTCATCATCTTCGGCGGCATCATGAACCCGGCGTCCGCGCTCATGGCGCAGCGCACCATCACATGGGGCGTGCTGCTGGCGTACTATCTCTCCGGATTGCCGATGGATCTCATCCAAGCCGCGGCGACAGCGCTGTTCCTCTGGTTCTTCGCGCTGCCGATGCTCGAAAAGCTCGACCGCATCAAGGTCAAATACGGTCTCATCGAAACCAAATAAAACGCGCCGGCGCGGATATGCTCCGCGGCGGCGCGTTTTGATGTGAACTTACGCTTTGATGCCCATCATTTTTTCGTAGACTTTCTTGATCCGGCAGGGGAAGCAGAGCACAATGCCCGCGACAGCGCCGACGGCGGCCTGCAGGATCTGGAACGGCAGCTTCAAAATCGCGTATTCCGGCGTGCTGTAGAGGAACGCGCGGCCGAGCGAGTAGCCGACGACCATGATGATCGCGCCGAGCACGACGCCGACGATGGCCGCAAGCTGTTTTTTCTGCCCGAACAGCCGGTGCGCGCACAGCGAGATCACGACAGCCTGCAGGCCGTGGGTCACGAGCGAAACGAACATCGGCGTCGGGTAAAACAGCGCATCGCCAATGAATGCACCGACACCGCCGACCACGAACGCGCAGAACGGCCCAAGCAGGATCGACGCCGTGCAGATCACGATGTCGTTCAGGTACAGATGCCCGCCCGGAACCGGAACGCCGAACGAGCTGAGCGCAATGTTCATTGCCGTCAGCATCGCGGTCACGGCGAGCAGCTTCACCGTCATTGTTTTCTTTGCCGTCGTATTAGTAGATGCCATAAAAATCCCCTCTTGCTGTTTCTCTGGAATGGCATTATGATACTACATATTGATATGATTAAAATTACCAAAACAAAACTTTTTTATCAGGTCAGATTATGCTTACCTATAACATGGATCTCCGGGGCGATACCCCGAAATACGACTACCTCTATCAAAAGCTGCGCGCCGATATCCTCTCCGGCCGCCTGACGCCGGGGCAGCGGCTGCCGTCAAAGCGATCGCTGGCCGAGCATCTCGGCGTCAGCGTCGTCACGGTCGAGGGCGCTTATGAGCGGCTCGCGGATGAGGGATATCTGCGCTCGCGCGAGCGCAGCGGCTTCTTTGTCGCGCGCCTTGAGCTGCCAGGCGGCGCAGCGCCGGCGCCGGCGCCGGCTCAGCCGCTGCCGGTGCCACAGGTCTCCGCGCCCTCGGGCGACTTCCCTCACTCCACGCTCGCGCGCATTATGCGCGAGGTGCTCTCAGCCCGCCCGGGCGTGCTTGAGCAGCGGCCGGAGGGGATGGGCTGCGCCGTACTGCGCAACGCGATCGTCGGCTTTCTCTCTCGCTACCGCGGCATGACGGTGCAGCCGGAGCAGGTCGTCGTCGGTGCGGGCGCGGAATACCTGTATGGTCTGATCGTCCAGCTCTTTGGCCGGGATGTCGTCTTTGGGCTGGAAGACCCATCGTACGAGAAGATCCGCGCCGTCTACCGCGCACAAGGCGCGCGCTGTGAATTTCTGCCGCTCGAGCCGGACGGCATCACCGACGCTGCGCTCGCACACTCAAACGCGCAGGTGCTGCACGTCACGCCCTTTCACAGCTATCCGACCGGTGCGAGCGCGCCGGCCGCGAAGCGCTACGCCTACCTCGCATGGGCGCACGAGCGCGGCGCGTGGCTTGTCGAGGACGACTTCGACTCGGAGTTTTCGCTCGGCCGCAAGCCCCTTGAGACGCTCTACGCCATGGACGGCGGCGACTCGGTCGTCTACCTCAACACCTTCTCAAAGAGCCTCTCGCCGGCGCTGCGCATCGGCTACATGGTGCTGCCCGAGCGGCTGCTGGAGCGCTACAGGCAGACGCTCGGCTTCTGCTCGTGCCCGGTGCCGGTCTTTGACCAGTATGTGCTCGCCGAATTCATCGACGGCGGCCACTTTGAGCGCCATCTCAACCGCATCCGGCGGCGTCTCCGGTCGGAGAGCCGCACAGGGTCGACGTGACCCCTCAGTTTTACGCAGATTTTACAATTCACCGATTTCCTTTTTTACAAGGCGTCCATATACTTTAAAACAAGCAAAGGAGGCGACCCGACGATGATCTACCTGCTCGAGGACGATGACAGCATTCGCAAGCTGGTCGTCTATACGCTTTCCAGCCAGAACTTCGAAGCCAAGGGCTTTGAGCATCCGTCGGATTTCTGGGTCGCGGTGGATTCCACGGCTCCGGAGCTGATCCTGCTGGATATTATGCTCCCCGAGGAGGACGGCCTGACCGTCCTGCGCAAGCTGCGCGCCAGACCCGCGCTGAAAAAGATCCCCGTCATCCTCATGACCGCGAGAGACACCGAGTATGACAAGGTCGTGGGACTCGACGCAGGCGCGGACGATTATCTCGCCAAGCCGTTCGGCATGATGGAGCTGGTCGCGCGTGTGCGCGCTGTGCTGCGCCGCTGCGAGAACGCGCCGGCTCAAACGGAATACCGCGTCGGATCGCTCTGCGTCAGCCCGGCGCGCCATGTCGTGCGCGTGGACGGGATGGATGTCACGCTGACGCCCAAGGAATTCGAGCTGCTGTGCATCCTGATCGAAAACGAGGGCATCGTCCTTACGCGCGACACGCTGCTCGACCGCGTCTGGGGCTACGAATTCAACGGGGAGAGCCGAACCGTGGATGTGCACGTGCGCACACTGCGCCAAAAGCTCGGCGCAGCCGGCAACTGCATCGAGACCGTCCGCGGCGTTGGATACAAACTTGAAGCTGGCGTATGACGACTAAAATTTTTAAGAGCATCGTTCTGGCCGTCATCTTCTGCATCACTGTCTGCACAGCGTTATTTCTCAGCGTGCTCTATTCGTATTTTGAGGATCAGGTCTTCGACGAGCTGGCCGGCAAGGCCGCGCTGGCCGGTCAGGGCGTAGCGCTTTCCGGCACGGCATACCTGGAAGGGCTCAGCACCGAAAACCGTCTGACACTGATTTTGCCTGACGGCACCGTGGCGTATGACAGCGAGGCGGCGGCTGAGACGATGGAGAACCACGCAGACCGCGAGGAGATCGCCGAGGCGCTCGAAACCGGCTGTGGAAGATCCTCGCACTATTCCAAGGTCTACCTGGCCAAAACGCTCTACTACGCGCTGCGGCTTGCAGACGGCAGCATCATCCGCGTCTCATGCGTTCAGAACACTGTGATCTCACTGCTGTTCGGGATGCTCACGCCGATCCTATGGATCCTGCTCCTTTCGCTGATCGCGGCGGGGCTGCTCGCCGCGCGGCTCGCGCGGCGCATCACGCGGCCCATCAACGAGATCGACCTTGACCATCCGTCGTCGGGCGACACCTATCAGGAGCTTTCTCCCCTGCTCGGCCGCATCCGCCAGCAGAACTTTACCATCCATCAGCAGATAGAGGAGCTTGGCCGCCGCCAGCGGGAATTCACCGCCATTACAGAGAACATGAGCGAGGGGTTCGTGCTCATCGACGACCGCGCCAATATCATCTCCTACAATACCAGCGCCCTGCGGATCCTGAGCGCCGAGCCGGCCGACCCGAGCCGGAGCGTGCTCCAGCTCAACCGCAGCCGCGAATTCCGCAGCGCGGTGGACGCCTCGCTCGCCGGCGAGCACACCGAGACGCTGCTCCGGCTCTCCGGCCGCTGCTATCAGCTCCTCGGCAACCCGGTCTCCGCAAATGGACAGGTCACGGGCGCGGTACTGATGATCCTCGACGTGACCGAGCGCGAACAGCGCGAGGAGCTGCGACGCGAGTTCAGCGCCAACGTCTCGCATGAGTTGAAAACGCCGCTTACCTCCATCTCCGGCTTCGCCGAGCTGATGAAGGACGGCCTCGTCGGCGAGGACGGGATGCGCGAATTCGCAGGTGACATCTACACGGAATCGCAGCGGCTCATCACGCTCGTCGAGGATATCCTCCGGCTCTCCGCCCTCGACGAGACGGACTTCTCGCCCGAACGAGAGGACGTCGATCTGTACGACTTGGCCGCGGACGTGGCCGCGTATCTCAAGCCCGCCGCGGAGAAGCGGCGCGTTTCCATCGAGCTGACGGGCGAGCACGCTGTTGTTTTCGGCGTGCGCCAGATCCTTGAGGAAATGCTCTATAATCTCTGCGACAATGCGATCAAATACAACCGCCCGGGCGGCAGCGTCCATATCTCGGTGGCGAAGGACGCGGACAAGATCCGTCTCAGGGTAGCCGACACCGGCATCGGCATCCCGCGCGAGCAGCAGCCGCGCGTGTTCGAGCGGTTCTACCGTGTAGACAAGAGCCACTCCAAGCAGATCGGCGGCACCGGTCTTGGTCTGTCTATCGTCAAGCACGGCGCGCAGTTCCACAACGCGCAGGTCGAGCTTGAGAGCGAAGAAGGCCATGGCACGACCGTCACCATCGTGTTTTGACCGCAGCCTATATGGCGCGCCCATCGCGCGGTAATCTAAAAAACGTCTTATCTGAGCGGCACTGAAGGAGCTGCCGCGGTGCGGCACGGCTTTCAAGCGCTGTATTTTCAAAACGCCCGGAGAAGTCTCGGCTTCTCCGGGCGCTTTTTGCGTCCCGCGAAAGAATGAAACCCTTCCGGTTTACACAGACTTTACACAGCAGACGATCGCGGGATATTTTTTTACGCTTATTTTACCGAAGGCGGATCCGGAACTTTACATGGCGCCGGTATACTGAGCGCGTAACCAGAAATCCAAAAAACAAAAAGGAGCAACAGACAATGAAATACTTCAAGAAGATCCTGGCCGCCGGCGCGACCTTCGCTATGCTTTTGGCCGCGCTGACCGGCTGCGGCGCCGGCAGCACAACTGACAGCGCCGCGAATACCCCCAACCATGCCGCGCAGGCTCCGGACGCCGGTGAGCTGGTCGAGCTGAGCGGCGTCGTCAACACCGACGGCTCCACCTCGATGGAGAAGGTCATCGGCGCTCTGTCGGAGTCGTTCATGGATCTGCACCCCGATGTGACCGTCAACTACAGCGCAACCGGTTCCGGCTCCGGCATTGAAGCTGCGATCAGCGGCACCGCCGACATCGGCCTGTCCAGCCGGGAGCTGAAGGATACGGAGATGGAAAGCGGCGCGGTGGGTCATGTTGTGGCGCTCGACGGCGTGGCGATCATCGTCAATCCGGAAAACCCCGTCTCCGATCTGAGCGTCGAGCAGCTCGCCAAGATCTTCTCCGGCGAGATCACGAGCTGGTCGGAGGTCGGCGGAAATGACCTTGAGATCGCGGTTTACGGCCGCGAGGCAGGCTCCGGTACGCGCGGCGCGTTCGAGGAGATCGTCGGCGTAGCCGACGCATGCGCCTACACCAATGAGTACAGCTCCACGGGCGACGTCATCGGCTCGGTCGCAGGGAATGCAAACGCGATCGGCTATGCCTCTCTTCCGGCCGTCAACGATCAGGTCAAGGCGATCGAGATCGAGGGCGTCGCCTGCACCGAGGAAACCGTCAAGAGCGGCGTCTATGCCATCCAGCGCCCGTTCGTGATGGTCACGAAGGAGGGCGCCGAGCTATCTGCCGCTGCACAGGCTTTCCTCAACTACGCCATGAGCGCAGAGGCCGCTGACGTCATCTCCTTGGCCGGCGCCGTTCCGGTCAACGGCTGACCCCGTCTCGCAAAAGCAGGCTTCTGCGTTCAGAGACCTGTTTTTGACTGTCCTTCCGCCGTGCAGAAAGGAGTGGATCTCATGTCAAACGACCGCACCGCGAACCCCGCGCCGCCGGCGCCAAAGCTGCGCCGTGCCAGGCATGCTCTGGAGTCTGCCATGCGCCTTCTGTTCTCCATCTGCGGCCTGATCGCCATTGCCTTCGTGCTGCTAATCACCATTTATCTCATCATTTCCGGTCTCCCAGCCATTCGGGAGATCGGCCTCAGGGAGTTCCTGCTTGGCACCACCTGGGCCTCGACCAGAGCGGAAAACCCGCAGTTCGGCATTCTGCCGTTTATTTTGACCTCGGTCTACGGCACGGCGGGCGCCGTCGTTCTCGGCGTGCCGATCGGGTTCTTGACGGCCGTGTTTCTGGCCAAGGTCGCGCCGCCGAAGCTCTCCGCCGCGCTCGGCTCGGTCGTCGAGCTGCTCGCGGGCATCCCCTCGGTGGTATACGGTCTCGTCGGTATGATCGTACTCGTGCCGCTCATCAAAGACGGCTTCGGTCTGG
>CAZJBT010000111.1:0-7202 GCA_964544345.1 uncultured Oscillospiraceae bacterium
GATCCGGCAGGCCATCACTCGCGCGATCGCCGACCAGGCGCGCACCATCCGCATCCCGGTACATATGGTCGAGACGATCAACAAGGTCGTGCGCACCTCGCGCTCGCTGCTCCAGGAGTTGGGGCACGACCCGAGTGCCGACGAGATCGCGAAGGAGATGAACATTGCGCCGGAGAAGGTCGAGGAGATTCTGAAGATCGCGCAGGAGCCGGTCTCGCTCGAAACCCCGATCGGCGAGGAAGAAGATAGTCATCTCGGCGACTTCATCCAAGACGAGGACGCGTCCGAGCCGTCTGAGGCCGCGTCGTATAATCTGCTGCGCGAGCAGCTCATCGACGTACTCAGCACACTCACGCCGCGCGAGGAGAAGGTGCTGCGCCTGCGCTTCGGCCTGGAGGACGGCCGCACCCGCACACTCGAGGAGGTCGGCAAGGAATTCAACGTCACGCGCGCGCGCATCCGCCAGATCGAAGCCAAAGCGCTCCGCAAGCTCCGCCACCCCTCCCGCTCAAAGAAGCTCAAGGACTTTTTGAATTAAGAAAAAAGCTGCCGCAGCACGCGCTGCGGCAGCTTTTTAAGGCTGTCGAAGAACTGCGGCCTGTAAACGACAGGTTGCCGGAAAATGCTTTTGATCCTATCTCGCCGCTGCGGCGGCGAAGCGCTGCGAGGTTCCTTTGACAAGCTGAAAGCCGCCGTCCCGGATGAGGCGGCGGCTTTTTATTCAAACTTAAATACGGACAGCAGCAGAGAACGCGGATTTCATCGCACGGCGAACGTCATGGACGCTGCGGCAGTCGCCCACGATCCAGAAGCTGTCGGTCAGTGCGGAATACGCCTCGAAGCCCTCGGTGCGGCTGGTGCTACCCGCGCTCGTGACGACGCTGTCGGCCGGGATCTCGACCTCGTTGCCATCGCGGTCGGTGTAGACGACCGAATGCGGGCGGATCTCGCGTATGGTCGCGCGTGTGATGTAAGTGAGCTGCGGCTCATGGCTCCAGCAGCGCATCATCAGGTACTCGCGGTAGTGGATCGGCTGCGCGTCGCCTGCCAGCCGGCTGGCGCGGGTCAGCAGCGTGACCTGATGGCCTGCCTCGGCCAGATACAGCGCCGTCTCGACGCCATTCTCGGCGCCGCCCGTGACCACGACGCGCTCGCCCAGCTCCGCTTCATGGCCGAGCACGCCCATCACTGTGTAGACATTCTCCTGATCCGCGCCCGGGATGTGCAGGCGGTTCGGCTCGCTGCCCGCGGCGAGGATGATGGCGTCAAAGCCCTTGTCCGACAGAAACTCCGGCGTGACCGTGACGTTCAGCTCGACCTTGACGCCTGCCTTGTCGACCAGGTGGATCATGGTATCCTTGAAGTTGCGCAGCGTCCACTTGAACGGGAAATAGTCCGCGTGGATGAGCTGGCCGCCAAGCACGCCGGTCTTTTCATAGAGCGTCACGTCATGACCGCGGCGCGCGGCGACGATCGCGGCCTCCATGCCCGCCGGGCCGCCGCCGATGACCGCCACGCGGCGGGAAACCGCCGCAGGCTCGATGCGGCTGTGCTCGCGGTCGGTCAGGGACAAGATGAGCTGTGGGTTGACGCAGCAGCCAGCATCCGCGTCGCCTGGGCGCGCATGGCACTTGTTGCAGCGCAGGCACGGAATGACCTCGTCGACCCGGTTCTCCCGGATCTTCCGGATCAGCTCGGAATCGCTGAAGAACGGGCGGCAGATATAGAAGAAATCAGCCATGCCCTTCGCGAGGTACTCCTCGTTTTTCACCGGGTCGTGGAAGCCGGAGGTCGGCGCGATTGCACAGCGGATGCCCGCCTTTTTGATGGCCGCGGCATAGGCGATGGTTTGCGGCTCGTCGCCCTCGTTGATCGTCAGATGGGTGTCGCCGGTCGAAGGGTCGAGCGGAACGCGAACCTGGACGATGTCGACATAGTCCTCCACACAGCGCAGATACTCGATCAGATCATCGGTCGTGTAGCCGCCCTCCACCTTCTCCGCGCCGGAGACCTGCGCCTCGATCAGGATGCCCGGGCAAGCCTCGCGCACGCGGCGGAAGATCTCGAGCGAAAGCGTGGCGCGCTCCGCCATGGTCTTGCCGCCGAAGCGATCGGTGCGCGTATTGAAATGCGGAGAGAGCGACTCGCCGAGAATGCAGCCGCCGGCCGTCATGTAAAAGCAGAAAATATCATAGCCGCAGGCACGGTACTGCTTCGCCGCATAGACGAATTTGTCGATCATCTCCTCAAGGTACTGCTCCGGGACGTCCCAGATATTCCAGCCGAACGGCTCGATCTCCATCATCGACATGCAGGCAAGCGCACCTTCATTGTGAGCGGCCTCCGCTGCGCGCGCATACATGATCTTGACATTGTCCAGCTCAAAATTGATCCCCTTGAACTCGCCTGGCTCCGGCGGACGGAAATCAGCTTCCTCACCGGGGCGGTCAGCCATGGAATGGCGGATCTGCACCTGATCCATCGGCTTCTTGTGATCTTCCGGCCACGGCCAATTCGGGCTAGGCATCGTGACGATGGCCGCGCCCTCCCGCGCACGGTCGCCGGCGAAGGTCACCATCGTGTCGAGCGGCAGGTCGGAATTGCTGCCGACGACAAACGTTGGATTCGCCCGGCTCATACCCATCCGGTTCTTGAGGATGTGACTGCCGAGCTTCATCGGCTTCATCAGGTTGGGAAATGCAGATTTCATGCGTTCGCTCCCTTTCTTCTTCTTTGGATTTGTGATATGATTTTAACAGATTCACAGGAAAACGGCAATACAACTTGCTCTTGGGTGATTCAAAATCCAAATGGTTCCAACCGCAGGAGGCGCTTGCAATGACCTTGGAACAGCTCCGGGAATTCGTCACCGTGGTGCAATTCAAAAATATCACGCGCGCGGCCGAATATCTTTATCTGTCTCAGCCGACGCTCAGCCGTCATCTATTTGAGCTGGAGGACGCCCTCGGTACGCAGCTTCTCGACCGCAGCAACGCCCGCCGCTTTTCCCTGACGCCCGCCGGCGAGATCCTATACAAAGAGGGACAGGACATTCTCTCGACCATCAGCGACGTAGAGCTGTCCGTCCAGCGCGCAGGCTCCGGCGAGGATGGGCTGCTGCGCCTGATCTCCGGCATGGTCTACTCCAAGCCGTTCATGCTCGCCACATGCGAGCTGCGCCGCCGTTGTCCTGCGCTCAGCGTACAGGTGTACTACAACACCGGCCGGCCTACGGCACAGGGTCTCCTGAGCGGCTTTGCCGACGTCGGTCTCTCCTACCGGCACGAGCTTGGCTCGTTGAGCGACGGGCTGGATTTTCTGCCGCTTGAGGACGACGTGTTCTGCGTCCTCCTCTCACAGCTCCATCCGCTCAGCCGTCTGGAGTCCGTCAGCATATCCCAGCTCGCCGAGGAGACGATGCTCTTTGTTCGTGACCCCGAGATTGGCTTTTATGACAACGATGCGTTCACCGGTCTGATGGAGGAGTTCCCAAAGCGCGCGCCGGAGGCCTCCGTCACCATCGAGGCCATGGTGCTGCAAACGCGCTACAACCTCGGCTTCTGCATCCTGCCGCAGCGCGTCGCGCACGAATATGCGTGCGGCTGCGCCGTTCGTCCGCTGACCGGGAGCGCCGCCTCGCTCGCCACGCAGCTCGGCGCGGTCTGGAAGCACAACAACCACAATCCTGCGCTGCGCCGCTTTCTCGACCTGCTGTCGGCCGGCTCTGCATCCGGCGGTGGCTGCGCGTGAAGCACCAGTTCTCCCACATTCGGCGCAACGGCCGCGCTATTATGCTCTTTGAGCTGCTCTATAAAGCCGTCTCGCTGGCCGTGCTGACGCCGCTGATCTATGGTCTGATCAATCTCGCTCTGTATGCATCCGGGGTGAGCTACCTGTCCTCGGCCAACATCGGCGGCTTTCTCCGCGCGCCCGTCACGCTTCTTGTGCTGCTGCTTATCTTGCTGGTTGTCGCGTTCCACTCCGCGTTTGATATGACTGCCGTCATCTATGGGATCGATTGCTCGCACCGCGGGATCCAGACCAATGTGTACGATCTGGCTCGCACCGGCTTTCGGCGGACGCTGCGTCTGCTGCGCTGCGACCATCTGCCGCTGATCGTCTATGTTCTGATCATCCTGCCGCTCGTCAGCTACGGCGTCACGCAGAGCATCGGAGCGGTATTTTCCCTTCCGGATTTTCTCAACTGGTATATCAACAAGCGCACGTGGCTGCGCGTGCTCTATCAGATCGTGCGCATCGCGCTGACTCTGCTGGCTGTCTTTTGGATGTTCAGCATACATTTTGCCAGCCTCGAGGGCGTGCGCTTTCGCGAGGGCATCCGCCGCAGCATCCGGCTGGTGCGCAGGCGGTTCTTTCAGATACTGGCGCTCCTACTGGGCTGGAACCTGTTATGGGCGCTTGGCTACGCGCTGGTCGGTGTGATCGGCATCTGGGGCGCACGGTATCTCTGCGGCCTGCTGCTCAAAGTCGAGCTGCTCTATGCTGTCGTTCTCTCATTTTCCGTCACGTTTCTCATCGTGCTGACGATCCTGTTATCCTGCTGCTCCGTCCCGGCGGCCTTTGCACTCATCAGTCATCTGTACTATCGCTGCCGGGCGCTGGACGGCGAGCCGGCAGCGTCGCAGCCTAGCGAGATCAGCCGCCTTTCTCCCACCGTCTCCCGCCGTTGCGAGCGCGTTATGGCCACGGTGCTTGCTGTGTCGCTCGTCGTCTGCTGCGTCTATGTCAACGCCGTACGAACAGGCCGCATCGGCCTTTCTTCCGCTGTTACCGTGACGGCGCACCGCGGCAGCTCGTCACAGTACCCGGAAAACACGATGTACGCCTTCGCCGGCGCAGTGGAAAACGGCGCAGACTGCATCGAGCTCGACGTACAGCAGACCAAGGACGGCGTGCTCGTCGTGATGCACGACGCCTCCCTGCGCCGTACCACCGGCGTAAAGCAGAATATCTGGGAAGTCACCTACGACGAGATCCGCGACCTTGACTGCGGAAGCTGGTTCAATCGATCATATGCCGACGCGCGCATCCCAACGCTCGACGAGGTGCTCGCCTTTGCAAAGGAGGCCGGCGTTCGGCTGAACATCGAGTTGAAGCCCACCGGCCATGAGACGGCGTTTGAGCAGTCTGTCGCCGATCTGATCGCAGCGTATGACTTCGCCGATTCGTGCATCGTGACCTCAATGTCATATGAGTCGCTTGAGGCCGTCAAGGCCGCCGACCCGGAGCTTACGACTGCCTATGTCATGAGCGTCGCCTACGGGCGGATCACAGACCTGACCTGCGCAGACGAGTTCAGCGTACAGGCCAGCTTTGTGACACGGCCGCTTGTCCGCCGCATCCATAATGAGGGCAAACGGATCCATGTCTGGACTGTCAACACCGAGGCCAGCATCCAAAAAATGCTCGACCTTGACGTAGACGGCATCATCACCGACAACGTTATCCTGGCACGGGAGCTGGTCGCCGAGTCTCGCTCAAGCGATCTGATCACCGACTACGTCCGCCGCATCACAGGAAAGAGCAGCGAAGAGTAAAAGGCGGCTCGGGCTTTGCCCGAGCCGCCTTCTATCCGGTAGGGTTCCTGGTCTGCATATGGGTGCGGTAACGGCGGCGGAAGATCAAACGCACCAGCAGCACGCCGATGGTAACGACGCTCTCTTTCGCAAGGTGCAGGCTCATCGCGTCAAAATAGTTGCCCCAATCGCCGTCGTCGGGCCGATAGGCCGTCAGCTCTCCGATATAGCAGGTCTGGAATGAAAACTGCGTCAGCAGATCGTCCGGCTTATAGCGGTAGAGCGGTCGATCGAGCCGATAACCCAGATGGGACAGAATGTACATGACGAATTCGATGCACGAATACGCCTTATAGGTTTGGAACCCGCCGGTCAGCGGGTAAGAAACCACAGAAAAGAGGTTATACTTATACTCGTGATCCGCGCCGATGCGCTCGATCGTCTGTTCGACCCAGCAGAACTGCTGCTCCGTCACCGGCACGCGGAAAATGACGACATTGACCGGCTCGTGTCCGCCGAGCGTATAGCGGCTCACGCTCTCGTGAACCAGTCCGCCGACCAGACAGGCGTTGTGCTGACGCCGCGCAAATGCATAGAGCCGGTCGAGCTGCGGGTCGAGCGAAATGGCGGCGTGGTTGTAGCGGATGCCGCCCAGCCGCCGCAAAACGGAGCCGAAGCGGGTCGGCGTTCGGGAGATCATCAGGTAGACAAAACGGCTCTCAGCCGGTAAGACACAGGGAATGCGTTTGCTCATAGGCGCCGCAGGACTCTCCTTCAGTCGGGATCGCGCGCCGGATCGGCGTCCGCGCGTCTGGTACATTCTAGCACGCTCAGCGCCTTTTGTCTTCCCCTTTTTTCCGCGTCACCCCGACATTGCCGGAAACGACGGCCTGAATCGTGCAATTTTTGCTTGACATCGGCTGAAAAACCCGTATCATACAGATAGAATCAATCCGGCTGGGGCGACGCAGCCGTCAACGGAGGATATGGATATGCTGGAAAAGATCATCGCCTATCTGGCGGAACAGGCAGAGTTCGACCCTGAAACGCTCAGCGCCCAAACAACGTTTGAAAGTCTGGATTTCGACTCCCTCGACCTGGTGGAAATGCTCGTCGAGCTTGAAGACGAAACCGGCGCGGAGCTGCTCGAGGAGGAGATCAAACAGATCGAAACCATCGGCGACCTGGCCGCTCTGATTGAGTCCAAGCTGTAATCCGCAGTATTTTTTGACGCAAAGCGAGTTCCGCTCCCTTTGGGATCGCCGCCGCGATAGGAGCCAGCGAAGCGGTACAGCGAGACGAACGGTTCGCACAGAATAGCGCTGTGCGCCAAATCGGACGTCTGCCGCACGGCAGGCGGCGTCCACAGGAGCCGCTGCAGCACAGTCTTGCAACGGCTCTTTGTTTTTCACAAAACAGTTGCTAAATTTCATTCGTTCGTGTAGAATAATCATGTCTGTCGCAGCCATTCGGCCTGCGGCAAGGCCGCACTAGTCGGGGAGTCAGCGGTGCCCTGTCGCCTGCAATCCGCTGCAGCAGGGATGAATCCCCGTCCGAGGGCGTACGTTGTGTCGTCTGACCCGCGTAAGCGGCGATGAGGAATCGGTCTTGCGCAACGGGAACCCGTGAACCATGTCAGGCGGGGAACCGAGCAGCATTAAGCGG
>CAZJBT010000112.1:0-7103 GCA_964544345.1 uncultured Oscillospiraceae bacterium
GTAGCGATAGATGCGCTTCATCGCCTCGCCGATGATCGCGGGGCGGATATGGCCGACATGCAGCGGCTTGGCGACATTCGCGCCGCCGTAGTCCACAACGATGGTTTTCGGCGTGTCCAGCTCGATGCCGAAGCGCTCGGCTGTGCGCATAGAGTCGAGATACTGTGCCAGATAGCCCGGCGCAAGCGTCAGGTTCAGGAAGCCGGGCTTCACGGCCTCGGCCTTTTCAAAGACGGGAGAGGAGAGCAGCTGCGCGGCGGCGTCCGATGCGATCTCGATGGGCGCCTTGCCGTAGAGCTTTGCGCCCTTCATCGCGCCATTGCACTGGTATTCGCACAGATCGGGGCGGTTGGAGACAGAGACACGGCCAAGCGAGGCATCATAGCCTGCGCGCTCAAATGCGGCCGATACCTGCTCAGAGATCAGATCAATCAGTTTCTTCATGGTTTCGCTCCTTGACTGTTTCATTCGTATCGATTATGATAACAGAAAAAACGGGCAAAGTATAGTGTTCTCAACGATTTTTTGCCCAATTGGAGGGCGTTTCATGATCCAGTTACCTTTGATTTTGGACGGCGCGACCGGAACCGCGCTGCAGAAGCGCGGCATGCCGGCCGGCGCGTGCACGGAGCAGTGGGTGCTCGAGCATCCGGAGACCATCAAGGAGATCCAGCGGGATTATCTTGCCGCCGGCTCGCAGGCGCTCTACGCGCCGACATTTGGTGCGAATTCGGTCAAGCTCAAGCAGCACCACATCGAAAACCAGACGGTGGACTACAACACGCGCCTGCTCGGCCTGACGCGTGCGGTGGCGGGTGACGCGGCGCTCGTCGGGGCGGACATCGCGCCTACGGGGCTGTTTGTCAAGCCCTACGGCGACGCAGAGTTCGAGTCGATCGTCGAGGTGTACACCGAGCAGGCGAAAGCGCTGGCTGAGGCCGGGGCGGATCTGTTCGCGGTCGAGACGACTATGACCATGGCCGAGGCGCGCGCGGCGGTGCTGGCCATCCGTTCGGTGTCCGATAAGCCTGTCCTTGTGACCTTCACCTGCGACGAATCCGGCCGCAGTCTGTCCGGCACGGATGTGGCGGCGGCGCTCGTTGTGATGCAGCGCATGGGCGTGAGCGCGTTTGGACTGAACTGCTCCACCGGGCCGGAGGAGATGCTGCGCCAGCTCGAGCGGATCGCGCCGTATGCCACGGTGCCGCTGATTGCCAAGCCGAACGCAGGCTTGCCCGAGGTCGTGGATGGACAGACAGTCTATCACTGCCCGCCGGAGGAATTTACGGCTTGTGTCCCGGCGCTTGCGGCGGCGGGTGTGCGTATTTTCGGCGGCTGCTGCGGAACGGATGAGACGCACATCGCGGCGCTGAAACAAGCGGTGGACGCGATCGACTTCAGCGCGCTGAACGCGCCGACGAGGGCGGACGGCCGCTTTTGCGCGACCGAGCGCAGTCTGATCGAGTTGGCAGACGATCCGGAGCTGAGCGACGTTTTCGAGTGCGGCGACGATCTGGAGGATGATTTCATGGACGCAGAGGAGGAGATCGTACGCGTTGCGGTCGAGTCGATGGCCGACGCGGCGGTGTTTGCCGAGTGCTGCTTCGCAGCGCCGAACAGCGCGATGTGCATCCTCTCGCAGGACAAGGCTGCCTTTGAGCAGGCGCTGCGCGTCTATCAGGGCGTTGCGCTCTGTCCGGCGGATCAGTTCGACACGGCGTTTCTCGCTGAAATGGAGAGCCGTTACGGCCTGATGCTTCTCTGACCGGGAAGCGGCGAAAAGCCTTGAAACAGCGCAGCTCTGCGTCCGGAGCCGCGTTGTTTTTCTGCTTTCGACGAAATGATCTGGGAAAATGATTGCATCTTTGGGTAAAAAATTTTAAAATAGACCATATTAGCCGGGCGGCGCGCAGACAGAATTGCCGCCCGTATGCCGGCGCGCGGTGCGCGGCGGCGCTGTGAGGAGGGAATGTTTTGGACTATTATGGAAGAAAAATGCTGCACCGCTTCGAGCAGGTCATCCTCTACTCGGAGATGGAATACCGGCGGCGGATCAGTGAGATCCGCCGTGTCATGGCCGCCCATGGCGTCCAGGTGACGATCTTTCTCGAGTGTGCCGAGGAGGCGTATGACGAATGGCTGACAGGCCGTCGGCTGCTCGAGTATGTGATCGTTCCGGAGCGCGGCGAGGTTCTCGGCGTCCTGTGGGACGAGCTGGGCGAGGAGGAAACCGATATTTCCAGCGTGGATTTCAGCCGCTATGTGATGCAGAAGCCGCAGGAGCCTGTCTGCGGCGAGGTGCGATTTCTCAACCGCGTGACGGATGAGCGGATCGCGGACATTTTGGCGGCGTCAAATCCAGAGCGGATCGGCCTGGTACTGCCGCAGCAGATGACCGCGCGGCTTTCCGACGCTATCGCGGCCAAGCTGCCAAAGGCGGAGCTGGTGGATCTCACGATCCCTGCCGCGCTTGCGCGCGCGCCGAAGAGCGAGGAGGAGCTGTATGTGATCCGCCAGGCGCGGGACGTCCAGGCGGCGGTCTATGAGGCGCTTCCGCAGATCCTGCGCGTTGGCCGCGACGTGGCGGAGATCAACCAGGAGGTCACCTACTTGCTCCACAGCCTGGGCGGCAGCGGGGTGGTGCACTGCGCCATTATGTGCGCCGGGCAGCAGGACGCGCCCACGCCCGGAATGGGCACGCCGGAATCCCACAAGCTGGCCTATGGCGACCGGATTTTCTCCTTGCTCGAATCCAACGGCCCGGGACATCATCATATCGCATTCGGCCGGCACCTTGTGCTCGGCGAGCCGACCAAAGCGTGGCAGAAGTGCGTGGACGACGCGCTTGCGCTGCACCGCTACGCCGTCTCACTGATGCAGCCGGATTCGCTGAGCTTGGCGCAGATCGCGGTCAAGACCCGCAAGAGAGCCAATCAGATGGGCTACACGCTCCGCGAGAGCGTAGGCTGGAACTGGATGCACAGCCTCGGCGGGTATTACTATGAGCAGTACTCGCTGGAGGATTACACGGAGGATCTCCCGCTGAAAGAGAATATCCTGCTGCACTGTCATCCGCTGATCTACCGGGAGTATCCGGGCTCTGCGGTGCGCGGGGAGCTGTTCATTCTCAACACCTATCAGATCACGGCGGACGGTGCGCGGGATCTGGTCAATGTCCCGATGGAACTGAAGGTACTGGATTGAGGAGGGAAGCGGCATGAATCAGATTTTGGAAGAAAGAAGGGCGCGGTTCGCTTCGCTGCTGAAGCAACACGGCTTGACGCACGCGCTGATCCTGGGCGCGGGGCGCGATAAGCTCACCACCTGGTTTTTGGGGAAGGAGGCTGCGGCGGAAGGGCCTCCCGACCGCGGCTCGACGCCGACGCTGCCGCCGTTTAACCGGAACAACATCTATGTCGTCCCGGCGGAGGGTGAGATCATCCGAGCCTCATCGCTGACACCGCATCCGACCGATGCGGCGCAGTATCCTGTGCTTGAGCCGGCGCATTATCCCGAGGTGTTTGGCCGGCCGCGGCTCGGCATTGTGAATCCTGAGTGTCTGAAAAAGGTCTTGCGCGATAAGCTCCTGGCCGTTCAGCCGGAGCTGGAGCTGGTCGACCTTACGGAGGAGCTGCGCGGGCTGAAGGCGGAGAAATCGGAGGCCGAGACAGCGGGGGTACAGGCTGCGGCCAGAGTGTATGACCGCGCTTTTGCTGCGATGCGGCTTCTGCTGCGCGAGGGCCGCACCGAGCACGACGCGGCGGTGGAGCTGCGCTGGCGGCTGAGCCAGCTCGGCGCGAACGATCAGGACTTACAGACGCTCTCCGTCGTCACGCTGACCTCCGCGCCTGACGGCGGATTCGCGGCGGCCGAGCCGCTGCTCTATCCAGGTCGGCGGCTGCAGCTCGGCGACCGCATCAACGTCTCCTGCACGGGCTTCCTGCCCGGCGGCTTTGCTGCGGCGCTGGGGCGCTGCTATGTGATGGGAAATGCCTCGGATGAGGCGAAGAGGTACTGGTCGCTCGCTGTGCAGGCGCAGGATCTGGCGGCGAGACTGGCGGTTCCGGGCGCGACGATCCGAGCGATCGTGGAACGGGTCAACCGCGAGCTGCTCGAGCCTGCTGGCCTGCCGGCCGACGGCTCCGCGTGGCTCTACGGCATCGGCTGCGACCGCTGCGAAGCGCCGCGCAATACCGACCGGACAGGGGAGATGCCGCTCAAGGCGGGCATGACGCTGGTCATCGGCCCGAATATCCGGCCGGACGGGAAGGATCCTTACCGCTGTGTGGATGTGTTCGCAGTGGCGGAGGACGGCGCAAAGCGCCTGTCCCAAACCCCGCGCGAGCTGGTCGAGCTGTTTTGATCCCTGAGGGCGCGTTATAACACGCGTGCAATTTACGATATTTTGGTTCTGAGCACGCGTCCGAGCGGCTGAACAAAGAAGGACTGTTGCAGATCGTTCTGCAACAGCCTCTTTTTTGCATTACAGCGCCGCGTCCGGCGGCGTGTCGCGGTAGGTTTCATAGAGCGCGGGCAGGATATCGTCGAGCCGCATCATCTCGATGGTACAGTGCTTGACGACCTTTTTGAGGAAGGCCTCGTCGACCGGCGTCTCCGGAACGCGGACGATCTTGCCGTCGGATATGCCGTAGCCGATCCACTCGCGGCCGATGGTTTCGATGCCGCCGTTCGGGCAGGGGCGCATCATGCTCATGCAAAGGTGCTGGCCTGGATAGTCGAAGGTCTCGTAGCTCATCGACCAGGCGACGCCGGCGTCATCAAGCTCCTGCTTCCGCACCGCGGGCAGGCCGAAGCTGCACGGATCGAGTCCATGCATATAGATGCGCTCCGGCACATCGCCGCACAGCCCCAGATCCAGCGCCTCTGTGGCGCAGTTGACCGTATCGCCATCCGGCGCGACGGCAGACCCGTGGTCGAAGTGACCGTAGGGACACCAGACCTTGTACTTGATGTTGCCTGCTCCCTCGGGCATGTTTTTTGGGCGCGTGTTCATCCAGCCGAACCACCATTTCAGCATGTCCATGGTGCAGTTGTGGAACACGGCGTAAGTGGCGAGAAAGCCGGAACCGTCGTCCATCATGCAGTAGCCATAATCAGAGCCAGTGTAGCCGGAAAGACGGAACAGGTCTGTGATGCGTTCCGGCGGCGTGGCGAGCCGCGGGTCGAGCGGGCCGCGGTCGAGCAGCAATTGGTGCAGCGGGTCGAGCGGCCGGACTGGAATGTCATAGAATTTTGCGATCGACATGGCGCGCTCGGACTCCAATAGAGGCGGTTTTTTAGCAGGTATCATGGAAAGACCTCCTTCTTTTATTTCCCTCTTTCCTGTATTATACTACATAATAGGCGCCGACGCGCAGCATTTTTTTCGATCGATTTTACAAAGCCTTCATCCAGTCTGCGCACAATGTGATATATTGTACCTGGGGAAATCGACCATGGAGGATCAAAACGGCGGCATGCCGGGAAAGAGAGTAAGACTGTGAATACGATCGACTTCAACAAAAAGACGGGCTTTATCTGCGATATGGACGGCGTGATCTATCACGGAAATCAGATCCTGCCCGGTGTCGCGGAGTTTATCCGATGGCTCCACGACGAGAATAAGGAATACCTGTTCCTGACGAATAACAGCGGCTATACGCCCCGAGAGCTGCATCAAAAGCTGGCTCGCATGGGGCTGGAGGTACCGGAGGAGCGCTTCTACACCAGCGCGCTCGCCACCGCTGCGTTTTTGAGGGAGCAGTCGCCGGGCTGCTCGGTGTTCGCCATCGGAGAGGCGGGACTGCTCAACGCGCTCTACGACGCGGGTATCACGATGAACGATGTCAACCCCGACTATGTGGTGGTGGGTGAGGGGCGGTCATACTCGCTCGACACGCTGACCAAGGCGACCAATCTGGTGCTGGCGGGAGCGAAGCTGATCGGCGCGAACTCCGATGTGTCCGGGCCGATCGAGAACGGCATCGCTCCGGCCTGCCGCGCGCTCGTTGCGCCCATCGAGATGGCGACCGGCACGCAGGCGTATTTCTGCGGCAAGCCAAACCCGCTGATGATGCGCACGGGGCTGCGGATGCTGAACTGCCATTCCGCCGATGCCGTGATGGTGGGAGACCGGATGGATACGGATATCATTTCCGGGCTGGAGAGCGGGATGTCCACCGTTCTGGTGCTCTCGGGCGTATCCTCACCGGAGACGCTCCGGCGCTATGCCTACCGGCCGAGCCTCGTGCTGGACGGCGTGGGCGATATCGCCGCGCTGGCGTGCGCCGCCAAAGAAAAAGCGTGAAAATGGCCGACAGCCATAGGCTGTCCGTTTTTTGGTTTCACTGGTTTTGCGCCGCCGAGTCTGTGCCGCGAGTTTCCCAGATTCGCATGAGCGGTCAGAACTTTGCGCCGATGGAAAGAGATTCCCCGCGGACGATCTGCTCGCGGGGAATCTCTTTACAATTTTCTTTTGTCCGGACTATGCCATCGGGAACGAGCTATACTGCTTGGCTGCCCTGCGGTTCAAGACCGTACTGCCAGCCGGCAGCTTCATGCACCGAAGACAAGGTAACGGCTCACAGAATCAGAATGTGTACTCTCTGGGAGGGTTGCCGGAGAAATCAGCGATCACAGCCTTTGCGTCTGCAAGATAGAATACTGCAAATGTGGGGTTATCGGCCGTCTGATAATTGCCTTTTACGATCGGGTTTTTCAGGGCAGCTTCCTTGATTTCCCGGTCGTCCACGAAAACTGCTTGGCCGCTGATACGGATCCACTCATAAGCCGGGGAGGAAATGCAGACTTCCACATTGGGGTTTTCCTGCATATCTTTATAAACGTCCTTCTGATTGCCGGTGTTGAACCACAGCTTGCCGTCCTTTTCAAAACTGAACATGAACGGGCGGCACTTTGCCTTTCCGTCGCGGCCTACAGTTGCAAGATACTGAACGGGATTTGCCTCCAAAAACTTCGATACTTCTGACATGGTGAATGCCCTCCTTGGAAGATAATTTATTTACTGTTCTGTCGAACAGCGATAAACGCGGGGATTACTTTCTCACAACGCTGATGCGCTGTTGAATATGATTGCCGCCGAC
>CAZJBT010000113.1:0-6921 GCA_964544345.1 uncultured Oscillospiraceae bacterium
CCTTGCGCTCGCCGGTGATGACGCCGGCGTCGATCAGCGTCGCCATGGAGGAGGTGAACTGCTCGGTGTGCAGTCCGAGGTCGTGCTTGTCTATCAAGTGCTTGCCAACGGTATCCGGGATGCCGCCGATGCCCATCTGGATGGTGTCGCCGTCTTCGATCAGAGAGGCGACCATCTGGCCGATCTTATCCTCTTCGGGGGTGGTGGTCGGCGTGCCGATGCAATACTCAGGCGTGTCGACCTCATAGAGCACAGTGACGGCTTCGACCGGAATATAGGCCGACCCGTTCATATAGGTGAGGTTCGGATTGACCTCGACGATGATTTTCTTGTGCTGCTCGATGGCGTCCTTGATCGCATAGTACTCGATGGTCTGGTTCATGCCGACATATAGCTTGCCGTCCTCAGTCATTGGAGAAACCTGCGCGGTAAAGATATTGCAGGGCTTGTGGCGGTTGACCATACGGTAGTAGTTCGGCAGGTCGACCGGGATGAAGCTGGCGTTGAGCAGCTTGTGCGCCTCACGGTAGGACGGGCCATAGAAGTAGTTATGGCAGTTGATGTGACCGTTCATACCGGGCGTCAGCATAAACGGGTAGGAGCCGATACGGCTCTTGTAGACAATGACGTTCTCAACACGGTCAGCAATCTCGTGGAGACGGCCGAACAGAGTTTGAGGTTCATTGTAGTTGTTTGAGCACCAGATGACGTCGCCGGACTGGATCAGGTTCAGCGCGTCGTCGACAGTGCCCTTGCGTTCCTCATACATCTTCTTGTAGTCTTCATAAGAATATGCCATTGGAAAGACCTCATTTCTTTCATAAAATTGTGATATTATTATCTATCTATCATTATAAAGAGTCGCCAAGGGGATTGCAACGGAAATTCGATTGGGATTTTACACGAAGAACCGCAAAAGAGTAAAAGGGTATTTATGCTTTTTGTATAATTTCATCATGCGAAAAAGCCCCCGCGGCACACGCTGCGGAGGCTTGAAAAATCAGGCGAAGATTCAGATGTAAAACAGCTTCTTTGCCTCGGCGGCCAGCTCCGCGCGGACATCGGGATGGGCAATCGAGATCAGATCCCGCGTGCGGTCGGCCACGGTACGTCCGCGCAGGTGCGCGACGCCGTATTCGGTGACGACGTAGTCGACATAGGTGCGCGGGATCGTGACGGCGGCGCCGGGCGTCAGGATCGGCTTGATCTTCGATGCGCCGCGGCTGGTGGTCGAGTGCATGATCAGGATGGAGCGGCCGCCCTTGGAGTGCGCCGCGCCATAGGCGAAGTCGAATGCGCCGCCCGGGCCGGAGTACTGCCGGGTACCGATCGTCTCTGAGCAGACCTGGCCAGTGAGATCGATCTCCATGATGGCGTTGATGGAGACCATGTTGTCGTTCGAGCGGATGACAAACGGATCGGTGACATAGGTCGCGGGGCGGATGCGGCAGTTGGGGGTTTCGTGCAGGAGGTCGAACAGATGCAGCGTGCCGCCCGCGAAGCAGAAGGTGTGCTCGCCGCGGTTGATGTTCTTGCGCGCGCCGGTGATGACGCCCTTTTCAACCATCTCGCCCATCAGGTTGGTGAACATCTCGGAGTGGATGCCGAGATCCTTCTTGTCCATCAGGCCGCGGGCACAGGCATTCGGCAGCGAGCCGATGCCGAGCTGGATGCAGTCGCCGTCGTGCACCAGCTCCGAAACATACTGACCGATCCGGTTGTCAAGCTCGCTGGACGGCGCGTCCGGGATCGTGTAGATCTCATACTCCGCTTCGTAGAATGCGGTGACGTCCTTGATGTTGATCTCGACGCCGCCATTGACGGTCTTCAGATTCTTGTTGACCTCGAGGATGACGCGCTCGCACGAGAGCGGGTGGATGTCCCGCTCCCACATCTGCGAGAGGTTGACCTGGAAGTTGCCGTTTTCGTCCATCGGAGTGACCGCGGCGATGTAGACGTTGCGCGGGTAGGCGCCGTTGTACCAGACCGGCTGGTCGCACAGGTCGTTCGGGATGAAGGTGCAGTTGCCCTTTTCAAACGCGGCCTGCCAGCCGGGGCTGAAAAAAGCCGACTGGGTCAGAAAGTGACCCTTCATGCCGCTGTTCTGCAGAAAACCAAAATCGCTTGAGCGCCCCTTGAGCACGGTCACGTTCTCGACGCGGTCGGCTATGGTGTGGAGCTGCTGGCAAAAGAGCTTTGGCTCGTTGCAGTCCTTTCCGAAGCAGATGTTGTCGCCGGAATGGATCAGCTTCAGGCAGCCCTGCAAGGTGGATTTCTTTTCGTTGTACAGCGTCTGGTAGTCCATGGGATCGTTCCGCCTTTCTCTTGCATCTCTCCGCAGAATGTGCTATAATGAACTAAATGTATTTAGTAAATGGATTTAGTAAAATCATAACACCGAAGTCTTCCGCTGTCAAGACGGAGAGCGGCAGAAACGGAAATTTGGAAAGCGAGGCGGCCGCGATGGCGGAAGCAAAGAAGAAAACGCGCAGCGAACAAGCCGCGGAAACGAAGAAAAAGCTGACGGAGACGGCGCTGGCTCTGTTCGCCGAGAGGGGCTACGCCAATGTTTCGATCGCAGATATCTGCTCTGCGGTCGGCGTGACGGTCGGCGTGTTTTATCACTACTTCAAGACCAAGAGCGACGTGTACCGGAGCCTGTCCGTCGGCACCGATGAGATCTTCCGGCAGATCCCGCTGGCGGCGAGTGACGCGCCGGGTCGCGTGCTGGAGATCCTGCACCACTACGGCGTCGTGACCGAGCGGATCGGGCGCGACACGATGTCGGTCATCCTCACGCCGGCAAACCGGCTGATCTATCCGAACAACTATGCGGCGAAGCAGCTCCGCCAAACGCTGCGGGAGGGTCGTGCGCGTGGCGAGCTGCGCGACACAGATCCGCTCGATGACCAGATGAGTGCGCTGCTTTCGCTGCTCTGGGGGCAGGTCTGCTTCTGGTGCGGCGGTCTGACGGAGGATCTGACGGATTCTATCGACCGCGCGGCCGCGGCGGCCGTTGAAATGCTGCGCCCGTAGGTCAAAGCCCTCGCGCTGTGGTGGACACCAGGTTCGTATACGAAAAAAGATTTGACATTGTCGGGCAACCTGTTATACTCAGTCTTAATTTCATAAAATTCCGCAGCGGCGCCACTGACAGAGCGGCCCGCTGCGGGAAAGGAATCGTGAACCGATGAGTTTTCAGGAACAAAACCAACGCAAGCGCAGAACGCTTGAAGAATGCCTGGCGATGATCGAATCCAGCGACGTGATCGCCGTTTCCGGCGCGGCGACTGAGCCGACCAAGTTTTTGAACAATCTGCAGCGGATCATTCCGGATCTGCGCGATGTAACGCTGGTCAAAAGCAAGGACAATGACTATGAATACCTGCGCGACCCGAACACGCTCGGCCATGTCCACACGGTCGGTCATTTTTATCATACCAATTTCCGGCAGGGGCATGAGCTGGGGCTGACGAGCTATATCCCGACCGATCTGCACAACTACATGAAGCTGCGTACGGAGTTCATGCCGAACAACGTCTTTATTGCGCAGACGACCGAGATGGATGAGAACGGCAATTTCCAGATCCCGTACTGCCAGATGTTCGAGGGCGAGGCGTTTGCCTGTGCGGACAAGGTCATCCTCGAGGTCAACCCGAGCTACCGCCGGGTGCGCGGCGGGCTGGAGATCCCGATCGACCGCGTCAGCGCGTACTTTGTCTCGGAAAATCCGCTGTTCACCATCCCGCGTACGGTGCCGAGCGAGATGGACAAAACGATCGGCGGCTTTGTCGCCGACCTGATCCACGACGGCGACTGCATCCAGCTTGGTATCGGCGGCCTGCCCGACGCGGTCGGCGCGTATCTGTTTGAGAAGAACGACCTGGGCGTCCACACGGAGGTGTTCACCTCGACGATGGCCGACCTGCTCGAAAACGGCAATATCACCGGCAAGTGCAAGACGATCAACCGCGGCGAGCACGACTTTGCCTTCGCGCTTGGCGATCTGCATCTGTACGAGACGATTTCGCACGACCCGGCGTGCCGTATCCGCCCGTCGAGCTATATGAACGACCCGTTCATCATCGCGCAGAACGACAATCTCGTCTCGGTCAATACCTGCGTCGAGATCGACCTCACCGGCCAGGTCTGCTCGGAGTCGATCGGCTCGACACAGATCTCCGGCACCGGCGGCGCGACCGACTTTGCCTACGGCGCGCTCCACTCGAAGGGCGGCCGCGGCATCATCGCGTTTGAATCGACGCTCAAGGGCGGCGCCATTTCCAAGATCAAGACGACGCTCACGCCCGGCGCGGCGGTGTCCGTCTCACGCAATCTGGTGGATATCGTCATCACGGAGTATGGCGTGGCGCATCTGCGCGGCCGCTCGATCCGCGAGCGCGCCGAACAGCTCATCGCCATCGCGCATCCCAGCTTCCGCGACCAGCTCCGCGAGGAAGCCAAGGCGCTGCGCTATATCCTGTAACGCTATAACGCGGTCAAAAGCCGGGATGCTTGGCATCCCGGCTTTGTTGTTCAACTGAATTGAAATGCAATAGAGCAATGATAGCTGTCCATGCGATTTTTGCTCCCGGAATGCGCTGGCATTCCGGGGGATTTTTACGGCTTGTATGGCTTGTATTTATCAAGATATGCGCGCAGGCACTTTTCGATGACTGCCTTGGCCTTTTCGGCTGGCTCCACCTCGTCGACGACGGTCTGCTTGCCCTCGAGGCTTTTATAGACCGTGAAGAAATGGCGCATCTCGCTGAAGATGTGGCCGGGGAGCTGGTCGATATCCGTATAGCCGCTGTAGTTTGGGTCGCCAAACGGCACAGCAATTATCTTCTCGTCGAGCGCACCGTTGTCCACCATACGCATCACACCGATCGGGCGGCAGCGCACGAGGCTCATCGGAAGGATGGACTCGCTGCACAGCACCAGCACGTCGAGCGGATCGCCGTCGTCGGCATAGGTCAATGGGATCAGCCCATAGTTGGCAGGGTAGTGCGTGGAGGTGAACAGAACGCGGTCGAGGATCAGATGACCAGTTGCTTTGTCAAGCTCGTATTTGTTCTTGGAGCCTTTCTCGATTTCGATCACGGCGATGAAGTCGTCCGGACTGACGCGCGCGGGATCCATATCGTGCCAGATGTTGCTCATTGGGGAAAACTCCTTTGCTCGTAGTGCGCTCTGGCATACCATGCCGGAGCTTACAGGATCAGCGCCGCGGCGCATGCGCGGGGCGATCGCCGCCGGTAGCTATTGTATCACGACTGCGCGCGGGAAACAACCGTCAAAGCGGCGCGTTTTGCTCACGGCGAGTCAGCAGTGAGGCGGCCGCCATCGAGCACACGGCGACGATCAGCGCCGCGTATGTCTCTGTCAGCCATGGCGCAACGGGATATGTGCCGGTCTGGTTTTTCCAGACGGCCCAGAACACGACGGTCAGCGCCGTCAGTCCCATGCTGACGCACGCGCCTTTCTCTGTGGCCTTCTTCCAGTAGATGCCTGCGAGCAGGATGACGAAGACCGCGCCGCGCAGGGAATAGGCGGCATAGACGATGTCGAGATCCAGGCTGCGGTCGACCAGTACGATGGCGGCAAGGCAGCAGACCGCGCCGGCTGCGGCGGTCGTCATGCGGCTGACGCGCAGAAGCTGCCGGTCGCCTGCGTCCGGGCGCAGGACGCGGCCATAGAGGTCGCGCGTGAGCATAGTGCCGGCGGCCAGGATGATGGGCGAGGCGGTGGACAGTATCGCGGCCAAAATCGCTGCCATTACCAGCCCGGCTGCGGCGGGCGGCAGGTGCAGCAGCAGCGTGGACAGGCCGAGCTTTGCTTCGGAAACAAGCTCGCCCGCGGCGTTGAGCAGCGTGCCGTTTTCACTCATGATCTTCGCGCAGATGCCGAGTCCGGCGGTGAGCAGGCCGAACGGCGCGACGACGAGCGCTGTCCAGAGGCAGGCGCGCCGCGCAGTCGGCACGTCCTTGGCCGCAAGAACCGGCTGGATGCCGGCCTGTGCCGTACACGCGCCGAGCAGGCTGGCGACAAGCCAGGAGGAGACTTTTGCGCCGCCGATGGCGGTAGGGCTGAGATAGCTGCCCTCCAGCGCTTGGGCTTCGTCCACAAAGCTGCTCCACCCGCCGAGCGAGCGGATACTCAGCACGGCGGCGAGCGCGACGCCGCCGTACATCACAAAAAAGTGCAGCCGGTTGGTCGCTGCGATGACATTCATGCCGCCGAGCAGCGTCAGGCCAATGAACGCCGCCGCGAACACGACGATCGTCACGTTGAAGTCCAGTCCGAACAGCGTCTGCCCGAGCTTGCCGGCCGCGATCATCTGCGACACACCGACGGCCAGCATGACGAGCACGAGCAGCATGCTCGCGACGACGCGCGCCTTCGCGCCGAAAAATTTCTCCACGATGCCGGGGACGGTCGGGCTATTCAGACTGCGGTAGAGCTTCGCGAAGCACAGCGCGAGGAACAGCACGCCAAGGCCGTTCGCGATCGTATACCATGCACCCGAGATACCGTAGGTGAAGCCGTACTCGGCGACGCCGGTCGTCGCGGTGCCGCCGAGCCACTCGCCGGCGGAGGCGAACACGATGGCCGAGACGCCCATCCCGGTACCCTGAAACGCTGCGGCGCTCCGCGTCCGCCGGGATGCGCGCACTCCGATCGCGACAGTGACAAGCAAATAGAGCAAGATCATCAAAAAATATTGCACGGCGCATCGATCCTTTCTATGTTCTAAACCTTGGTATTATACCAAGGTTTCGGCGAAATGTCAAATTTAAGGCAGAAAAAGATGCGCAAAATGCATAAAAACGGCGCGCCCGTTTTGGGCGCGCCGTAAAGATCAGGATTTAGATGTAGAACAGCGCTTCGGCCTGTTTGCGCAGCTCGGCGCGGTAGTCT
>CAZJBT010000114.1:0-6842 GCA_964544345.1 uncultured Oscillospiraceae bacterium
ACTTTCGATTATTGGTTTTTATCTCTACCCCAACTATTGACATAGAGCCGAAAAAAACTACTTCCCTTCCTCGCAGAAGAAAGCACAAAAACGGCAGACTGCTCATGCAATCCGCCGCCGTGTTACTCAATATCCAATTCAATCGGCTCATCCAAATGCTCCGAAACATATTTTCCATCTTTCTTTCGCTGCCGCACGCATTCAGTCAGCAGATATTCAATCTGTCCGTTGACCGAACGGAAGTCATCCTCCGCCCATGCGGCGATATCATTATACAGCTTTTCTGAAAGCCGCAATGGAATTTGTTTTTTCTTCATGTTCGTTTAATACAGGCTTCCCGCGTTGACGATCGGCTGGGTATCATGATTGCCACACAGCACAACCAGCAGATTGGACACCATCGCCGCCTTGCGCTCCTCATCCAGATCAACGATCTGATTATTATTCAGGCGCTCGAGCGCCATCTCGACCATGCCGACCGCGCCGTCTACAATCATCTTGCGCGCATCGATAATCGCGGATGCCTGCTGACGCTGTAGCATAACCGCTGCGATCTCCGGTGCATAGGCCAGATAGGTAATGCGCGCCTCCATGATCTCCAGACCCGCGTCCGCCACCTTGCGCTGAATTTCATCGCGGATGCGTGCGGCGACAACCTCACTTGAGCCGCGCAGACTGCCTTCATCCGCCAGTCCGTCGCCCGTCGTATCCACATTGGGCGCGACATCATAGGGATACAGCTGAACGATATCGCGCAGTGCGCTATCGCATTGCAGCGACAAATATTCCTTGTAGTTATCCACATGGAATACCGCCTTTGCCGTGTCGGTCACGCGCCACATCACCGCGATGCCGATTTCTACCGGATTGCCGAGGCAATCGTTGATCTTCTGACGGCTGTTGTTGAGCGTCATGATCTTGAGCGAAATTTTGCGGCTGACGCTCTGCGGCTGTGCAGCTCCCACCGCGCCGGGCATCGAAATCGACATGGATTTTTTTCCGCCGTCCACATCGCCACTCTGATTGAGCTTGGTCTTTGCCGCCGGATTGACCGCCGTGCAGAACGGATTGACGAAATAAAAGCCCTCCTGCTTGAGCGTGCCGACATATTTACCGAACAGCGTCAGCACCAACGCCTCCTGTGGCCGCAGTACCTTGAGACCCATCAGTGGAATCCAGCCAACTGCGAGCCAGATACTACTGATGACTGTACCCGCTATTATGCCATGGATGCTGCAAAAGATACAGCCCGCGATCGCCGCCAGATACAGTACGACTGTGAGCACCAGCGCGAGCATGCCGTTTTTCCGATTGTTCAATACTTTTTCTGTCTGTCCGTTCATGACCAATACCTCTTTGTATTTGATGCATTTATGATATCACTTTGATATCACATTGTCAACAGGCTGGCGCAAAAAACAGCAGACCCCAAAAACGAGTCTGCTGTTTGCTTTTGATGAAAACGCTATGGCAATTAGAGCGAATCGTACAGCTCCTCATACCGCTTTGCGGACGACTCCCACGAGAAGTCCATGTTCATGCCGCGCACGACCATTTCCTTCCAGGCCTTCGGCTCGTCATAGAATACCTGCTCGGCGTAGAAGATGGTATTGAGCATCTCATCCGCATTGTAGTTTGCGAACGAGAAGCCGGTGCCCGACTGCTCAAACCGGTTATACGGCTGTACGGTATCGCGCAGGCCGCCGGTCTCGCGGACGATCGGCACTGTGCCGTAGCGCAGCGAAATCAGCTGCGTCAGGCCGCACGGCTCAAAGCGCGACGGCATGAGCATTGCGTCCGCCGCTGCGTACAGATGATGCGCGCGCTCCTCATTGAACAGGATATTCGCGGAAACCTGTCCCTTGCGCGTCCACTCATAATGGCGGAACAGATTCTCATAGCGCGGGTCGCCCGTGCCGATGATAACCAGCTGGATGCGCGATTGCAGCATACGCTCAAGCACCCACTCAACCAAATCCAGACCCTTTTGATCGGTCAGGCGGGTAATCATCGCCATCATCATGACGTCCGGATCCTCCGGCATACCCAGCTCACGCTGGATGGCCAGCTTACAGGCCTTCTTGCCCTCGACAAAGCTGTCCACATCGTAGTTCTTTTCGATCAGCGGATCGGTTGCCGGATTATACGCATCGTAATCAATGCCGTTTAAAATACCGCTGAGCGTATCCGCCTTGGCATTGAGCAGGCCGTCCAGACCCTCGCCATAATATGGCATACGGATCTCGTCGGCATACGATTCGCTGACTGTCGTAATGCGGTCAGCATAAACCAGACCGCCCTTGAGCATATTGGCGTCCTTATTGAACTCCATACGGCCGAGTACAAATACATGACCCGGCAAGCCGGTAAAGCGGCGCATGGTCTGGATATCCCAGACACCCTGGAACTTGAGGTTATGGATGGTCATGACTGTGCGGATGCCGCGGAAGAACGGATTGTCCTGGAACATCTCATGCAGATAGACCGGGATCAGCGCAGCCTGCCAGTCGTGGCAGTGAATGATATCCGGACGGAAATCAATAAACGGCAGCATGGACAGCACCGCTTTTGAGAAAAAGCTAAACTTCTGAATATCCCACAAAATGTCGCTGTACAGCTTTTCTCCGTGGAAAAAATGCTCGTTATCGATGTAGTAATAGCGCACGCCGTCCATCTCGCAGGTCATGATGCCGACATAGAAATTACCCAGCTCACCCAGATCCATATAAAAGCTACCTAAATACGAAAAGCGGCTGCGGTACTTCTGTGGAATACAGGTATAATCCGGAATGACAACGCGCACATCGTACTTGGTTTTATCCAGCGACTTCGGCAGCGCGCCAACAACGTCCGCCAGACCGCCTGTCTTAACAAACGGCACGCACTCCGATGCGGCAAACAAAATATTTTTCATAGCTGACTCTCCCCTCCATCTTTCTGCACAGCAGCCAGTTCGTTTCTGGTAACTATGCCCAAAATGCCCTCAATTCCTTCCCCTTTATTATAGGGCAAGGCATTCCGGTTGTCAACGCAATCCGGCAAACATAATCCGACGGACGCATGAAATGCGCGTGAACTGATCTGTGAAAGTCAGCCGTTCGGCACGTTTCCCGCCGATTCATCGGCCTCGGACAGGCAAAAAGGCTGCGCAGTATATTGAATACCGCACAGCCTCCGTCTTATTCTACATTGTGTTGGCGTGATAGCGTCAAAGGCTTAGTTCGGATTATCCGCGCCGATATCCCAAAAGCCCACCTGCTGCGCCGAACCGGAACCGGTGTCAGGCGTCGCGCCGCCGGTGACCGCCGCGACACACGCGCCGACCGCAACGCCAAACAGCGCGATGATAACCATGACGACGGCCAGAATGGCACGTCCGCTCATCGTCATCGGCTCGTCCTCTTCGTCCTCCTCGTAGTCATCCAGCGTTTCAAACCGGCCGGACGGCGCGTCGTCCTGCGCCGCGGGCTGCGGCTGCTCAGGCTCCGTCTGTACCGGCTGCGTCGCAATATAGTAGCTCGGGATCGGAATATCCGGGATGCTGTCATAATCGAGCGGCGGACGGGTCGGCTCCTGTGTCGCGTCAGCGGCTTCATCCGCCTGCTGCGCGTCCAGCTCGGACAGCTCCGCCGTATTGTCGCTTACGACGTCCTCCGCCGGCTCAAAATTCGCTTCGGCAGAATCGTCCGAATGCGCCTCTTCGACCAACTCGAAATTTGCGTTCTCTTCGTCATTTGTCTCGGCAGTCGCATCGTCCGCGTCGTTTTCCTCCGCCTCTTGCTCCGGCTCTTCCTCTAGCTCAAGGTCAAGGTCCGAATTCTCCGGCTCTTCCTCCGGTTCAAGGTCAAGATCCGAATTCTCCGGCTCTTCCTCCGGCTCAAGGTCAAGATCCGAATTCTCCGGCTCTTCCTCCGGCTCAAGGTCAAGATCCGAATTCTCCGGCTCTTCCTCTAGCTCAAGGTCAAGGTCCGAATTCTCCGGCTCCTCCTCCGGCTCGGTAGTAAGCTCTGCTTCGTCCGCTTCCCCGTTTTCGTCCTCGTCCGGCGTGTGCATTGGCGGAATGGTCAGAACCGTGATCTCCGGGACGTCGTCCTGCGGCTCCTCCGGCTCCAACTCTTCGTCTGCATCCATCGTCCATTGTGCCGTCCCAACCGCGTCTTGAGCATACTGCTCATCGTGCGCATCGGCGTCCTCTGGCTGGTATGCTTCGCCCGCTTCCATGTCGTCGGGTTCCGGCTCACCCGGTTGCTCGATTTCGTCCGTGTCAGCGGGTTCCAGCTCTTCCGCTTGCTCGATTGCGTTCGTGTCAGCGGGTTCCAGCTCTTCCGCTTGCT
The DNA here is from genome assembly GCA_964544345.1 of uncultured Oscillospiraceae bacterium. Classification (GTDB taxonomy): domain Bacteria; phylum Bacillota; class Clostridia; order Oscillospirales; family Oscillospiraceae; genus CAKTOF01. The sequence goes on from CAZJBT010000114.1 coordinate 4,335, forward strand.
CGATTGCGTTCGTGTCAGCGGGTTCCGACTCTCCCGTTTGCTCGATTTCGTCTGTGTCAGCGGGTTCCGGCTCACTCGCTTGCTCGATTGCGTCTGTGTCAGCGGGTTCCGGCGCGCCGTCCAGCGTGAGATCATCTGTGTCAGCGGATTGCACCGCGTCCTCTGTCTGTTCGTCGGCCAGTGCTTCGGTCTGTTCATCTGTTTCTACCTCCGGCTGCTGTTCTTCGTCCTGCTCCTGCGGAATGCCGGTCATATCCGGCGCTTCCTCAATCACCAGCTCGATCGGCGGTTTTGGCGCCGGCTGCGGAGCCGGCTCCGGCTCTTCATCCTCCATCTCGATCTCGTGATCCCATGCGTCTTCCTCATACGGCTCCGCATCGCGGTCCCACAGCTCGTCTTCCTCCATGTCATCCGGCTGCTCCTGATAGGCAGACTGCTCCGGCTGGGTCTCCTCGATTTCCTCCGGCTGCACGTTCGTTTCCGCCGCGCTTATTTCCTCCTCGGGCTGTTCTGAAGCCTCCTGTCTATCGGCCAGCAGACCCGCAGCGGACATTTCCTTCAAATGCGCCTGAATCGCGCGCTCGATTTCCTCCAATGGGAGCGAGCCGGTAAATTGCTCGCCCTCCAGATCGTCGGGGCGCATCTCCTCCGGCTCCGGTTCAATCGGCTCCGCCGATTCTTCCAGCTCCGGTTCAGTCGGTTCTGGCTGCTTCTCAGGCTCCTCGAATTCCTCCGGCTGCTCCGGCTCGGCGGTCTGCTCCGGTTCAGTCGGTTCCTCCGGCTGTTCCGCTTCGTCCGTATCCGGCCGGGCTGCGGCGGATGCCGCCTGCTCCTGCTGTGCGTCGCGCTCAGCAAACAGCTCCGCCAGGCCCGCAAGCGCCATCATAGCCGCGTCATCCTGCATTTCCTCCGGCTCGTCCTGCGTTTCCTCCGGCTTTTCTCCGATCAACTGCTCCCAGTGCTCCGGTTCGGCCATCGCAGAGGCCGTGGCATGTTCGTCCGGCTCATCCGGTATATCCGGTATATCCGGTATGTCCGCTATCTCCGGCTCTTCCAGTTCTTCCGGCGCTTCAGCAGCTTCCTTCGGCTCTTCCGGCTCTTCGGCAGCTTCCTTCGGCTCTTCCGGCTCTCCGGCAGCTTCCTCCGTTTCTTCCGGTTCCTCCGACTGAATCGGGAGCTGCTCGGTCGGCTGCTCCTCCCGCGCGAACAATTCGTCCAGATTGACGAGGCGCGAGGCGGTATCGTCCAGCTCGGGCGCATCCGGCGTCAGCGCGGATTTCTCCTCCATCATCTGTTCGATCGCGTCACGGTCAAATGTATCATCCGTGGCAGGCTGGGGCGTCTCCTCCGGCATGGCGGCGGGATTGCGCGGCACCCGAATCGGCACAGGCTCTCCGCAGTATATACAGTATTTGGCATTGTCATCTAATTGCTTTCCGCATTGGATACAATACATATACTACCCTCCTTTATCTGCATGATCCTCTATTTAGTTTGATTATACCCTACAACTGGAAATATGACAAGTTTTTTCGCGTAAACGGCGATATTCTCCCATACATTCTACTTTTATGCGCAGAGCGGCGCGCAAAGAACCCCGACACGCTCGCGCGCATCGGGGCTCTGCTATTCAAACATGAAAAGGAAGCTGCGCTGTCAGCCGAGCAGCGGCGCCAGGCCGATCAAAACGCCGATGACCACGGCGGCCGCCATGACAGCCGCGCTGATGGGATACCACCGGCCTTCCGCCTGCTGTTCACGCAGGCGGCGAAACATCCCGCGCACCAGCGCGACGCCGCCAAACAGCAGAACCGCCAATATCACCGCGCAGAATGCCGCGAGGCCATATTCGCCAAACGCGGCAAGCAAGACCATACGGACGGCGGCAGTCGGCAAAAACGCCGCGACGCAGACGAGGACAAACGTCACAACCGGCAGTCCGGCCGTCTTGGACGACACATCCGGCAGCGTGTCCATCGGGTCGTGCTCCAGCTTCTCCGGCTCAGACAAAGTATTTGCCTTTTCGTCCGAATCAATACGCTTTACTGAATAATTTTGTTTTTCCGGCAGCATGGCGGTTCCCTCCACAGCAAAATAGAAATGATGATACCATAGAATAGCTGCATCATACCACATTTGGGGGCGAAATGCAAAAAGGGCAGAGAGCCGAAGCGCCCCGCCCTTTTGATGTAATTGTGATTGTATCCCGTAAGCAGGGAAATTAACCGAAGTAACGCTTCAGCAGGCCGGCAAACGCCTTGCCGTGGCGCGCCTCGTCGCGTGCCATCTCGTGAACAGTGTCGTGGATTGCGTCCAGACCCTGTGCCTTTGCCAGCTTCGCCAGCTCGAACTTGCCTGCGGTTGCGCCGTTCTCTGCCTCTACGCGCATCTCCAGATTCTTCTTGGTGGAGTCGGTGATGACCTCGCCCAGCAGCTCCGCGAACTTCGCCGCGTGCTCGGCTTCCTCATATGCCGCCTTCTTCCAGTACAGGCCGATTTCCGGATAGC
>CAZJBT010000115.1:0-6779 GCA_964544345.1 uncultured Oscillospiraceae bacterium
GTGGCGACTTCGCGGACGAGCTGCGCGCCCATGTTCTCAAACGCGTCCTCCAGCTCGATGTCCCTGGCGATGGTGACGCCGTCGTTGGTGATCAGCGGAGAACCGTAGGTCTTGCCGAGCACGACGTTGCGGCCCTTCGGGCCAAGCGTGACTTTTACGGTGTTAGCGAGCTGGTCGATGCCGGACTGCAGCGATTTGCGGGCGTCCTCGCCAAAAATAATCTGCTTTGCCATGATATTGTCAACCTCCAGATATTATTCTACGATAGCCAGAATGTCGGCCTGACGGACGATGGTGTAAGCCTCGTCGTCCACCTTGACCTCGGTGCCCGAGTATTTCGAGGTGATGACCTTGTCGCCGGGCTCCACGTTCATTTCGACCTCGACGCCGTCCACCAGGCCGCCGGGGCCGACGGCGACGACTTCAAAAACCTCCGGCTTCTCCTTGTTTGCAGTGGAGAGGATGATGCCGGACTTCGTGGTCTCCTGCACTTCGACAGCCTTGATGATGACTCTGTCAGCCAACGGAATGAGTTTCATAACGAATGACCTCCTAATAAAATCCATGACAGCAATTGCCTGTCATATAGTATACCACGTTTTTTGGAATTTAGCACTCAGAATTGCGGAGTGCTAACGTGTATTATAATATAGCACATACACCGAATGCGCAACCGCAAAATCGCCGTTTTTTCGGACGAGGATCCGGAAAAACGGCGATTAGATGAAAATAGATGTTGTTTTTCTTCTGTTATCTTTAATTTACTCGGATTTTCTCATCGAATTCCGCTGGGGCTTCGGAGAAGCGGAGCCCTTTGGGGAAGAAAAAGCGGATTTTCTCCTCCGCGATGGCGAATGTGACGTCGCGCCGGAAGATCAGCTCGCCGTCGAGATTGATGTCCTCTTCCGCTTCACAGCGGATGCGCAGCGAACGGCAGCGGATATGCCGGATGATGTCCGGATACTCGGCGAAGCGGCCGTTTTTGTACTTGCCGATGACCGCCGCTACAGTCAGCCGCGAGACGGCGCGGACGATGAGCACGTCAAGCAACCCATCGTCAAGCTCAGCGGACGGCACGGGGTGGAAGCCGCCGCCATACCAGCGGCCGTTGCAGATGCAGATCAGACTCTGTTCGCCGGAGATGGTTTCACCGTCTACCTCGATGGTGTACGGCCGATGAACGCCGCGGATCAGGTTGACAAGGATCGAGATGACATAGGCGCCCGAGCCAGTGACGAGCGGAAGGCGCTTGTAGCGGTCGATCTGCGTGCCGATGCGTGCGTCAAAGCCCATCGAGCAGACATTGAGACTGTAGTGATCGCCGCCGCAGCGGACGAGGTCAAAAAGCGCTTCGTCTACATCGAGAAAGCGCGCCGGGTCGGCGAACGGCGCCGTTTCGGAGAAATTGCGGACAAAATCGTTGCCGGAACCTGCGGTCAGTGAAGTCACGGCGGCGTTGGGAAAGCCCACGATACCGGTAACGGCCTCATTGAGCGTGCCGTCGCCGCCGCAGGCGTAGATGCGGATCGGCTCGCCGGTCAAAGCTGCGGCATGGGCGCGCGCAGCGATGTCGCCCTTGTGGCCTGAGACGGTGATCTCATAGTCCAGCCCGGCAAAGGCGCGGTCGATCTTCTCCCGGTATTCCGCAGTACGGTCGGTTTTACCGGCGGCTGGATTGAGAAGGAACAGATGGCGCATGGTCAAAGTCTCCTGTCAATAATACATGTAGAGGTTGCACTGGATCATGCCGTTGTAGAGCTTGCGCTTTTTGACGGCGCGGCGGCCGTAGTATCGCTCAAATTCCGGTTCGGAGGTCAGAATATACTGCTTCCAGCCGTCCTCACGCGCCATGCGTCGGCCGAATTCCTGGTAGAGCCGCTGCGCGTCGCGGATCTCGCCGAGCCGCTGGCCGTAGGGCGGGTTTGCCGCCAAAATGCCGCCGCCGTCCGGAAGCGCGGCAGTGCGCGCGTCGGATTCTGAAAATGTGATGTATTCTGCGACGCCGGCCTTTTTCGCATTCGAGCGCGCGATGGCAACGCTTTTGGGGTCAAGGTCACTGCCGAAGATGCGGTACTCACCGCGGAATTCGCGCGATCTCGCCGCTTCGGCTTCCTCGGCCCAGAGAGCTTGCGGCATGGTTGTCCAATGGCGCGCGGAGAAGTCGCGCTCCAGACCCGGTGCGCGGTTCAGGGCGGCCAGCGCAGCTTCGATGCAGATCGTACCGCTGCCGCAGAATGGGTCGACGAACGTGTCCCGCCCGCGGTAGCGCGCAAGGTTGACCATCGCGGCGGCGAGCGTCTCGCGAAGCGGGGCTTCGTTGCCCTGCGCGCGCCAGCCTCGTTTGTGCAGGCCAGACCCGGTCGTGTCGAGCGCGAGCGAGGCGACATCCTTCAAAATGGAGAGGCGGATCTGATAGAGTTCGCCGGTCTCCGGAAGCCACTCGACATGGTATTTCTGGCCGAGCCGGACGCAGATCGCCTTTTTGACGATCTTCTGGCAGTCCGGCTGCGAATGCAGCGCGGAGTTGACCGTGCGGCAGCGGATCGGGAACGAGCCTGTCTTGGGGATAAGCTCCTCCCAGGGCAGGGCTTTTGTACCTTCAAAGAGTGCGTCGAACGTCGGCGCGGGAAATTCGCCGAGCACGATGAGCACGCGCTCGCCCATGCGCAGGCACAGGTTTGCCCGCGCGATCTCGATCCAGCCGCCGTCAAAAAGGACGCGGCCATTCTCCGCGCGCACATTTTCCATCTTCAGCCGCTTCAGCTCATCAGCGACCAGCCCTTCAAGCCCGAACAGGCACGGAACGGAACAAGTGAATTTCATATGGTTCTCCATCTCATTACAGAATTATAATACATTATACAGGAAACGGGAAGAAATAGCAATCGCAGCGTTGCGGCCGAATTGTGTTGACGGCGATTTTGCAATAGAGTATAATAATAAATAGTGGAGGGAGACCTTCGCTTACCCTGGAAAAGGGAAGAAAGGAGCGATGCGGATGCTTTGGAATCTTTTGCTCTGGGGTGCGCTGACAGCCGCATTCTTTGCGGCGGAGGCGGCAACGATCGGGTTGGTGACGATATGGTTTGCCTGCGGCTCGCTGGTAGCGCTTATCGCAACGGCGCTGCACGCGCCGTATTGGCTGCAGGGCGTGCTGTTTTTGGCTGTCTCCGTCGTGCTGCTCGCGTGCTTGCGACCCTTTGTCCGGAAGTTCGTCACACCGAAAAAGACACGCACGAACGCCGACCGCGTCATCGGGATGCAGGCGATCGTCACGGAGCCGATCGACAACCTGACTGCCACCGGTGCGGTGAAGATCGGCGGCGTGGAGTGGACGGCACGCTCGGTCTCGGGTGAGGCGATCCCGGCCGGCGTCAGTGTAACGGTTTGCTCGATCGAAGGAGTCAAGGCCTGTGTGGAGCCGGTCAAAGCCGGCGCGGCGCAGGCGTAAGACTAAGACGTGAAAGGAGAGAAGTAGTATGGTCCCCCTGATTGTCATTGGTGTGGTTGTGATCGTGTTGTTGGTGATCTTGATCCGCAACATCTATGTTGTGCAGCAGTCGCGCGCGTATGTGATCGAGCGGCTCGGCGCGTTCAGCGCCGTCTGGGGCGTTGGTTTACACTTCAAGGTTCCGTTTTTTGAGCGCGTGGCCAAGCGCGTGAGCCTGAAGGAGCAGGTGCTCGACTATCCGCCGCAGCCTGTTATCACAAAGGATAACGTTACGATGCAGATCGACACCGTGCTCTATTTTCAGATCACCGATCCGAAGCTGTACACCTACGGCGTGGAAAATCCGATGAGCGCGATCGAAAAGCTGACTGCTACCACGCTGCGCAATATCATCGGCGATCTGGAGCTGGATCAGACGCTGACCTCGCGCGACGTCATCAACGGAAAAATGCGTTCGATCCTCGACGAGGCGACTGACCCGTGGGGCATCAAGGTCAATCGCGTCGAGGTCAAGAACATCCAGCCGCCGGCCGATATCCAGGCGTCGATGGAGAAGCAGATGAAGGCTGAGCGCGAGCGCCGTCAGGCGATCTTGCAGGCCGAGGGCACGAAGCAGTCCGCGATCTTGGTCGCCGAGGGCGAAAAGCAGGCTGCGATCTTGCGCGCCGATGCGGAAAAGCAGTCGGCGATCCTGCGCGCCGAGGGCGAGGCGGAGGCCATCCGCTCTGTGCAGCGCGCGCTGGCGGACTCGCTCAAAATCCTCAACGAGGCCGACCCGAACGACCAGGTCATCAAGATCAAGGCGCTCGAGACCATGCAGAAGGTGGCCGACGGCAAGGCGACCAAGATCATCATTCCGTCCGAGCTGCAGGGACTTGCCGGCCTTGGCGCCTCAGTTAAGGAATTCCTGAAGGACTGACAGCGAAGAAAAGCGCTTTGCGCTGCTCTTGTGAGCTGAGCGGCTTGGACGGACGCGGACAGCGGGTCTGTCCGCACCTGCCGCAATAACGAGCCGCCCCGGATCTGTCAAGGATCCGGGGCGGTTTTTTGCTCTGAGCGCCAACCGGTGTGGCCTGCATAGAAAGCGCTTTTTTGCTCAGCTCTCCGCGGCGCGGCGGGCGGCGAGCTTCGGCATCTCTCCAAACTGTTTTTTGTAGGCGCGCGCGAACGCGGAATAATCGCGGAAGCCGCTGCGGAACGCGGCCTCCGTGACCGGTGTGCCGCATGCGATGCGGTCGCGCGCGGCGAGCAGGCGCTTTTCCGTCAGGTAGCCGTGGATGGTATAGCCCGTCTCGGCCTTGAACCGGCGCATCATGTGCGATTTGCTGATGTAGAATGCGTCCGCGATGTGGTCGATGGAGAGCTCCTCTTCCATATGCTCGAGCAGATAGCGCATGATAGCGACCGTTTTCTCGTCGCACGAAGCGTCGGAGACAAACGTGATCTGCCGCTCGTCCAAACTGCGGGTGAGCGCGATGAGGAACTCCAGCATCCGCACCCGGCACAGCAGCGCCTGCCCGAAGCCGTGCTGGGACATGGCGTCCTCGAGCCGGCGGAGCAGGGAAATGAGCTGCCCGGATGCAGCAGCCGGACGCAAGACGAATTGGTATGACGCTTTTGCGCGTGTGAAGCATGTCTCGAGGTCGCTCTCCGGCATGCTGTGCAAGCGAAGAAATTCCGGCGAAAGATAGAGGATCACACGCCGGTACTCGCCGTTAGAAAGCTCTGGACGGTGGATGGCGCCGCGAGGGACGAGCACGACGTCGCCCGGACAGAGCGCGTAGCGCTTGCCTTCAATGGCGTAGTGAACCTCGCCGCCGAGAAACACGATGATCTTGTGAAAGTCGTGATAGTGCCAGTCGATGTTGCCGACGTCGCGGCCGGACAGCCGAAACAGACGGTAGTCCTCAACCAGATAGCCGCGTTTTTCATAGGCAGATAAATCCATGGCGATCCTCCAATGAGCAGGATTTGCAATCAATATAGCATATTTTGCGTTTAAAATGCAATCATTTCCTCATACAATAAAAGCATGATGAAGAATGGAGGCGGATCGGCCATGAATCTGACATTGAAAAAATACACCGGACTCGGCAATGATTATCTGATTTACGACCCGAACAAGGAGGGCGGAGGTCTGAGCAACGCGCATATCCAGCTCGTGTGCAACCGCAATTTTGGCCTTGGCTCGGACGGCATCCTGGTCGGCCCGCTATACCGGGATGGGAAGCTCTCGGTGCGTATTTTTAACCCGGATGGCTCTGAGGCAGAGAAAAGCGGTAACGGCCTGATGATCTTCTCGAAGTATCTCAAGGAAGAAGGCTATGTCTCCGGCCAGAGCGTCACGATTCAGACGGCCGGCGGTGAAGTAACGGTGGAATATCTCGACGCGCGCGCCGAGACGATGCGCGTCAACATGGGTCGCGTCAGCTTTTGGAGCGACGAGATCCCGGTCGTCGGCGAGCGGCGCGAGGTCATCGACGAGCCGATGCAGTTCAAGAACAAGACGCTCCGCGTCACCTGCCTGACGACCGGGATCCCGCATTGCATCGTGCCGATGGAGAATATTTCGCGCGATCTGGTCTGCGACCTCGGTCAGCGCATCGAGTGCGCATCGCAGTTCCCAAAGCGCACGAACGTCGATCTGATGCAGGTACTCGACCGCGGCAATCTGGCCATTGAATCGTTCGAGCGCGGCGTGGGGTATACGCTCTCGTCCGGAAGCTCGGCCTGCGCAGCTGCTGCGGCTGCCCGCCGGCTCGGCCTGACTGACGCCGCGGTTACTGTTCACATGCCCGGCGGCACGATGAGCGCCCACTGCAGCGACGACGGCGCCGTGAGCATCATCGGCTATGTCCGAGCCGTGTGCGAGATGACAATGACGGAACAGGACATCAACAATCTGCTCAGCGTACCCGGCTGATAACGAAAACGCCGCGCCCGTCCGGGTGCGGCGTTCTTCGACAAGGGACTGCGGTCTGTCGCAGCGCACGAATCGTGCGTCGAGCCGCACGATTCGCACGTTTCCAGCCAAGCGGAGTTTTCTCCGACACACAGGCCGCCGGAGGAAACGATCCTGATTTGAGTTCGCCGCTGCGGCGGCGAAGCGCTACGAGGTTTTTTCGATAGGCTGAAGCGCCCCGAAGACCTGTTGAACAGCCCCAGATTGTGCGGACAGCGCAAAAGAGACCCTTGGTGGGAAAATAATTTCGATTTAAGCGGAGTGGCGCAGCGTCAGCGGCGCCACTCCAGTTTTTAACTGGATGCGCTCGTGGTTGTAAAAATAAATATAGCGGTCAATCATTTCGTTGGCTTCTTTGAATGAGGC
>CAZJBT010000116.1:0-6540 GCA_964544345.1 uncultured Oscillospiraceae bacterium
AAAGAGGCATCGCCCGCAAGCCATGCCTCTTTTGTTCCCTTTACTCCCACGGCTTCATCGTCGGGAACAGAATAACGTCCCGAATGGTGGAGCTGCCGGTCAGCAGCATGACAGCGCGATCGATCCCGATCCCCATGCCGCCGGTAGGCGGCATGCCATATTCGAGCGCGCGCAGGAAATCCTCGTCGAGCATCTCCGTCTCATCATCGCCGCGGTCGCGCTGCTCCGCCTGCTTCTCGAAGCGGCGGCGCTGGTCGATTGGATCATTCAGCTCGGAGTAGGCGTTGCCCATCTCGCTGCGGCAGATAAACGCCTCAAACCGCTCGGTCAGACGCGGATCGGAGGGGCTGCGCTTGGTCAGCGGCGACACCTCGACCGGGTACATCGTGATAATGGTCGGCTGAACAAGCTTGTCCTCCACGCGCTGATCGAAGCAGGCGTAGAGCGCGTTTCCCCAGGTCTTTTCCGCGGCAGCCGCCAGTTCAACACCGATCGCTTCCACCGCGCTGACGGCCTCGGCATCATCCGTGATCGCGTCGAAGTCGACGCCGGCATACTCGCGTACTGCCTCGACCATCGTCATACGGCGCCAGCCAGGCGCGAGGTTGATGTGCTCCCCCATCCACTCGACCTCATACGTGCCGAGCAGCTCCATCGCAGCAGAGGAGATCAGACCCTCAATGATATCCATCATATCGTGGAAATCAGCGTAGGCCTGATATAGCTCGACGGTCGTAAACTCAGGGTTGTGCTTCGGATCCATGCCCTCGTTGCGGAAGATGCGGCCGACTTCATAGACGCGCTCCATACCGCCGACGATCAGGCGCTTGAGCGGCAGCTCAGTCGCAATGCGCATGTACATATCAATATTGAGCGTGTTGTGATGCGTGATAAAAGGACGCGCGGCGGCGCCGCCGGCGAGCGTGTTGAGCACCGGCGTCTCGACCTCGATATAGCCGCGCGAATCGAGATAATCGCGTAAATGACGGATGAACTTCGAGCGCAGCTCAAAGGTCTTGCGCACCTCAGGATTGACGATCAGGTCGACATAACGCTGGCGATAGCGCGTCTCGGTATCGGTCAGACCGTGGAACTTCTCCGGCAGCAGCAAAAGCGACTTCGACAGCAGCGTGACGGTGCGGCAGCGCACCGACGTCTCGCCGCGCTGCGTTTTGAACACCACACCCTCGACGCCGACGATATCGCCGATATCAAGTTTTTTGAACTTCGCAAATGGAGCTTCGCCCAACTCGTCAAACTTCGCATAGAGCTGGATACGGCCAGCCGCATCCTGCAGGTCGCAGAACGACACCTTACCCATGCCGCGCTTGCTCATCAGACGACCCGCAACGCGGACAGTCTGACCCTCGAGTGCCTCGTAGCACGCGAGGATCTCCGCGCTTTTGTGCGTGACCTCAAACCGGGTCAGTTCAAACGGATCCTCGCCCGCCGCCTGAAGCTCGGCCAGCTTTTCACGCCGGATGCGGAGCTGGTCATTCAGCTCCGATTCCTCCTGCCGGTTTGCCTTGTTTTCCGCCACTGTCTATCCCTCCGTATAGATCCGCGTTCAGCGCGAGACCGAAACAATCTTGAACTGCAGCACACCGGACGGCGCTTCAACCGAAACGACGCTGCCGGCCTTCTTCCCCAAGATGGCGCGGCCGATCGGCGAATCGTCCGAAATACGGCCGACCGCAGGGTTGGCCTCCTGCGAGCCGACGATCTCATACTTGTCCACATCGCCGAATTCCATATCCTCCAGCTCGACCGTGCTGCCCAGTCCGACCACGTCGTGCTCAAGCTCAGAATCATCGATGACGACGGCGTGCTGGAGGATGTTTTCCACCTCGGCGATGCGGCCGTAGAGCTTCGACTGCTCATTTTTGGCCTCATCGTACTCCGAGTTCTCAGACAGATCGCCAAACGAACGTGCGACCTTAAGCAGCTCGGCGACCTCCTGCTCCCGCGTCGTCTTCAGATAGTTGAGCTCTTCCTCCAGCTCCTGGAGCCGCTCCTTGGAGAGCTTATACTCCTTTGGCATATCGCAAATCCTTCCTTCCAGATGTTGTTGAGTCTGATGCAATAGTACGCATTATAGGGATTATCCCCGTATCTGTCAAGCGTTTTCAGCCGCCTGTGAGCAGCGTGACAGCCGCCTGGAGCTGATCATCGTCGCCATGCGGAAGCTGGTCGTAATAGAGCAGCGCGTTCTCCTCGTCACTCAGCTCCACGACCACGTCCGGCGTGATGCCGACGCCCGCCAGACTCACGTTATTCGGCGTGCAGTAGCGCCCGGTCGAGATCGCCATGGCAGACCCGTCGGAGAGCTGGAACGTATTCTGAAAATAGCCCTTGCCGCTGGTCTGCGTGCCGACGATCTCCGCCGCGTCGTATTCCTGCAGCGCTGCTGCAAAAAACTCCGCCGCAGAATATGAATCCGCGTTGACCAGAACGGCCATCGGAAGCTCCAGGCAGGATGCGTCGGAATAGTCGACATCGCTCGTTCCGTCATAGTAATAGCTGTAGAACAGCGGGCCTTCGGGCAGCAGATAGTCGAGCAGCTCGACCAGCTCCGTCTTCATGCCGCCGGGATTATTGCGCACGTCGAAAATCAGGCTCTCCGCGCCCTCGCCAACAAGCGTCTCGATCGCCTGCATGGCGCGCAAGGCACAGTTGGTATCAAAATTCTCGATGGTGATCAGACCGATCTGCCCGTCAAGCATTTCATAAGTGACGACAACGGTTTCAATGCTCCGGCGCGCAACGTCCAGCTCGATGGTCTCTCCGCCGCGCAGGAAAGTCAAATGAACCGTCGTCCCCTCCTCGCCGCGCACCAGATCCTTCGTGCCGGTCACGTCTAGCTCGGCGGTGCTCTGCCCTTCCACTGCGATGAGGATGTCGCCGACCTGCACACCGGCCTCCTCCGCAGGGCCGCCTTCGGTCACGGACATGATCTCATAGCCCGTGTCATCCTCGCTGCGCTGGATGGTCACGCCGATGCCGACGTAGGCATTTTCCATATTCTCGCGGTACTGCTGGTACTGCGCGGCGCTGATATAGTAGCTCCAGCGGTCACCAGTGGCGTCGATCATCGCAGCCACCGCGGCGTCGCCCAGGGCAGTATCGTCCGTATCCTCGACAAAATAGTGGTCGAGGTACGCCTCCGCCTCCGCGACTTTATTCGCGACCGCGCCGCCGGAGGACGAAGCAGGCGAGGCATTGTCCGACTGCTGTGCGGCGGATAGCGTGCCGGCTACCACGAAGCAGCACACAAGCGCGGTGAACGCGAGCGCGGCAAACACCGCAAGAACACGGAATACAGATTTCATCCGCCGTCTCCTCTCTTGCGCAAAAGCCGAAGGGGAACACAGCTCCCCTTCAGCTTGGTTTGATTCTGTGTGGATTCCGGGATTTTATACATAATCCATTGGATTGACCCAGCTTCCGCCAATGTTCAATCCGAAATGCAGATGCGGGCCGGTGGAGTAGCCGCTCGACCCGACATAGCCGATCGTTTCGCCCTGTGAGACATACTGTCCTACTGAGACGATCAGCCCCGGCATATGTGCATAGAGCGTATAGCTGCCGTCGCTATGTAATACGGTGACATTATATCCATATGCCTCGGTGTAGCACGCGCTGGTCACAGTTCCTCCCTTGGCGGCGTAGATCGGCGTGCCATACCCCGCAGCAAAGTCGACGCCGTAATGGAACGCGTAGTTGCCATTGATCGGATGCCAGCGGTAGCCGAACGCATCGGTGATGGACACGCGGTACGGCAGCGGATAGAGGTAACCGGACGTCGACGCATTGCTGGACGAGCCGGACGAGCTGGTCGAACCGGAACTCGCCGCTGCGGCCGCAGCGGCACGGCGCTCCTCCTCCTCGCGGACAAGCGCCTCGTCATAGGCATCATTGATCTCGGAGAGCTGTGCGAGGACATCCTCTTCGAGCGCGTCATATTCCTCCGCGACCGCTCGCAGCGCTTCCGCGTCTGCAGCAAGCGAAGTGATCAGCGCATCGGACTCGGCCCGGCGGGCGGCCAGCGTCTGCTCCTGCTCCGCGAGACGCGTCTGTGCGTCCTGCAGGGCAGCCTTTTCCGCCTCCAGCTCGGCGCGCGCTGCCTCGACCTGCGCGGTCACGGCAGCAAGCTCCTCGAGCATTTCCTGATCCGACTGCGCGATGTCCGCGATCATATCGACGCGGCTGAGCAGGTCGGAAAAGCTGCTTGCGCCGAACAGAATGGCCCAATAGGAGATCGTGCCGTTCTCCTCCATGGCGCGGATGCGCAGCCGGAACGTCTCATTCATCGCAGCTTCATCGGCCTCGGCGGCGTCAAGCTCCTCCTGCTTGGCGGCGATGAGCAGATTGTACTGCTGGATCTGCGCCTGCGTATTCTCGATCTCAAGGCGCGTGATCTCGATCTGTTGGTCGATGAGCGCCTTCTGCTCGACCGTAAAGGCCGTCTCAGACGCGTTTTCCCCGAGCTGCCGTTCGATCTCCGCCGACTGTGCGGCAATTTCGTCCGCCCTTTCCTGCAAATCGTCGAGCTGCTCCTTCAGCTCGCTCGAGCTGGCAGCGCTCGCTCCGATCAGGAATGCGTTGAGCAGCAGCGGAATCACGATCATCAGCGCGAGAAGAATCGCGACGATGGAAATGATCAGTCTTCTCTTGCGGTACATAGAATCCCTCCCCGGATCAGACTTTCAAGAATTTGCGGATGGACAGCAGACTGCCGAACACGCCGACCACGAAGCCGGTCGCGCCGAAGGCGATGGCCATCGGGTACAGCACGTCGCTAAACGGGATCGGGTCGATCAGATTCATGGTGTCGACCTGTGCCAAACGGTTGATCAGAAGGTCGTACAAGCCCCACTCAATAGCAAATGCGATGCCAGCACCCAAAATACCAAGCAGAAAGCCTTCGACCACAAATGGCCCGCGTACAAAGCCATTGGTCGCGCCGACCATCTTCATGATGGCGATCTCCTCCTGCCGGTCATACAGCGCCAGCTTGACCGTATTCGCAATGATGAACAGCGAGACGACGAACAAAATCAAAATGATCGCCGCCGACGCCAAATTCAGAATATTCTGCAGCGTCAGAAAGCCTTGCTGGATCTCATAGTGCGCACTGACATTCGCAACGCCCTCGATCTGTTCGATCTCGCTGACCGTCTGCTGCATAATACTGAGATCGACCAGCGTGATACGGAACCGGTTGCGCAGCCAGGTGGATTTCACGCCAGAGAAGATCTCCGGATTGTCCTGCTCAGAGATGTAGTCTTCCAATGCCTGCTCGCGCGAGACAAACTCACTCTCAAGCACGTTGGCAATCATATTGATCTGACTGCCGACGCTCTTGGCTTCGGCCTCAGACAAATTCTCGTCGACATATGCGAGGATCTCGTTGTCCCGTTCCAGGTCGGTGATCATGTGGTTGAGGTTGACCATGATCAAACAGAAGCTGCCCATAATGATCAAGCAGGCGACGATGACGCAGACGGCAGCGAACGACATAAAGCCGTGCAGGAACATGCCCCGAAAGCCCTCGCGCAGATAATAGCCAAGATTATTCCGTCTGTGCTTCATAACTGTAATATCCGTCCATTCCGTCACTGATGATCAAGCCGTCGTCGATGGCGATGACACGCTTGGAGAACCGGTTGACCAGCCCCTTTTCGTGGGTGACAACCAGCATCGTCGTTCCGAGCGCGTTGATACGCTCAAGCAGCATCATGATCTCATATGAGCGCGACGGGTCAAGGTTGCCGGTCGGCTCGTCGGCGATGATCATACTGGGCTTGTTGACGAGCGCACGCGCAATGGCCACGCGCTGCTGCTCGCCGCCGGACAATTCCTGCGGCAATCTGCGCCCCTTGTTCTCCAGCCCGACCAGCTCGAGCACATACGGCACGCGGTTATTGATCTCTTTTTCCGTGCATCCGATCACGCGCATGGCAAACGCCACGTTTTCAAACACCGTCTTTTTCTCAATCAGGCGGAAATCCTGAAAGATGACGCCGATGGTGCGCCGCATGTACGGGATCGACGACCGGCGCAGGCGGCTGGAATTAAAGCCATTGACCTCAACGATGCCGGTCGTGGGCTTCAATTCAGCGGTCAAGAGCTTGATGATCGTCGATTTTCCGGAGCCGGACGGCCCAACCAGAAACACAAACTCGCCGTCGTTGATGCGCATCGAAATGCCTTTCAGCGCCTTGGCTCCCGTGTTGTAGGCCTTGGTTACGTTCTGCAGTTCAATCATACAAAGCCTCCACAGGCAGAGAGATTTCCCATCAGCGCAGCATGGCGCTTTCCCTGGAATCGAGGTATTTCTTGACCATCAGCGCCACCTTAAAGGTGATCGCATGGTCAAATTCGCGCAGATCCAGTCCAGTCAACTTCTTGATCTTCTCGAGGCGATAGACCAGCGTGTTGCGGTGGACAAACAGCTTGCGCGACGTCTCTGAGACGTTGAGGTTGTTCTCAAAGAACTTGTTGATGGTGAACAGCGTCTCCTGATCGAGCGTGTCGATG
>CAZJBT010000117.1:0-6482 GCA_964544345.1 uncultured Oscillospiraceae bacterium
CGAGTACGGAACGAGCAGCCGCACCAGCGCGACGCCCCACAGCGCCAAAAAGGTTTTCTTCGGAAGCCTGTTGATCGTCAGGGCGCGGATCACGACAACGACAAAAATCATGACAGCCCCGGAGAGGCTCATCTCCCCCAGGCTCATGTGTCCGCCATCCCGTCCAGGTCGCCGACAATTTGCCGGAGCTGTGCGATTTGCTCTGCAGTCAGCTTCTTCCTCCCCAGCAGGGCGGCAAACAGCTTGTCGGCGGAGCCGTCAAACAGTTTGCCGATCAGTTCGTTCGTCTCGGCCTCCTGCGCCTCCTCACGACTTACAAGCGCATGGCACAGGAAGCTCGGCTCACTGCGTTCGATCGCTCCCTTGGCGATGCACTTCTTGATGACCGTGTAGGTCGTGTTCATGTTCCATCCAATTTCTGCTTTCAGAATGTCAGAGATCTGTTTTGCAGTCGTGTCACCCTCTCTCCACAAAACTCCCATGACCTTCAGCTCCGAGTCAAAGAGCTTGATTGCCATATGATCAAATCCTTTCTTTCAAACTATTGCAATAGTTTACATCAGCTATACTACCGCAATAGTTTCAGCTTGTCAATACTATTCCGATCGTTTGGATGAAAATTTTTGTCTCTTCGGGATATTGCCAACACGAGGCGAACATTTATCATTTCCCCAGGCGTTGGATTGGGTATTATTTACCGCCAGGAGGCGCTGCTTTCTTGTACAGCTCCTCCTGGCGGTCAGTCTTTTCCTTATCGTCTCTCTTTTCTGAGTCAGCCCGGCTCCAGAATGATAAGCGGCAGATCGGGTCGGTTGAACAGGCGAAACGGCACGCCGGAATTGCCAAGGCCGCGGCTGACCACCATCTGTGTGCCGCCCAGCTCATATAGCCCGGCGGTGTAGTCAGGAAACAGCGTTCGGTCAGTGCCCAGCAGGCCGCCGACAAACGGCAGGCGGATGACGCCGCCATGGCCGTGGCCGGAAAGAACCAATTCCGCGCCCAGCTCCGACCACATGGAGAGGCTGTCGTTCCGGTGGGCGAGCATCACGACCGGCGCATCGCCCTCCGCCGCCCGGATCTCCTCCATCAGCTCCGCCGGCAGCTTCATATCGTACGGCCCGTTCGGATCATGCACGCCGGCGATGACCAGCCGAGACGCGCCGCGCGTCAGAACACAATACTCGTTCGCCAGCACCTGTACGCCGGCGTTTTCCAGCGTCTCCATCAGTGCATGCGCCGCGCCGCTCGCCCACTCATGATTTCCCGTGACGAAATATGTCGGCGCAATCTCCGTCAGCGCGCACGCAAGCGGCTCAGCAACGGACAGCTCCGCCGGCTCGTCGATCAGATCGCCGCAGACGGCAATGAGATCCGGCTCCAGCGCCCGCACCGCATCACACAGCCGCGCGTTGTCCCCGCCGAACGCCTTGCCCTGCAGATCCGTCAGCAGCACGATGCGAAACCCTGCGAACTCCTCCGGAAGGCTCTCTACCCGCACGGTGAAGGTTTCAGAAACGATCGTGTTGTTCTCAAACCAGAAAAACCAGGCCAGCGCCGGCAGCAGCAGCGCAGCCGCGATCCTCCGGTGCCAGACTCGTCTCATGCCATCACCCCGCGTCAGTATAGCACCGCGTGACGCCGGATCCGGTCGGATCCTGTTCTCAATACTCTACCAACTTTTCGCGGATGCGCGCAAGCGTCTCCTCCGGCGCGCCGATCGCGCGAAGATAGTCTGTCACGCTGCCGCAGCGCTCCGTCAGGTAGTCGATCAGCGTGAACATCGCCGCGGCGGGCGTGTGGAAAAACGGTTCGTCCGTCTGCCCCGGTGTGCTGGACACAGGCAGCGACGCGCGCAGCTTCGCGTAGACTGGCTGCAGGTACAGCTCGCTCACGCAGTAGTCCGCCGCGATATCCTCCGGCGCAACGCCCGCAATGGAGAGCAGATAGCACGTCAGGACGCCGGTACGATCCTTACCGGTCGTGCAGTGGTAGAGCAGCGCGCCCGGCTCGTCCGCCGCGATCTTCAGGGCGGAAAGCGCCCAGTCATGGCTCTGCTCCGCCATCTCGCAATACATCCGCCCCCAATCGAACTCCGCACCGCCGAGATGCGGCAGTGGGCTGCGGGAGCTTTTCCCATCGTAAACCGCAGCCTCGCTGAACAGCGGACAGTGGTAGTACGACGCAGCGTCTTTCAGGCTGCTTGGACGTTGGATCGTTTCCCCTGTACTTCGCAGATCGAGCGAACCGGTCACCCCGCGTGCCAGCAGCGCATCCACCGTACCGCTTGGCAGGCCGCACGGCGCTTCACTCCGGAAAAAGACGCCAAAGCGCGTCCGTCCGCCGTCCGCCGTCGGAAATCCGCCCAAATCGCGCGTATTGAAAAGCCCCTGCAGGGGCAGCCGTCTCAACGGTGTCATAACGAGCTCCTTCCAGCAAAAAAACTGATGCTATCTTACCACTAAGCCCGCCCATTTTTCAATGCTTATCTGCATTTTTACCAAAACCGTCAATTACTCATTGTGAAAACCGCCGGTATTTGATATAATAATGAAAAATGATTTTTGGGATGTGCATCACAATTGAAATACGGAACCTGGAACCTTTCGAGCTATGACGTCGGCGCCGCGGAGCAGCTCTGCGCGGCCGGCGTCAGTCCGCTTACCGCGTGCGTACTCTGCAGCCGCGGGTACAGCACGCCGGAAAAAGCGCTCGCTTTTCTCTCCCCGGACGATACGCTCTGCGACCCAATGCTGCTCGCTGGCATGACAGACGCCGCCGCGCGTGTCAAGCTTGCCCTTGAACGCGGCGAGCACATCGCTGTATACGGCGACTACGACGTCGACGGCATCACCTCGACCTGCCTGCTGACTGATTTTCTGCGCTGGCAGGGCGCGCAGTGTACCAGCTACATCCCCGGCCGGATCGAAGAAGGCTATGGCCTCAACGAGACCGCCATCCGCTTTCTCGCCGGGCAGGGCGTGCAGCTCATCATCACGGTCGACTGCGGCATCACCGCGGTCGAGGAGGCCGCGCTGTGCACCTCGCTCGGCATCGACCTCGTCGTCACCGACCACCACGAGTGCAAGCGCGAGCTGCCGCAGGCCTGCGCCATCGTCGATCCGCGGCAGAAGGGCTGCAATTATCCCAACCCATCGCTCGCCGGCGTCGGCGTCGCGTTCAAGCTCGCCGCCGCCATCTCCGGCGATCAGCGCATCATGCTCGAGCGCTATTGTGATCTGGTCTGTATAGGGACAGTGGCCGACGTCATGCCGCTTGTCGGCGAAAACCGCGCCTTTGTCCGCGCGGGTCTAGACGCGCTGCAGCATCCGAAGCGAGCCGGTATCCGCGCGCTGATGGACGAGTGCGACTGCGCCGGCAAGCCCATCACGGCCGGTACCATCGGCTACATGCTTGCGCCGCGCATCAACGCGGCCGGCCGTCTCGGCCAGGTCGAGCTGGCACTTGAACTGTTCCTGACGGACGACGAGCGCCGCGCAAAGGCGCTCGCTGCGCAGCTTTGCGAGCTGAACCGCGAGCGGCAGCTCATCGAAGCTGAGATCTATGCCGACGCATCGGCGCGCCTGAGGCGCCAAAGGCCATCGTCATGGCCAGCGAGACGTGGCACCAGGGCGTCGTTGGCATTGTCGCCTCGCGGCTGGCCGAGGACTACCTCTGCCCCGTGTTTCTCATCTGCATGGACGGAGACAAGGGCAAGGCCTCGTCCCGTAGCTACGGCGGCTTCCACCTGTTCTCCTCGCTTGAGAAGCTCTCTGATCTGCTGGAAAACTACGGCGGACACGACCTGGCCGCCGGCTTCACGATCCGCCGGGAGAATATCGACGCGTTCCGCGAGCAGATGACCAGCCTCGCCGGTGAATTCTACGCCTCCGGCGAGCAGGCCACCGCGCTCGAGATCGACTGCGCCGTTCCACCGGAGCTGCTGACGTTCTCCAATGTTCAGCGGCTCGACGACCTGGAGCCGTGCGGCGCGGCGTGTCCGCGGCCCGTGTTCTACCTCGACGGGCTGCGCATCGAGCAGCTCTCCGAGGTCGGCGGCAACAAGCACCTGAAGCTGCGGCTTCGCCGCGGCAATCAGTGCTTCAACGCCATTTTCTTTTCCATGAACGCGCTGCGCAGCGCCGTCTGCGAGGGCGACACCGTGGAGGTCGCCTTCACCCCACAGATCAACGAATACCGCGGGATGCGCTCCGTGCAGCTCAACTTGATCGATATCCGTCCCTGCGACAAGACACGCGAGACGATGCGCAGCGAGCTTGCGCTATACGGGCGGCTGTCCGGCGACAACGCCATCTCGCCCGAGGAAGCGCTGCTCCTCACGCCAAGCCGCGAGGAATTTGTCGCCGTCTGGAAATACATCGCAGCCAACGCCGATCACGGCAGCCTGCGTGAGGATGCCGCATGTCTTGCCCGCAAGGTCTCCCACTGTGCCGGCATCCCTGCCAGCCCGATGCGCACGCGCATTTGCCTGGACGTGTTCTGCGAGCGCGGCCTCATCGACCTGCGCACCCGCCGGCAGGAGGTACATATCCGCTTGACAAACGATGGCCGCAAGGTCGATCTGAACAGCAGCAGCATTATGATCCATCTGAAAGAACTCTCAAGAGGTGACTGACCTGTGGAATCTGTTTCTGAACACTACGAATCCATGAAAGCGGCAATTCTCGAGCGCATTCCGTCCGCCGATATGGCACGGATCGACGCGGCAGTGGAGTATGCGACCGAAAAGCACAAAAACCAGAAGCGCAAGGATGGCTCTCCGTATATCATCCATCCGCTCGCGGTGGCGCAGATCGTCGCGGAGCTGGGGCTTGACACGGACGCCATCCTCGGCGCGCTGCTGCACGACTGCATCGAGGACACCGACTCGACATTCGACGAGATCTCGCGACTGTTCGGCCTCACGGTCGCGCAGCTCGTCGAGGGCGTCACCAAGCTGACCCGCGTGCAGTACTCGACGACGGAAGAACAGCAGATGGAGAACCTGCGCAAGATGTTCATGGCGATGAGCCATGACATCCGCGTCATCCTCATCAAGATCGCTGACCGCCTGCACAACACCCGCACGCTCGAGTACCAGACGCCCGCCAAGCAGATCAGCAAGTCCATGGAGACCATGGACATCTATGCGCCGCTCGCCCACCGGCTCGGCATGCAGAAGATCAAATGGGAGCTGGAGGACGCCAGCCTGCAGTACCTCGACCCGCAGGGCTACCAGAAGATCATGCAGTACCTCGACGAGCAGAAGGAGTCCGGCGAGCAATTCATGCAGAAGATCCAATCCGCCCTGAGCAAGCGGTTTGAATCGGTCGGCATCGAGTGTACCATCCAGGCGCGCGTCAAGCACGTCTATTCCATCTACCGCAAGATGTACAATCAGCACAAGAACATCAATGAGCTGTACGACCTCTACGCATTCCGCGTCATCGTCGACTCGATCACCGACTGCTACAACGTCCTCGGCCATGTCCACGACCTGTTCAATCCCGTCCCTGGCCGCTTCAAGGACTATATCTCCACGCCGAAGCCCAATATGTACCAGAGCCTGCACACGACTGTCATCGGCAAGGAGGGCATCCCATTCGAGGTGCAGATCCGCACCTGGGAGATGCACGAGACAGCGGAATACGGCATTGCCGCACACTGGAAATACAAGCAAAACGGCGACGGCGCCGGTTCCGAACAGCAGTTTGAATGGGTTCGCCGCCTGCTCGAAAACCAGCAGGACACCGAAGCGGAGGACTATATCAACTCCCTCAAGGTCGACATGTTCGACGATGAGGTGTTCGTCTTTACTCCGCGCGGCAAGGTCATCTCTCTGCCCGCCGGCTCCACGCCGATCGACTTTGCCTACGCCGTCCACTCCGAGGTCGGCAACCACATGGTCGGCGCAAAGATCAACAACCGCATCGCCGGCTATGACGCCGTGCTGCAGAACGGCGACATCTGCGAGATCATCACCTCGCAGTCGGCCAAGGGGCCGAGCCGCGACTGGCTCAAGCTCTGCAAATCCAACCAGGCGCGCAACAAGATCAAGCAATGGTACAAGAAGGAGCGCCGCGAGGAGAATGTCGAGCGCGGCCGCTCGAGCTTTGACGCAGAGCTGCGCCGCATCGGCATCAGCCCGTCCATCATCCAGAACGACGAGCTGCTGCCGGTCATCCTGCGCAAGGTCGGCTTCGACTCGCTCGACGATATGTACGCCGCCATCGGCTACGGTGGCCTGACGTCGCTCAAGGCCGTCAACCGCGTCAAGGAGGAGCTGATCCGCGCCAACCGCGCCGTCCCGAAGGAGGCCGCTGTCAAGGTCGAGCTTCCTGCCGCGAAAAAACAGCGCCGCAGCGAGTCCGGCATCATCGTCGAGGACATCGAAAACTGCATGATAAAGCTCTCGCGCTGCTGCACGCCCGTCCCGGGCGACGATATCGTCGGCTTTATCACCAAGGGCTACGGCGTCTCGATCC
>CAZJBT010000118.1:0-6368 GCA_964544345.1 uncultured Oscillospiraceae bacterium
AGTATATGTAAGCGTGGATTGTAGTGGTGGTATCTTTAACTATTGGAAACTCCAGTCTCCCAACGTGAGATTGCCTTATCTGAAACCTGGAGCCGCGAGGCAATTCCTTTTGTGTATACCCTTTTTCTTTTCGAAGCGCAGCAATGAACGCTCCTGTCTGATGCGCATCCATCGGAACCTCTCCCCCCTTCGGGCTTTATGGTATCACACGGCTGCCGGAAACGCACTCTATGCATCGTAGAATCGCCCAGCTTTTCGCCTTTCGCATAAAAAAAGCTCCCGGTCTGACCTGGCAGACCGGGAGCTTTGTTCCATTAGAAAATCGCGACGACAGCGCCGTTATAGGTCTCCTCCATGAAGGTCTTGATGGCCTCAGTCTGGAGCGCCTCGATGAGCGCCTGCGTCTTCGGGCTGCTCTCGTCGCCGCTGCGGACGGCGATGATGTTGGCATAGGTCTGCGCGGCGTCGCCGGACGCATCCTCGATGGCAAGCGCATTGGCGATGTCCAAGCCGGCCTGGATGGCATAGTTGCCGTTGATAACGGCGATGGAGCCATCATCCGCATTGGCAAGCTGCGCAGGAACGGTATCCGCCTGCACGGCAACAATGTTATAACCGCCGTCGTCAACAATGTCGAGCGTGGTGACGCCGTTCGCGGCAGAGGCATCGTCCGGCAGCGTGATCAGTCCCTCCTGCTGAAGCAGAAGCAGCGCGCGGGTCTCGTTGGAGTCGTCAGCCGGGATGATGATGGTCGCACCGTCCGACAGATCGGCGAGATCGGTGACGTCGTTGCTGTAGATGCCAAACGGCTCATAGTGGATCAGCGCAGCTGCGACAAGGTCGGTTCCATTGGAGGCATTGTAGCTGTCCAGATACGGGGTGTGCTGGAAGTAGTTCGCGTCCAGCTCGCCGTCGCTCAGCGCCTTGTTCGGCAGGACGTAGTCGTCAAACACACGGATCTCAAGCGTGTAGCCCTGTTCGGCAAGCACATCCTTGACCTGCTCGAGGATCTCTGCATGCGGCGTGGAGCTGGCGCCGACCACGATGGTCTTGTCGTCGTCATCGGCAGTAGCGTCATCGGCATCGCCCTCACCGGCGCTGCCGGCATCGTCGCCGCCGTTGTCGGCGACCTGCGGCGCGTCCGCAGAATCATCCTTGTCGGACGAGCAGCCGGCCAGCGCGGCCAGCGAGAAAATCAGCGCAAGCGCCAAAAGAATGGACAGAAATTTTTTCATGATACTGATACTCCTTTGATTTGAATGGTGACAGATGGACAGACGGGCTTATTTCAGGCGGCACATTCGCCCAAACCTGAAATTGGCTCGGAGCAGTGCCGGAAACCGAAGCTGCATTTGAAAACGCTTCCTTTCTTCTTTTATGTCCGAACGCGCTTGTCAGTTCTATGAGCGATGCGCGTACCTACCATCTGGATGATTTGGACGATGATGACCGTCAACACCACACAAACCCAGATGATATCGTCATTGAAACGCTGATAGCCATAGTTGATGGCGATCTGCCCCAAGCCGCCGCCAGCAATGGTGCCGGCCATGGCCGAGTAGCCAAGGATCGTGACCATCGAAATCACCGCGCCGACGATCAGCGACGGCTTCGCCTCCGGGATCAGCACCTTGCAGACGATCCTGAACGACGGGGTACCCATGGCCTGTGCGGCCTCGATCACGCCCGCGTCGACCTCCTTGATGGACGACTCGACCATGCGCGCCACATAGGGCGCCGCCGCGATGATGAGCATCACGATCATAGCGCGGTTGCCGAGGCTCGTGCCGACAATGATCTTCGCCACCGGCAGCATGGCGACCATCAGGATGATGAACGGCACCGAGCGCAGGGCGTTGACGATCACGCCGAGCACCGTATTGAGCCAGCGGATCGGATGGATGCCGCCCTCATCCGTCACACTCAGCACGAGGCCGAGCGGCAGGCCGATGCAGTAGGCCACCGCGGTGGAGAGGAACGTCATATAGATCGTCTCCCAGATGCCCCTTAAGAGCACATTGCTCTCCCAGAGCTGATAAAACATATCCGACATAGTTTACCTCTCCTCCCGATAGGTGATGCCGTTGCCATCGAGCCATGCGAGCACCTTGTCCGCCTGGCGTTCCTCCTCCGGCAGTTGGATGATCATATGGCCATAGGCCGTGCCCTGGATATCCTGCGTGTTGGCGAACATGATGTTGATCGGCACCTGGCACTCCATCGCAATGCTCGAGATGATCGGCTTGCTCGAGCGCTCGCCGTCGAAGACAATGCGAAGAAGCTTGCCGCCGACGGACTCCGGGATCCGCTCCGCGTCAGGCAGGATCAGCTCGCGCGCGATCTGGCTCTGCGGATTGGCGAACACCTCGCTGACCTTGCCCGTTTCAGCGATCTGACTGCGGTCAATGACAGCCACACGGTCACAGATCTGGTCGATGACGCGCATCTCATGCGTGATGACCACGATCGTGACGCCCATGGTGCGGTTGATCTCCTGCAGCAGCGCGAGGATCGAGCGTGTGGTCGTCGGATCCAGGGCGCTGGTCGCCTCGTCACACAGCAAGTATTTCGGCTGTGTCGCAAGCGCGCGGGCAATGGCCACGCGCTGCTTCTGCCCGCCGGAGAGCTGCGCCGGATAGGCGCCGCAGCGGTCGGCCAGGCCAACCAGCTCGAGCAGCTCGTTGGCACGGTGGATCGCCTCATCCTTCTTCACGCCGGCGATCTCCAACGGGAAACAGACATTGCGCAGCACAGTGCGCTGTTCGAGCAGGTTGAAGCCCTGAAAGATCATGCCGATGGATTGGCGAACCTTCAAAAGCTCCCTCCGGTTCAGCTTGAGCAGATCCTGACCATCGAGCAGAACCTGCCCCTCGGTCGGGCGCTCGAGCAGGTTGATGCAGCGCACCAGCGTGCTCTTGCCCGCGCCGGACAGTCCGATGATGCCGAAGATCTCGCCGTCTTGGATGGTCAGGTTGATGTCGCGCAGCGCAGTGATCTCGCCGTTTTTCGTGCGATAGGTTTTTCCCAGGTTCCTGAGTTCGATCATGTTTCCAATTCCCTTTCGGATCAAAATAAAAGAGCCAGGAAACCCCTCGTTCCCTGACCCTGCGACGAAAGCCGATGTGAACTCAACCAGCGGGACAAGACGAGACGGGATTTGGGGCGCAGCAAAACATGCACATGCAGCCATGCATGCACATCATGTTCATCATAGAGAAGCTGCTGCAGCGCATGATCCTGCCTCCTTTCCGGCTGAACTTCCGCAAGTTTTTTTACGAATGTCTGCATTATAGAAGCTCATCGCGCATTTGTCAACGAAAAAATGCAAAAAATCGCACGATCGGCTGCATTTTACAGAAAAACCGCCGCGATCAGCCGCTCCGCTGGCAGCGGCCAGCGCACCAGCGCAGCAAAATTGTCGGCGTCGTGCTCGATCTCGCGGCCGTAGCGGTGCGCTATGTCGATCATCGCATCCAGAGAAAAGCCATACGGCCCGAGCAGCGCACGGATGGCCACACAGCCAATCACAGCCGCACGCACACGGCCGAGCAGATCGCCGTCCAGCACCGCCTTGAGCACATAGCGGTAGAGAAAATAGATGAGCAGATTCTCCCACGCGGCGTCCTCCATTGAGCAGGCGGTCTCCGGCTCCGCCGCCGCGAGCAGCTCGGCGAAGCGCGGCGTGAGGATATCGAGCGAGCGGAGTTTCTCCAATATCTCCCCGGCCGCCGCAGCATCCGGCGCGACGCACACGCGAAGGCGGTCGCGCTCCCGCCCCGGCGCAAAGCGCGCCAGGCGCTTTCTCGCGCCGGCATATTTCCCATGGTCAAGCCTTTCCTGCACGCGCTCCGCCAGGCGCACGGTCAGCGCGAGCCGGTCGGCAAACGGCATCGACCGGTCACACGCAAGGACATACATCGACGTGCGCGCCTCCATCAGGAGCTGGAACAGCTCCGGGTCGAGGTCGTTCGTCTCCATCAGCGGTTCGGTCGTCTTTTCGAGCGCAAACGCCGCCGGCTCCGGCGCAGTCAGGATGAGCCGCGCGGCCTCGGGACACGAGATCGCCAGCGCCCACTCGCGCAGCGCGCCGTACTCCTCCCCGAAGCGCGGATAGCTCGCGCAGTTGTGCGTCAGATGCTCTTGGCCGAGCGCGAGCTGGATGCGGCACAGCCCCTCGCCATTCAAAAACGGGCAGAGCGCGCCATCCAGCGCGAAGCAGTCGCCGCCCCGCGCCATCTGCGCGCGCAGCTCCTCGCCCAGCTCACCTGGGACTGTCTCATAAAACGAACGCGTTTCCCTGTCGAGTACGATCTCCCAATCGCGGCAGCAGGTGTCGAGGCACGCGCCCATTCTGCAGTGAAAGGCATTCCAGTACGACGGCGTGCGGATCCTCATGTGCATCTCTCCCCATTCCATTCCATTTTCGCCATTGTAGCACGCGGCTCGGCTCTTTTCCAGCCCCGGTGAAAAAAAGCGCGGCCGGCGTCGCCGGCCGCGCTCCTTGTCCCGAACGGCAAGACCGCTCCGGACAGCACCGTTTAGGGTAGTGCATCGTCCACCGCGTCGCGGAAGTGGGTGGGCGACAGGCCGGCGCTTTCGAACAGCGCCGCCAGCGTCTGGACATACTGTCGATCCGGCGAGACGTCCACCAGCACGCCGACTACCGGCTCGGCCGGGTCGTTCAGATCGCGGATCTCGATCCCGCATGTCCGATAGCGTCCCAAGACCGGATCGTCCCGCTCACACTGTGTGACACGGTAGCCCCAGCGGATCAATACTCCTCTTTCAATCAAATTCTCTACCTCCAACCAAAAAATCCGCACACTCCTGTCAGGTACGAGCAGAGTATATCATATCTTCCAGCGTAAATCAAACATTTGTTTGTATTTTTCTGTCCCAAAAACCGTACTTTTCTAGTGTATCTCCAAAATCTTCCGCCGTTTTGTGCGCTCTGCTCTATGATACCAGCCCGTCCGCGAGAAAAAGAGCGAAGCCGCAAAACGCCGGGACGCTTGCGCGTCCCAGATCGGCAGCCGAGCATAGATCGAGCACGCTATTCTTGGTCGGGCCGCATCGGCTTTTCCCGGCATCCAGGCTTTGCGGCGGTCTGGCAGTATTGAAATCTCTGCAATGTTATGGTATGGTTGCGGTGAGATAAGAGATTGCCGCGCGGTTGCGCGGCGGGGAAGGAGACCCCATGAACGAGACGATCCAGACCATCCACAGCCGTTTTTCCTGCCGCCGCTTCACCAATCAGCCGGTCAGCGACGAGCTGCTGCGCGAGCTGGTCGATGCGGCCAGATACGCACCGAACGGCAAGAACGCACAGGCTTGGCGCTTTACCATCATCCGCACGCCGGAGGGTCGTGCCACGCTGCGCGATGCCGCCGGGAAAACGCCGCCGCCCGGCTTCCCAGAGGGAAAAAGCATGGCCGCCCCCGGGATGCCCGAGGCCGTCATGCGCTGGCCGTTCCAAGGCGACTTCTGCGGTGCGCCTGCGATCATCCTGATCTCCGGCGATCCAAACGCCCAGTGGCCGGATGTTGATCCTGTGCTGGCCGCGGAAAACCTTATGCTCGCCGCGACGTCGCTCGGTCTGGCCACGCTCTGGTCGACCGTATTTACGCGCGATCTGTTCCGTGACGCGGAATCCGCCGCGCTCCGGCCGAAGCTTCTCCCCGAAGGCTATGAGCTGAAGGCCGCGATCTTCGTCGGCTATCCGGAAAAGATCCCGGCGTTCCGACCGAAGCGGAAAGAGAACGTCACGACCTGGCTCTGAGCCGAAAAAGCGGGGGCGGGAGCCGATCGGCTCCCGCCCCTTTACCGCCGCGCTTTACCGAAGAGCCGGCCGGTTCCTTCCTTTTCCGCAGCGCTCAGTCCACGACCTCCAGCTTGAAGATGACAGGACGCACTCCGTCATTGCAGCAGAGGATGTGTTCGCCGCCCATGAAGCTCTCTCCCCTGGCAAAACTCGCCGCCTCGTCGGCGATGCTGCGCCAGCCGACAAAGCAGCCGAACGCCTCCGGTCTCTCGCCGCCGGCATAGTCGATCACATCGCCCGGCTTGAAATACGGGCAAGGGCCATAGGTTTCGTCGCGGATGTACTGTGACTTCAATTCCTCGTCAAACAGGCATTTCAGCACGGTGATTCTGCACTTCGGCATTACGCCGCCTCCTTTGCACGCTTTCAGGATAGCTTCACCATAGCACAATACGCGCCTGCATGCAAGAGCCTCCGGCGGCGTCGAAGCCAAACTCCGCATCTGCGATCCGTACTGCCGCTCTCAGATACAAACAAACAGCAGACGGGGCTTTGGGACGGGCCAGATAAGGAAGTATTTTGTATGTAAGGTTGCGGTGCAGCTCAT
>CAZJBT010000119.1:0-5961 GCA_964544345.1 uncultured Oscillospiraceae bacterium
TCTGTCGATTTTTCGCCGGATTTGGCACCTTGCAAAAAGCAGGTTGCCGGGCTTCATAGGGCCGGTCCCTCCGCCACTCTTGATAAGGGGTATTCAATTGAACCTATTATACCAAATCCCGCGCTAAAGTCAACAGATTCGGGGCAATTTGCACATCAAACCTCCCAGCCGGAGAGGTACGCCTCCTGCTGCTTGCTCAAGCAGTCGATCTTCATTCCCATCGCGTTCAGCTTCACACGCGAAACGGCATCGTCGATCTCCGGCGGCACATCGTATACCTTCTTCTCCAGTTTGCCCTCATGGCGCAAGAGGTATTCCAGCCCGAGTGATTGAATCGCGAAGCTCATGTCCATAATCTCAGCAGGATGACCGTTGCCGGAAGCCAGGTTGACCAAGCGGCCCTCGGCCAATACGTTGAGCGTGCGGCCATCGGGCAGCACATAGCCCACGATCTCGTCGCGGCGCGGATAGACACGCACCGCCATCTCAGCCAGCTCGTCCACGTTGACCTCAACGTTGAAGTGGCCGGCATTCGACAGGAAAGCATTGTCTTTCATCACAGCAAAATGCTCTTTTGTAATGACGTCGCGGCAGCCGGTGGCAGTGACGAACAGATCCCCCTCCGGCGCAGCCTCGGCCATCGGCATGACGCGGAAACCGTCCATCGTCGCTTCGAGCGCTTTGATCGCGTCGATCTCCGTGACGATGACATTCGCGCCCATGCCCTTTGCGCGCATGGCGATGCCGCGGCCGCAGTAGCCATAGCCCGCCACGACCACCGTTTTGCCCGCAACGAGTAGGTTCGTCGTGTGCATAACAGCGTCCCAGACCGACTGACCGGTGCCGTATTTGTTGTCGTAGTAGTGCTTGCACTTTGCGTCATTGACGTTCATCATCGGGAATGGCAGCACGCCTGCCCTTTCGCGAGCCTTCAGGCGGTGCACGCCGGTCGTCGTCTCCTCGCAGCCGCCGATCAGGCAGTCGCCGTACTCGGCGCACGAGCCAGAGAGCAGCGCGAGCAGGTCGCCGCCGTCATCGATGATGAGGTGCGGGTGGCACGAGAGCGCGGCGCTTAGATGGGCAGTGTATTCCTCCGCCGAAGCGCCATGCCAGGCATAGACATTCACTCCCATAGACGCCAAGCCCGCAGCCACATCGTCTTGTGTAGAGAGCGGATTACAGCCCGTCGCATGCACCTCTGCGCCGCCAGCCCGCAGGCACAGTGCGAGATAGGCCGTCTTGGCCTCGAGGTGGATGGACATGGCGATGCGGCGGCCGGCAAACGGCTTTTCACGCTCAAAGCGCGCGCGGATCGATGAGAGCGCCGGCATAAAATCCTGCACCCATTCGATTTTTGTTCGGCCGTGCGCCGCAAGCGACGGATCGCGGATGATCGACATAATTCTGCCTCCAATTGATTCATTCCGATGTGCCATTTTGCGCTTCGCGCGCGTGGCCGGGATTTAAAATCTCAGCGCGTTGGCACAAAGCCCCGACATGCACGGGTATGATAGCTCTTTGCCGCTATCATACCATAAAGTTTACAGATTCGCCATAGACATTTCCCAGACGAAGCGATAAAATGGATATAATTTACCGAGGGAGTGGTATCATTTGAAGAATTTACGCCGCAATTTTGAGCGGCTTTGCTATCGGCATCGCGGCAAGGGCATTCCGAATCTGATGCTCTGGATCGCCATTGCGACCGTGCTTGTCTATTTGCTCTTGCAGATTGACCCGAGCGGCAAGGCCGTGGGCTGGCTCGCCTTCAGCCGCAGCAAGATCCTGCACGGGCAGATCTGGCGTCTGCTCACCTGGATCATCATTCCGTCAGGCGACCAGTATTTCTTTCTGGAACTTATCATGCTGTTCTTCTACTATCAAATCGGCCGTATCATCGAGTCGAACTGGGGTCTGTTCAAGTTCAATCTCTACTACCTGTGCGGCGTTTTGATGATCGACGTGGTCGGCTTGATCTTCGGCGCGCTCACCCTCACCGGAACCTATTTGAACCTCTCGCTGCTACTTGCATTCGCCACGCTCTACCCGGAAAACAGGGTGCTTCTTTTCTTTATCATCCCGCTGCGGATGAAATATCTGGCCTGGTTTTACTTCGCGATGCTGGCGGTCGGGATCGTGCAATGCCTGTGGCGCTATCTGCTCGTCGCGCCGCTTGCAGCGCTGTTCGGCGTGCTCTATGAGATCGTTCCGCTGCTCAACTATTTCCTGTTCTTCGGCTCGGACGTGAAAAACGTCTTTTCACTCAACGGCGAGCCGAGCACCTCGGGATTCGCAAAAAAGCGCAGTACCATGCAGCAGCGCCGCCAAAAGAACGCCGCGCCAAACGTCAACTGGGCCAGCTCCTATCAGTCGGACAGCGGCCAGAAGCCGTATCACCACAAGTGCACCGTCTGTGGCCGCACAGATACCGAATACCCCGATCTGGAGTTCCGTTACTGTTCGCGCTGCAACGGCTATTACTGCTACTGCATCGATCACATCAACAACCATGCTCACATCCAGTAAAAAAACATCCCGGCGCAGTAGCTGCGCCGGGATGTCTTTATGCAGATCGTCTCTTCACCCTGCGTTCGAGCCAGATGAACAGGTGCCAGCCGGCCCAGCCGGCCGCAATGCCGAGAACCAGCCCGCCGAGAATATCAGTCGGCCAATGGACATAGAGGTACAGCCGTGAAAACGCGATCACGACCGCGAGCACGCACGACGGAATCCACAGCTTGCTGCGCGCGCAGAAGAGCGCCGCGACCGCAGTGAACGAGACGGCCGTATGCCCAGATGGGAACGAGTAGTCATGCGGTCGCTTAACGAGAAGCTCGATCGCTGTATTGACGTCACACGGGCGGCTGCGCGCGATCAGCGGCTTCAGCACCAGGTTGCAGCACACAAAGTCGATCAGAAGCGCGATGGCCAGCCCCAGCCCCAGACGGCGCGTGCGCGGGATCAAGAGCAACAGCAGCGCAAGCACGACCCAAACCTCCCCATGGTTGCAGATTTGGCTCACTGCGGGCAGGAGCTTGTCAAGAAACGCGCAGCGGAAAACCGTCTGGATCCAGTCGAGGGCAGCAAGTTCAGCAGCCTGCATCAAATCCCTCCATTCTCTGCTATCAAGCATTTGTCTGTTTTCTTGTACTATACCATAAAATGAGCCATAGCGGGAAAAAACTTCTCTGTGAAGTTTGACAAATTTTTCATTCGCTCTGCCGGAGACAGTTGACAGCGGCTCGCGCACATGATAGGATATAGAAAATTGAATCGCTCGATAGAGGCGCGAAGTCGATGAGTACCGTCGGATGAGACAGGCATCTGTCCGGCGTGAAAGGCTCCTTCGCCGAAGCGTTTCGGGGCTGCCTGGCTCCGGGATGGCTGGGTCGCCGGGAAATACCCTGCGGACTGTCACATGGTTTTCGTGTGAAGCGCTATCAAGGGTCGAACCGGTGGGATCGCACCATCTGTTTTCTCTTCATGAACCGCTTGACACAGGCGGTTCATTTTTTATGGCTCTCTGACCCCTACATTTTTGGAAAGGTGTAATCCCAAATGAAGAAATTTCTCTCTCTCCTGCTAGCGCTGACCTTGATTCTCAGTCTGGCCGCGTGCGGCGGCGATTCTGCCGCATCCGGTGTGGAGGACGGCGTACTGACCATCGCCATGGAGTGCGCCTATGCGCCGTATAACTGGACGCAGTATGACGATTCCAACGGCGCTGTTCCGATCTCTGGCGCCGACGGCGAATATGTCAACGGCTATGACATTAT
Source organism: uncultured Oscillospiraceae bacterium (assembly GCA_964544345.1). Lineage (GTDB taxonomy): Bacteria > Bacillota > Clostridia > Oscillospirales > Oscillospiraceae > CAKTOF01. The sequence goes on from CAZJBT010000119.1 coordinate 3,777, forward strand.
GATCGCCAAGAAGATCTGCGAGGCCAATGACTGGGAGCTTGAGGTCATCCGCACCGACTGGGACTCCTTGGTGCCAGGCGTGCAGACCGGCATCTATGACGCGGTCATCGCCGGCCAGTCTATGACGGAAGACCGTATGGAGCAGGTCGACTTTGCCGGCCCGTACTTCTACGCATCCATCGTCTGCGTCACCAAGCAGGGCAGCCCGTTTGCCTCCGCCAAGGGTCTGTCCGACCTCGCCGGCGGAACCTGCACCGCGCAGATCGCCACCGTCTGGTACACCGATATGCTTCCGCAGATCGAAGGCGCTGAGATCCAGACCGCCGCTGAAACCGCACCGGCGATGCTGATGGCGCTCGAGACCGACACCGTCGATTTCATCTGCACCGACATGCCGACCGCGCTCGGCGCATGCGCTGCTTATCCTGACATGACCATCCTTGACTTCTCCGACTCTGACGACGGCTTTGAGGTCGACGAGGGCGAAATCAACATCGGCGTCTCTGTCACAAAGGGCAACACTGTTCTCAAGGAAGCGATCGACGACGTACTCTCCGAAATGACCGCCGACGATTTCAACGCACTGATGGACGAGGCCATCGCGATCCAGCCGCTGAGCGAATGATCTGACTGCAAATAAGGCGAGGGACGCCGATCGCCCCTCGCCTTTTCCCCATTTCTAAACTTTAATCAAGAGGAAGGAGCGTTCTTTGTGTCGAAATTTTCTCAGTTGTTCGGCGACATCGGCAAGCTGCTTGACGACTATGGCGGCGCCTATCTCAACGGCATGAAAAACACGCTGATTCTCGCGCTGATCGCCACCGCGATCGGATGCCTGATCGGCTTTGCCTGCGGTATCCTGCAAACCATCCCACGCACGAAATCCGACCATCCCATCAAGCGCTTCGTCCTCGCGCTCATCCGCGTGATCATCCGCGTCTACGTCGAGATCTTCCGCGGCACGCCGATGGTGCTGCAGGCTGTGTTTCTGTACTATGGTCTCCCCTACTTTTCAAACAACGCCGTGCGCTTTGGCAGCGTCTGGTCAGCGGCCATCTTCGTCGTCTCGATCAACACGGGCGCTTATATGGCAGAAACTGTACGCGGCGGCATCCTCTCGATCGACCCGGGTCAGACCGAGGGGGCAAAGGCCATCGGCATGAACCATGTACAGACTATGCTGAGCGTCATCCTGCCGCAGGCCATCCGCAACATTTTGCCGCAGATCGGCAACAACTTCATCATCAACATCAAAGACACGTCTGTGATGTTCATCATCAGCTTCACGGAGTTCTTCGCCGTTCACCGCGCGGCGGTCGGCGCGACATACCTTTACTTCCCGTCCGCTACGGTAGAAATGGCCGGATATCTGTGCATGACGCTGATCGCATCCATCCTGCTCCGCTGGCTTGAGCGCTTTATGGACGGCGCAGATCACTACGACCTGGTACAAACCGATCAGCTCACCATGACGGCCGGTACCTACAACCACCCGGGTCGCGGCAGCAACTTCGACGAACGCAGCCGCGAGTATGAAAAAACAGCGCGCGATGCAAAATGGAACAAAAATCAAGACAGGAGAGGAGAGCGCTAACATGGGTGAACCGATTTTACAGATCAGACATCTCTCCAAGACCTTCGGCAGAAACGAAGTCCTGCGGGACATCGATTTCACTGTGAATGCGGGCGATGTGACAAGCATCATCGGCGCATCCGGCTCGGGCAAATCGACCCTGCTTCGCTGCATCAATCTGCTCGAAACGCCCACATCCGGCGAGATCTTGTTCCACGGGAAGAACATGGTCGAGCGCGGCGTCAAGGCTCCCGCCTACCGCGCCAAGGTCGGCATGGTGTTTCAGTCTTTTAACCTGTTCAACAATATGACAGTGCTCGAAAACTGCACAGCCGGCCAGGTCAAGGTTTTGAAAAAGAGCAAGGCAGACGCGAAGGCAAACGCGATGAAATACTTAGAGCAGGTCGGTATGGCGCCCTATGTCAACGCCAAGCCACGCCAGATCTCCGGCGGGCAGAAGCAGCGCGTGGCCATCGCACGCGCGCTCGCCATGGAGCCGGAGGTGCTCCTGTTCGACGAGCCGACCAGTGCGCTCGACCCCGAGATGGTCGGTGAGGTGCTCTCCGTCATGCGGACACTTGCATCCAGCGGCATGACCATGCTCGTCGTGAC
>CAZJBT010000120.1:0-5901 GCA_964544345.1 uncultured Oscillospiraceae bacterium
CAGGGCTACAACAAGAAGATGTGGTCTTGGGAGATCGACACCAACGTCTGGAACGGCATGCTGAACACCAACATCACCTCTCTGATGTTCACCTGCAAGTACTTCGGCAACTGGATGAAGAACAACAACCTCGACGGCGAGGCGCAGGTTCCCGAGTCCGAGTTCGAGTCCGGCAAGGCCACCCCGAACAAGGGCTATGGCAAGATCATCAACATCGGCTCCGTCCGCGGCATCCGTGCTGTCGCCAACGGCGGTAACGGCAACGTCCCGTACAACACCACCAAGGGCGCTGTCGAGATGCTGACCAAGGCGTTCGCGGCTGACCTCCGCCCGAACATCCAGGTCAACCTGGTCGGCCCGACCATTACTTATACCCCGATGATGGTCGGCCTGCTGCCGCCCGATGAGACCGTCCGCAACAACATCGCTGCTGGCGAGCCGGCTATGCGTATCGGCTACGAGTCCGATATCGTCGGTACCGTTATGTACCTGGCCTCCCCGGCTGCCGACTTCGTGACCTCCAACTCCATCTACCCGGATGGCGGCCTGGTTGCCACGTCCTGATTCAGTTTAAGTATATGGAAAAACCGGACTGGCTCTGCCAGTCCGGTTTTTTTGTTCGATCGAGCCGCTCTGAGCCTTGCGCTCAGGGCGGCTCCGCTGCTTCATGATACGCCGGAAAAGAGCTGCCCGAGCAGGAACTCCAACGGAGCGGAGACATTGTCTGCACACCAGAGCAGGTTGCGTGTCACATACGCATTGTCGGTGCCGGGGTCAAAATACTCCAAAAATTCGTCGTTGTCCGCGTCGTGCATCAGCGTTGCGGGCGTCAGGCTCAAGCCATAGCCGAGACGGGTGCGCAGCATGGGCTGCAGCTCATTGGTGTGGTAGTTGAGCTTCGGCAGCAGATCGTAGTGCCGGTAGATCATGAAGATCTGCTCGATCAGGCCGCTGTCGCCGCTGACGACATTGAGCGGATAACGGGAGAGCAGCTCGCGGACTTCAGGCCGTGCGCTCGTGTAATCTGCAGCCAGGCGCCGCTTGGCGATGGAGAGCATCAGACATTCTTCAAACAGTGTCTGGCATCGGATATTCTTGGAAAACGGCGTTTTTTTCCCGACCGGGTTGAGCGAGATCACTGCATCGGCTCGCCCGGAGAGCAGCACCGGCTCCACCTGGTCGAACGGAACCTCGATCACGTCGATGATGAGGAAAGGAAATTCATCCTGCGTCGCCTCGAGCGCGCGCAGTAGCGGGGTAAGAGACTGGCTGATATTGATGCTGATCTGGATGCCGATGGTCATGCGCGCGGCATAGTGCCGGGCGCGGTTCGTGACCTGTGCGGCTTCGACAGCATTGTCGAGCGAGGATAGAATGGACTGCAGGTTCTGGTAAAGCTCTGCGCCGGCCTGCGTCAGCGAGACGGCGTGCTTGTCACGGACGAGCAGTTGGACGCCAAGCTCCGCTTCGAGCGCGGAGATCTGCTGGCTGACGGCTGACTGTGAGACGAACAGCTTGGCCGCTGCGTTGGTAAAGCTGAGCTGCTCGGCGACGGCGGAAAAATACTTGAGCTGCCGAAGTTCCATACTGCCTCCCTTCCTGAAAAGCTGCGTACTGGGCGGAAAATAGATTACCATTTGTAGTGTATTACAGTAGTATATCACAGAAGAGAGCAAAATTGCAAGTTAGCGTTTCTGATAGCGAACAAAAAGGGTAATCTGCAACTTGTATTACACTTTTCGCAGACGAAATGTTAAAATAATACTACCGTTTGTGCAAAATGGCGGAATCGAAAGGAGCCAAGTTCTAATGGCAAAACGAAAAGCGTTGATTATCTACAGCTCAATGACCGGCAATACAGAACAAATCGGCAAGGCGTTCGGTGAAGTCTGCGAGGAGAACGGATTTGCCGTCGATTATGTGAAGATCGTCCCGGGGCGCGATTGGGATGCGAACCCGGTTCATGTTGAGGAGTATGATCTCGTCGGCCTTGGCAGCCCGATCATTGCGGGTCTGCCGTACAAGGAGCTGTACGAGGTCATGGGTCTGCAGAGCAACAAATTTCTGCAGGGCGGCCCAAAGTGGCTGAAGGCGCGCCATGAGGAAGATCAGAAGGGCGGCCATGGCCCGCAGGATGAGCCGGGCATCCCGGGCGTCGTCGCCGGCTGCCGCGCGCCGGGCGTACAGGGCAGGATGACCAAGACGATCTACGGCTTCGTGTTCGTCACCTACGGCGGCTGCGGCGTCGGCCCGAAGGAGGCCATCGGCTCGCTGGAGATCATGGAGGAGCTGATGCGCGTCAATGACATCCGCACCGTCGGAAAATTTGCCACCTGCGGCAAGGAGATGCGCCACACGTCGGTCGACTCGCTGTCCGATCTGCTCGGCGTCAACCTCGACCAGGCGCAGGTGCTGCTCGGCAAGTACCTTGAGAACCCGAACGACGAGGCGTTTGCCAAGTTCACGGAGAAACAGATGAAGGCGCTCAAAAAGCTCGCCGAGATCAAGGACGAGGACAGCTTCGGCGAGAATTTCGTCATGATGCGCGGCGACCCGATGGATATCGGCAAGCCCGGCTGCGCGATGTGGCATTATGATTTTGAGCACCGTCCGCTCCCGCGCGATATCCTCAAGGCCAAGTGCTTTATGGCCGATCTGGTGGAGGACTACTTCTTCACGGTGTCCGGTGATCCGCGGCCGCCGTATTCCACGTACATCAGCATCAGCTAAGGATAGCTGTAATATTGAATTAGGAGGAACGACTCGTGAAAAAATTCAGCAAACTGCTTGCCCTGCTTCTTGCGCTGGCGATGGTGTTCTCTGTGCTGGCGGCCTGCTCTTCGGATGAAGACAAGACCTCGGACGATGGTACAGGCAATCAGAACGATGGCGTAACGACGCCGGATAACAGCCAGGCGGACGACCCGGGAGACAATGAGGCGCCGGCGGATAACCAGGGAACCGATTTCAGCTCCGGCGGCAAGGATGTCACGGTCGCGGAGCAGGACGACTCCTTTGTCCGCAAAACCGCGGAAGGTACGCTGACCATCGGTACCAACACCGCGATCGCTGGCTTCAACCCGATCGACAGCCAGTCCCCTGCGCTGCGCGCTGTCTATGATACGCTGATCGAGATGCAGCCCGGCACCAATGAGCTGGTTCCCTGCCTGGCCGAGAGCTGGGAGTGGTCGGACGATTATCTGACCTGCACGTTCCATCTGCGTGATGGTATCACCTTCTCCGATGGTTCCCCGATCACTTCGGAGGATATTTACTATGTTCTGTACACTGTCGCCAACTCCACCAGCATGTCGGCCTCGTACTACGAGGACATCGACCTTGAGGCTTCCTCCTGCCCGGATGATCAGACTTTTGTCATGGTCATGAAGGAGATCTACGCGCAGATCGAGTACACGCTCGCTACGACCTGGATCTATCCGAAGGCCTTTGCTGAGTCTGCGACGGCCGAGGATTGGTGGAGCAGCCCCGTCACCTCCGGCGCGTACACCGTCACGGAGAACGTTGACGGCGCCTATACCAAGCTCGCGGCTCGTGAGGACTACTGGAAGGGCGTTGCCGAGGCCAAAGAGGTCACTTACAAGTACTTTGCCGATTCGGCCAACGAGTTTATCGCCTATCAGTCCGGTGAGCTGGACGTCGCAATGAACATTCTCTCCTCCGACGCCGAGCGTATCCAGAGAGGCGAGGAATCAGACACGACCCTCGTTATCACCTCTGCGTTTGACTTCAAGATGCTCGCCCTGTGCGACTATGTCGAAGCGTTCCAGAATGAGAACGTCCGCAAGGCCGTCGCTTACGCCATCGACAAGCAGGGCTGCATTGACGCGGCTTACGGCATCCTGGCCACGGTGCAGCAGTCGAATATGAACGACAGCGCGTCGTACTATGTACCGGTCGGCTCCTACGAATATAATCCCGATCTGGCGCGTGAGCTGCTTGCGCAGGAGGGCTACTCCGACGGCGATATCGTGCTTCGTATGATCATCATGAACACCACGACCGACCAACTCGTGGCCGAGGCTGTCCAAGCGTATCTGGCGGCGGTCGGCATCACCGTCAACATCGAGGCGTATGTCATGCCGACGGCGATCCCGATGCTCCGTGAAGGCCAGGCCGACATCACCCTGACCGGCACCGGCGGCGGCGCGTACGACGCCGCGCAGCTCTTCGACAAGATCGACGAGAACGGTACCGACGTGTCCACCATCATCCATGACGATGAACTGCAGGAGCTGATTCATCAGGGCTCGACGACAATGGATCCCGAGATCCGTGCTGCGGCCTATACTGCTGCGCAGCAGTTGATTTATGACAAGTGCTACGCTGTGCCGATCGCGAACATCAACAACGCCTACTGCTATCGCAGCTACATCGCGGAATTTACGGCTTTGACCGGCGAAATCTGCAACCCGTATTACTGCACTTTCGCAGATTGATTCCAGCCCATCAGGCGCCGCCCAGGCTCGCCGGGCGGCGCCTCTTTTTAAAAATGTTCGCAAATATACAAAAAAGTATTCCATTTCTAATCATTTGCGTATATAATAAATACTATGAGTGAAAACCAGGGAGGTAACATTACATGAGTGAATTTGATGTTTTTTACCGCGGTCAATATTCTGAGGAAGATCAGAAGGTGCTCGATGGCTATGTTGCCAAATGCAAGGCCATCAATGAGCGCGGCCCGATCGATGCGGTCAAACTTGCGGCCGGCGAACTGAAGGACGTCCCCGGCGTCGGCGAGGGTCACTTTGCTCAGAAGGAGCTGAAGCCGTGGGAGGTCGCCTATGAGACCTCGAACTTTGACCCCGAGAACCCGCTCTATAACGACGAAGCCTACGCGCAGGCGCATGGCTACAAGACCACGCCGGCGCTTCCCATCGCGCAGAATTTTGGCGACGGCAACGCCGAGGCTATGCCGCCCGAGCTGCGGGACAATCTGGTCATTTCCGGCCTGAACCACGTCGTGAAATTCCACGCGCCGGTCTACCCGGGCGACACGCTCTACCCGGTCTGCGACCACCGCGAGGTCGAGGATCTGACCGTCGACGGCAGCGAGCTGCGCACGTTCGCCATCTATGGCAGCGGCCGCGTGTTCAACCAGAACGGCGAGCTGGTCACCTCCTCCTATGACCGTGTCAAGGAGTCCCTGCGCCGCCACACCGACCCCGAAAAGCGCAACCCGACGCCGGTTCCGACTTGGGAATGCCCGGCCTGGTGGGATCTGCGCCCGCGCCACAAGTATACCGACGCCGATTGGGAGTTTATCAAGGCTGTCTGGGCCAAGGAGACCAAGCCGCATGACGATCCCGTCTACTGGGAGAACGTCAACATCGGCGACGAGCCGTTCGAGTTCATCGAAGGCCCGGTTACCCACCTCGACCAGATCAAGTACCACGGCCTTGGCGAGATCGGTTCGCCGTCGCTGAAGGTGCTCATGAACGATCCGTTCATGTCCAAGGCGCTCCTGCACGATGAGGAGACTGGTGAGTATCATGAGATGAACGGCGTTGGCCACCTGGAGGACGGCTTTGTCAAGAATCATCGTCCGTGCTTCTACAACCATATGCCGATCTACTATGTCTGCCGTGCCGCGCAGAACTGGATCGGCAACAACGCAAAGCTCGATACCGTGGCATGGAGAATTATGAATATCCTGCCCGGCTACGAGAACGATGTTCCCGACTTCCCGGATCCTGACAGCTACATCGACCTCGTTCCGCAGCTCAAGGGCAAACAGATCACGACCCACGGTATGGTCGGCGACCTGATCTGGATCAAGAGCTATGTCACCGACAAGTACGAGGAAAACGGCAAGAAGTATGTCAAAGCCGTCTACTGGATCCAGACCATCAAGGAAGAGATCTACGAGGAAGGCTATGT
>CAZJBT010000121.1:0-5872 GCA_964544345.1 uncultured Oscillospiraceae bacterium
CTTGACATAGAGCTTCGTCGGCGCAAGCAGCGCTTCGCCGAGACTTTTGCCGCCGAGCACCTCGAGCGGCGTGCGCAGGTCGGCGTGCTCGACGTCAAAAACCTTGCGGACAAGCGAGAAGCCGTTCGAGTGTACGCCGGATGACGGCAGCGCAAGCATCACGTCGCCGGGCTTGACGGAGCTTTTGTCGATGATCTTAGCCTTGTCCACGATGCCGACGGCAAAGCCGGCGAGGTCGTATTCGTCCTCGGGCATCATGCCGGGATGCTCGGCCGTCTCGCCGCCGATGAGGGCGCAGCCGGACTGCACGCAGCCCTCCGCCACGCCGGCGACAATGGCCGCGATCTTCTCCGGCACATTTTTGCCGCAGGCGATATAGTCGAGGAAGAACAGCGGCTTTGCGCCGCAGCAGATGATGTCGTTGACGCACATGGCGACGCAGTCGATGCCGATGGAGTCATGCTGATCCATCAGCATGGCGATTTTCAGCTTGGTGCCGACACCGTCGGTGCCGGAGACGAGGACAGGCTCCTTCATGCCGGCCAGCTCCGGTTGGAACAGGCCGCCGAAGCCGCCGATGTCGGAGACGACGCCGGGAATGACGGTGCGCGCAATATGCTTTTTCATCAGCTCCACAGACTCGTATCCGGCGGTGATGTCGACGCCGGCTGCCTTGTAGCTTTCACTCTGGCTTGCTTTCATGCTTTGCCCTCGCTTTCGGAAATTTTCTGTTCAAAGCGGTTCTTACGGACTTTGGTCGGAACCTCGGTCGGATAGCTGCCGGAAAAGCAGCCCGTGCAGAAGCCGATGTCCTCGTCGCTCGCCAGATGCACGACGTCTTCCATGCTGAGGTAGCCCAGGGTGTCTGCGCCGATGATTTCAGCGATCTCCTCGATGGTGTGGTTGTTCGCGATCAGGTTTTCGCGCGAGTCGATGTCTGTGCCGTAGAAGCAGGGGTTGCGGAACGGCGGAGCGGAGACGCGGAAGTGGACCTCCTTCGCGCCCGCCTCACGGATGAGACGGACGATGCGCGCGGACGTGGTGCCGCGGACGATGGAATCGTCGATGAGCACGACGCGCTTGCCGCGCACGACGCTGGCGATCGGGTTGAGCTTGATGCGAACCTTATCCTCACGCGACTTCTGGCCGGGTGAGATGAAGGTGCGGCCGATATATTTGTTCTTAATGAAGCCGATGCCATAGGGGATGCCGGACTCGCGCGAGTAGCCGACTGCGGCGTCCAGGCCGGAATCGGGCACGCCGATGACGATATCGGCCTCGACCGGGTGCGCCTTGGCAAGGAACGCGCCGGCACGCTGGCGCGCCTCATGGACGCAGTAGCCGTCGATGGTGGAGTCAGGCCGTGCGAAGTAGATATACTCGAACACGCAGAACGAGCGCGGCGCCTTGCCGCAGTGGTCGCGGATCGCGCGCACGCCGTTTTTCTCAAAGACAACAATCTCACCGGGATCGAGATCCCGGATGAATTTCGCGCCGACTGCGTCGAGCGCGCATGTCTCGGACGCGACGATATAGCTGCCGTCGCCCGTTTGGCCGTAGCACAGCGGGCGGAAGCCATTCTCGTCGCGTACGGCGATCATCTTCGACGGCGACATGATGCAAAGGGAATAAGCGCCCTTGATGCGGTGCATCGCCTGATTGACGGCCTGCTCGATAGAGGGCGCGCTCAGACGCTCCTTGGTGATGATATACGAGATGACCTCGGTGTCGGAGGTCGTGTGAAAGATGGAGCCTTGCAGCTCCAGCTCCTCGCGCAGCTCGAACGAGTTGGTCAGGTTGCCGTTGTGCGCGAGAGCCATGCGACCCTTCACATGGTTGACCACGATAGGCTGTGCATTGAGCCGGCCGTCGGTGCCGGTGGTGCCATAGCGGACGTGGCCGATGGCGATGTTGCCGAGACCAAGCTCGTCCATGCGCTCCGGCGTGAACACATCGTTGACCAAGCCGACCTCCTTGTACGAGCGGAACAGGCCGTCGTCGTTGACCACGATGCCGGCGCTTTCCTGGCCGCGGTGCTGCAGCGCATAGAGGCCGTAGTAGACGGTGCGCGCCACGTCGCTTGTCTCGGGACAGAACACGCCAAAGACGCCGCACTCCTCATGGATCATTCCGTTCATCTGTTTTCCTCCGAATCCAGGATCTCTTATTTCTCGCCCATCAGGCGGTGCATGACCTCCTGATATGCGTCTTCAACGCCGCCCATATCGCGGCGGAAGCGGTCTTTGTCGAGCTTTTCGTGGGTGTCGCAGTCCCACAGGCGGCAGGTATCCGGAGAGATCTCATCGGCCAGGACAATGGTGCCGTCCGGCAGACGGCCAAACTCGAGCTTGAAGTCGACCAGGTCGATGTTCAGGTTTTTCATGAACGGGACAAGGATCGCGTCGACCTTGAAGGCCATGGACTTGATGGTGTCGATCTCCTCTTTCGTCGCGAGCTTCAGCGCAAGCGCGTGGTACTCGTTGATCAGCGGGTCGCCCAGCTCGTCGTTCTTGTAGGAGAACTCGATGGTCGGTGCATCAAACACGATACCTTCCTCAACGCCGTAGCGCTTGGCGAACGAGCCGGCGGAGATGTTGCGGATGATGACCTCCAGCGGGACGATGGAGACTTTCTTGACCAGAGCCTCGCGGTCGGAGAGCTGCTCGACGAAATGCGTTGGAATGCCCTCTCCTTCTAACATTTTCATCAGGTGGTTGCTCATTTTGTTATTGATGACGCCCTTGCCGACGATGGTGCCCCTTTTCTCACCGTTGAATGCGGTCGCGTCGTCCTTGTAGTCGACGATCACGAGATTCGGGTCGTCAGTGGCAAAAACCTTTTTGGCTTTGCCCTCATAAAGCTGCTGCATCTTTTCCATGCTGTTCAGACCTCCTGCTGTAATTTTGTATCTTTTGCGGCGACTTCATCCGCCATGGTTTTCTTGTGATCGGCTAGCGCCTCAGATAGAGCCGGCTCGCTGAGCGCGAGCATCTGCACGGCGAGTATGCCGGCGTTGTCGGCGGCGTCGACACCGACGGTCGCGACCGGGATGCCCTTTGGCATCTGCACGATGGAGAGCAGGCTGTCCAGCCCGCCCATCATGGATGTTTTGATCGGCAGGCCGATGACCGGCAGCGTCGTGTAGGCAGCAAGCACACCGCCCAAATGCGCGGCCTTGCCGGCGGCGGCAATGATGACGCCGAAGCCATTCGCCGCGGCGCTTTTTGCGAAGGCCTCGGCCGCGGCGGGGGTGCGGTGTGCGGAAATGACGTGCGCCTCAAACGGCACGCCGAATTTTTTGAGCTGTGCAATGGCGCCCTGCACAACAGGCAGGTCGCTGTCGGAGCCCATGATGACCGCGACTTTTTTCATGAAATCCATCCTTTCTGTAAAAGCAAAAAAGACAGTCCCGTCCCAGCAAAGGAAAGGACTGCCCAGACGGTCGGCATTTACCAGCTTTCTGCTCCCATGTGGTGGCCCACGGATCCGTCAGTCACAAAAAGCGTCGATTCAATTACCTTGATTTTAGCATAACGTGCCAAAACCGTCAATGCGTAACCGCAGTGGAAATGTCCAAAATTATTTCGAAGCAAGACAGCGCGCCGTAGGCGAAACGGCAAAAGCGGCTCACAGCTCGCGGTACATAGCGACCGCGTCGTCCTTGCGGACAGCTTCTGCGACCTGCAGCACCTCGACACTGAGCGTTTTCGCGCCGAAGCGGATCTCGATCCGGTCGCCGATCTTCACGTCGTACGAGGCGCGAGCCGGGCGGCCGTTGACAAAGACGCGCTCATTGTCGCACGCCTCGTTGGCAACGGTGCGCCGCTTGATGAGACGCGAGACCTTCAGGTATTTATCCAGACGCATATCGATTCTCCTTTCCACAGGAAAACTCCGGCGGACAGAGCCTGACCGCCGGAGTGATGCTTATTCGGCCACAGCTTCCTTGAGCGCCTTGCCGGCCTTAAAGACGGGAGCCTTTGATGCGGGGATGCGGATCTCCTCCTTGGTCTTGGGGTTGCGGCCCATGCGCGCGTTGCGCTGCTTTGTCTCAAACGTGCCAAAGCCGACGAGAGAGACCTTCTCGCCGGAGGAAAGCGCTTGCGTCACGGTTTCGAGGACGGCGGAGAGCGCCTTCTCGGTGTCCTTCTTGGACAGACCCGCTTTCTCGGCCGCCGTCGCGATGAGTTCAGTCTTGTTCATGGTCGATTCTCCTTCTGCAAATTCCTTAATCCAACGGTTCCGAACCATCCGGCTCGTGTTTGATCTCGTCCCACAGTTTACCCTGTTCTTCCGGGGTTAATTCCGAAAGTGAGCGCCCGCCTTGCGCGCATTTTTCCTCCATCCGCGCAAAGCGGCGAATGAACTTCTCGCAGGCGGCGGTCAGCGCCGCTTCGGGATCGGCTGAAAAAAAGCGGCCTGCGCAGACAGCGGCAAAGAGCACGTCGCCCAGCTCCTCGGCCGGGTCGCCCTTGCCGGCAGCGGCGCGGTTCAGCTCTTCGACCTCCTCGGAGAGCTTATCGAGCGCGCACTTGGCGTCCGGCCAGGCAAAGCCGGCCTTCGCGGCCTTGCTCTGAAGCTTGTCCGCACGCCAGAGCGCCGGCAGCGAGACGGCCACGGCGCGCAATGTGTCGGTATAGGTCGCTTGCCCCTTTTCCCTCCGCTTGATCTCATCCCAGTTGCTGAGCACCTGCTCGGTCGTGTCGGCGTGCACAGCGCCAAACACATGCGGGTGCCGCAGGATCAGCTTCCTGCAGATACCGTCGCAGACGCTGCCTAGGTCAAACCGACCCGCGGCGCGCTCGATGTCGGCGTGAAAGACGACCTGCAGCAGTACGTCGCCCAGTTCCTCGCACAGGTGCGCAGGGTCGTCTTCATCAATGGCCTCGCAGACCTCGTAGACCTCTTCGATAAAATTGCGGCGGATGGATCGATGCGTCTGCTCGCCGTCCCACGGGCAGCCGCCCGGCGCGCGGAGCAGACGGACGATTTCGACGAGATCGTCGAAGCCATAGTGTTCTTTCAAAGCAAAATCTATCATATCTGAGTCCTCTTCGCAAGCGTTTTGGGGAAATTTCAGCGGATATGCAGGGCTTTGGCGATTTTTTCGCCCTTTGGCAGCAGCATGCAGTCGTCTATCGTGATGATGCGCAGCACAATGACGAATACGGCGTACACCACGACTGCGCAGACGATCGCGCCGAGGCAGGCGATGGTTTGAGAGGAGAGAAAGGTGTGAAGCACGTCGTAGGAGATATACGCGGCCAGCGCCATCGCCGCGGTGGCGAGCAGCGGCTTGACCATCGTGGTCAGCACGCGCGGCGTGCGCTTCATCTTGTAGCGCATTGCAATAAGGTTGAGCGCTGTGATGACGATGTAGCAGGTGAGTGTGCCGATCGGCGCGCCGGTGATATTGATGCTGGGCCGACCTACTAAGATGTAGTTGACAATGATCTTCACAATGCCGCCGATGAGCATATGGATGACCGGCGTGAGCACGTCGCCGTGTGCCTGCATAATGGCGTTCGTGAGCAGCACCAGACAGTTGAAGATGACGCACACGCCGAGGATCGCCATGAGCGGCGTGCCGGTGGTGAGCGTGTCGCCGGTGTAGCCGTAGAGCATCTGAAGGATCGGCGCTGCGAGCACGGACAGGCCGATACCGCACGGCAGCGCGAGCAGCGCCATGATGCGCACGGCGGATTCCTCGACCCTGAGCGCGCCGGTGCGATTTTTCATTGTCAGGTGTGAGGTGATGGCAGGGATGACGCTGATGGTGATCGGCGTAATGAACGCCGAAGGCATATTGAACAGCGTCTGGCACGCGCCGTAGATGCCGCGCAGATCCTCCGCAGCATCCTGTGTGAAGCCC
>CAZJBT010000122.1:0-5714 GCA_964544345.1 uncultured Oscillospiraceae bacterium
ATACCATGACCTGCGGTCATGGTATAATAGCTTATGATACCTGCGCATATCGGCGCGCAGGCGTTTAGATAAAAAGACCATGCTGCCGGAGGGAACGAAATGCGCGTCGATGTAATGGGCGTGGGATTTGATAATGTGACGATGGATGAGGCGGTGGAGCGCGCCGCGGCGCTGCTTGCGCAGCCCGGCGCATCCTATGCCGTGACGCCGAATGCGGAGATCGTCTATGAGGCGATGCACGATGAAGCGCTGCGGGCGCTGCTCAATGGAGCCGATCTTGTGCTGCCGGATGGCAGCGGAATCGTGCTCGGCGCAAAGATACTTCGGCGTCCGCTCAAGGAAAAGGTTGCGGGCATCGATTTCGCCGACCGGCTGTGCGCGTACCTTGCAGAGCATGGCCTGCCGCTCTATCTGCTCGGCAGCAAGCCGGGGATTGGGGAGAAAGCGGCGGAGAATCTGAAGCGGCGCTATCCGGGTCTGGTTGTCTGCGGCACGGCTGATGGGTATTTTCAGGATGAGACGGCGGCCGTCCGCGCGATCAATGCCGCTGCCCCCGCCGCGCTGTTCGTCTGCCTTGGCGCGCCAAAGCAGGAAAAATTCATGACCGCGCATCAGGGCGAGCTGGACGTCCGCTTTATGATCGGCCTCGGCGGCAGCCTGGACGGCTTTGCCGGCACGGTCAAGCGCGCGCCGGTCTGGATGCAGCGATGCGGCCTGGAATGGCTCTACCGCCTGATGAAAGAGCCGCGCCGGATCGGACGGATGATGCGCCTGCCGAAATTTGTGCTGGCGGTGGTCGGCCGGCGCATGAGAGGAGCCTGAATATGGGTAGACTGATCGTGCTCGAGGGAACGGACGGCTCGGGAAAGTCCACACAGATGGGGCTTTTGACCGCGCGGCTCGAGCGGGAGGGGCATACGTTCCGTAAGCTAGCGTTCCCGCGCTATTCCGAACCGTCGTCCGCGCTGATCCGGATGTACCTCGGCGGCGAGTTCGGCGCGCACCCTGACGACGTGAACGCCTATGCCGCGTCGACCTTTTATGCGGTCGACCGCTACGCGTCGTATCAGCAGGACTGGGGCGCATATTATGAATCGGGCGGGCTGCTGCTGTCCGATCGCTATACCACGTCGAATGCGGTGCACCAGGCGCCGAAGCTCGCGCCGGACGAGCGCCGCGCATTTCTGACGTGGCTGTATGATCTGGAATATGAAAAAATGGGCCTGCCGAAGCCGGATCTTGTGCTCTATCTCGACATGCCGACCGAGCTGTCCGGACAGCTCATGCGCAGCCGTGAGGCCGCAACGAACACGGCGGCGGATATCCATGAGCAGGATCTGACATATCTGGCTCATTGTCGGGACGCGGCGCGGGATGCAGCCGCATTTTCCGGCTGGAAGCTCGTCTCCTGCGCCCGCGGCGGCACGCTGCGCAGCGCTGAGGAGATCCATGAGGAGATCTACGCGCTTGTGCGCGCGTGTATGGAGGATGCGTAATGGTCTATATTCTGCTGGGAACCGGATTTGAAGAAATCGAAGCGCTGAGCGCCTGTGATATCCTGCGGCGCGCCGGCGTTGAGACGCAGCTTGCCGGCATCGGCGGCGCGTGCATTGCGGGCGCGCACGGCATCCGCGTCGAGACCGACCTGCGCGTGGAGGAGATCGACTGCGCGCAGCTTGAAATGATCGTCCTGCCGGGTGGACTGGGCGGCGTGGAATCGGTGCTGGACAGCCAGGCCGCGATGGACGCGGTGCGCCGGGCCGCGGCTGACGGGAAATTTGTCGCCGCCATCTGCGCTGCGCCGACTGTGCTCGCGCAGCTCGGTCTGACGGACGGGCGGGACGCCGTTTGTTATCCCGGCATGGAGGATGAGATGGGGACTGCCCGGATGCATCCGGAGCGGGAAACCGTGACTGACGGCAAGCTCATCACCGGCCGGGCGCCGGGCGCCGCAGCGGCGTTTGCGCTTGCGCTCGTGAAGGCGCTGCGCGGCGAACAGGCGGCGCGGGATGTGGCCGCGGGACTGGTCTATGACGGAGAAATCTGAGCTTCGCCGCCGCTGCCGTGAGCTTGCGCGCCCGGACGGGTCGGCAAGCCGCGCCATCTGCGCGCGGATCCTGGCCGCGCCCGTGTACCAGTGCGCGCGGAGTGTGTTCGCGTTCTACCCAATGGCGGCGGAGCCGGACATCAGACCCGTGCTGCTCGATGCGCTCGGCGCGGGGAAAGTGCTGTATCTGCCGCGCTCGGAGCCGGACGGCGTGATGCGCGCGCTGCGCGTGCGCTCCCTGGAGGAGCTGCGCGTAGGCCGCTACGGCATCTGTGAGCCGCCTTCGGACGCGGAGGAGGGCGTTCCGGAGCTTGTGCTGGTGCCCGCCGTCGCATTTGACGAGATGGGGCATCGGCTCGGTCATGGCGGCGGATACTATGATCGGTATTTATCCGGCTTTACGGGGCATACGCTCGGCGTCAGCTTTGATGCGCTGGTACTTGCGCGCGTGCCGCGCGAACCGTTTGATGAGCCAGTGGAGACGATTGCGACCGAGCGACGCCTGATCGTTCCCGGTCATCGGAAAGGAGGTCTGCCGAATGGCGGATCGGTTTGACGATACGAAATTTTTCAGTCTCGGCAGTGAGGAGGAACGCAATGAGCTTGACGCGCTGCTGCGGGACACAAAGGACGAGCTGGAACGGCTCGATACGCTGATGGACGGCGACGCGTCCGCTTCGGAACAAACGCCTGAGGAGGATGCAAAGGAGACGCCGGAGAAGCTGGAGGAGTTGGAGACGCCAGAGGCGGAGACGCCCGCAAAGCCGCTGAAAGAGAAAAAGACGAGGGAAAAGAAGCCAAAGCGCGAGCGCCGACGGCTGCCGGGCAGTGTGCGCGCGCTCATCTATGTGGTCTGTGTGCTGGGCAGCGCGGCGCTGCTCGCGCTCGCGGCGTGGGTCTGCGCGGACGATGTGCTGGCGCTGACGAAGCCGGACGAGGTCGTGACCGTCGTGATAAACGAGGGCGACACCCTCAAAGACGTCGCCGAGACGCTGAAAGACAAGGGCCTGATCGAGTTCAAGTGGCTGTTCCGCTTTTATGGCTGGTTTTCCGACGCCGAGGAAAAGATCGACCCCGGCACTTACGAGCTGAACAAGGTTTTTGATTATCATGCGCTCGTCAACGGCATGATCGCCGGCGCTCAGACGCGCGCGACCGTGACCGTCATGATTCCGGAGGGCTATGAGTGCAGCCGGATCTTCGAGCTGCTCGAGGAAAATCAGGTCTGCTCGGCGGCCGACCTCTGGGAGACGGCGGCCAATTATGAATTCGACTATGACTTCCTCGCCGGCCTGAGCTACGGCCAGGAGAACCGGCTCGAGGGCTATCTGTTTCCGGACACCTATGAGTTCTATGTGGACGACGACCCGGTCAATGTCATCGACAAGTTCCTGAAGAACTTTGACAATAAGTTCGACGACGAGATGCTTGCGGCCATCGAAGACCTGAACGAGATGCTGCGGGAGAAAATGACGGCCAACGGCTTCACTGAGGAGGAGATCGAGGCCGGTATGATGGATCGTGATAAGATCGTCATTGTCGCGTCGCTGATCGAAAAAGAGGCGGCAGGCTCGGCCGAGCGCACCAAGATCTCCTCGGTCATCTACAACCGTCTTTGCTCGAAGCTCTATCCGTGTCTGCAGATCGATGCAACGGTGCAGTATGCCCTCGGCGAGCGCAAGGAGCAGCTCACTACGGCAGATCTCGACATCAAAAGCCCCTACAACACCTACAACAACGCCGGCCTGCCGATCGGCCCGATCACAAACCCCGGCCTGTCGACGCTGAAGGCGGCGCTCTATCCGGCGGATACAAACTACTTCTTCTATGCGCTCGACACCGACGGGACGCATCACTTCTCTGAAACGTATTACGAGCACAACGATTTCCTGGAGGAGCTGGAGAATGCCGCTGACTAAGCCGGAGATCCTCTCGCCCGCGGGCGACTTTGAGCGGCTGGAGATGGCGGTTGCGTTTGGCGCGAACGCCGTCTACCTGGCCGGAAAGCAGTTCGGGATGCGCGGTGGCGTCCCAAATTTCACGGACGAGGAACTGGAGAAGGCTGTGGAGCTATGCCACGCACGCGGTGTGCGTGTCCATGTGACGGTCAATACGCTGCCGCGCGCGGACGAACTGCCGGCGCTGCCAGCGTATCTCGAGCGGCTTGACGCGATGGGCGCGGATGCGCTCATCCTTGCCGACCTCGGCGTGTTCCGCATGGCGCAGCGCTATGCGCCGCACTGCGAGAAGCATATCTCCACGCAAGCCGGTATCGTCAACGCCGAGACCGCGCGCGCCTGGTATGAGCTGGGCGCGCAGCGCGTCGTGCTCGCGCGCGAGATGTCGCTGGATGAGATCGCGGCTGTGCGGCAGGGAACGCCGAAGGAGCTGGAGATCGAAGCGTTCGTTCATGGCGCGATGTGCGTCAGCTTCTCGGGTCGCTGTCTGCTGTCGAATTATATGACCGGCCGCGACGGCAACCGCGGCGTCTGCGCCCAGCCGTGCCGCTGGAAGTACGCTCTCGTCGAGGAAAAGCGCCCGGGGCAGTATTTCCCCATCGGCGAGGACGACGGCGGAACATACATCATGAATTCCAAGGATCTGTGCATGATCGACCATGTGCCGGAGCTGCTGGCCGCAGGCGTCGACGCGCTGAAGATCGAAGGGCGCGCGAAGTCGGCCTACTATACCGCGGTCATCACGAATGCCTATCATCACGCGGTCGAAGCTGCGCGCGCCAACGAGCCGCTCGCGCGCGTCTGGCGCGACGAGGTGGAGAAGGTCAGCCACCGCACCTACTACACCGGCTTCTACTACGGCGTGCCGGAGCAGGGTCAGTTTTATGAGGATGCGCGCTATATCCGCGACTGGCAGGTGACTGCGCTTGTCGTCTCGAGTGCCGCAGACGGCCGCGCGATCGTCACGCAGCGCAACCGCTTTGCCTCCGGCGATACGCTCGAGCTGATCGCGCCGGACTGTGAACCGGTCTCGTTTGAGGTCGGCGAGCTGACTGATGCGGAGGGTCTGCGCATCCGTGAGGCGATCCATCCGGAGATGCTCGTGCATCTGCGCCTGCCGTTTGCCGCGCCGAAGCACTCGATCCTGCGCAAAAAAGTGGATCTCACGACGCAAAAGCGTTGACAAGACGTGCAAATGTGGTAAAATATCTGGTAGCTGTTTTACTTGCGCATGTCGGCGCATCGCGCCGATGCATGTTTATGCGCGCAGGGCGCGCATATGGCCGTTTCACCATGACCTTTGGTCATGGTGAAATAACTTGGATATGGATGAAGGCTGTGACGAAACCAGCCGGCGCGGACGTCCAGAGCGAGAAGGGGATGGTGCAAGCCCTTTGGCACGAACCGCCGGTAGCCACTTCTGAGCCTGCCCGGGACGACCGAGCCGCTTCATCCCCGTTATCGGATGACTCGAGAGTCCTTGCCAGGGCGAATCAGGGTGGTACCGCGCGGCATACGCCGCGCCCCTGAACCGGGCAGGACTTTTTCTTTTTGGTAGAAAAATGCATTGATAGATGGAGGTAGATCCCAATGAAAAACCCCAAACCGTTCGGGGTAAACGAACTGCGCGAGATGTTCCTGGCATTTTTTGAGAGCAAGGGTCATCTGCGGCTGCCCAGCTTTTCCCTGATCCCGCAGAATGACGCGTC
>CAZJBT010000123.1:0-5634 GCA_964544345.1 uncultured Oscillospiraceae bacterium
CGACAACGGCTGCGTCAATTCTCTTGGCGGCAAATACGAGGGGCTTGACCGCTATGAGGCGCGCAAGATGATCCTTGCAGATCTGGAGGAGCAAGGCTACCTCGTGAAGGTGGAGGAGCATCAGCACAATGTTGGCACCTGCTATCGCTGCCACAACGATGTTGAACCGATTATATCGGCGCAGTGGTTCGTCAAGATGAAGCCGCTTGCCGAAGAGGCGATCCGTGTTGCCAAGGACGGCGAGACGAAATTTGTGCCGGATCGCTTCTCCAAGACCTATCTCAACTGGATGGAAAATGTACGCGACTGGTGCATTTCCCGCCAGCTCTGGTGGGGACATCAGATCCCGGCGTGGCAATGTGCCGACTGCGGTCATATCACCGTCTCCCGCACGGATCCGACAGAATGTGAGCACTGCCACAGCAAGAACATTGAACGCGACCCGGACGTGCTCGACACATGGTTCTCCTCAGCACTCTGGCCGTTTGAGACACTCGGCTGGCCGGATAAGACGGCGGATCTCGACTATTTCTACCCAACCGACGTGTTGGTCACAGGCTACGATATCATCTTTTTCTGGGTCGCGCGCATGATCTTTTCAGCGTGTGAACACACTGGGCGGCCGCCGTTCCACACGGTGCTGATCCACGGTCTGGTGCGCGACGACAAGGGACGAAAGATGTCCAAATCGCTCGGAAACGGCATCGACCCGCTTGAGATGGTCGAACGCTATGGAGCGGATGCGCTGCGCATGAACATGATCACGGGCAACAGTCCGGGGAATGATATGCGTTTCTATGTTGAACGCTGTGAAGCGATGCGCAACTTTGCCAATAAGATCTGGAATGCAAGCCGCTATGTGCTGATGAACCTCGCCGTCACAGAAAACCGCCTGCCAGAGCAGGAGCAGTTGGAGATCGAGGACAAATGGATCCTCTCGAAGCTCAACGACACCATTGCTGCCGTTACGGAAAACATGGAGAAGTATGAGCTTGGTATCGCAGTGCAGAAGATATACGATTTTATTTGGGACAGCTACTGCGACTGGTATATTGAACTGACAAAGTCCCGGCTCTATGATGGAACGGAAGAGAGCAAACACGTCGCTCAGCAGGTGCTTGTCTATGTTCTCGACCAGTTCCTGAAGCTGCTGCATCCGTTTATGCCGTTTATCACAGAGGAGATTTGGCAGGCCATCCCGCATGAGGGCGATTCAATTATGGTCGCTGCGTGGCCTACGTACAGCGAGACGCTGTCCTTCCCGCAGGAGGAGACTGCGATGGAGTCTGTCATGCAGGCCATCCGTGCCGTGCGCAACCGCCGTGCTGAGATGAATGTACCGCCGTCGAAAAAGTCGACGCTCTATATCGTCACCTCCAAGCCCGAGATCTTTGAGCGCGGCACCGGCTTTTTGATGCGGCTTGCCTATTCGGACAATGTCGTCATTTCCTCCGCTGCACCGGACGCCGCGGGTACCATGGTCGAAGCTGTCACAGGAGAGGCGAAGCTCTATATGCCGATGGAGCAGCTTGTCGACTTCGCAGCCGAGCGCGCGAGAGTGGAAAAGGAGATGGCCAAGGCTCAGAAGGAGCTTGCTATGATCCAGGGCAAGCTGAACAATCCCAAATTTGTCGAGCGTGCGCCGGAAGCCGTAGTGGCAGGCGAGCGCGAGAAGGAAGAAAAAGTTAAAAAGCTGATCGATCAGTTGACGGAAAGCCTTGCAAGGTTAGGTGTATGATGACTTACGAACAGTGCTTGAGCGCCCTGGATGGGCGGCAGCGGTTTTCTCCGCTGCCCGGATTGGAGCGGATCGCGCGGTTGCTGCGGCGGCTCGGTGACCCGCATGAACGCCTGAAGTGCGTACACGTCGCCGGAACAAACGGCAAGGGCTCGGTCTGCGCCATGACGGCCAGCGTTCTGCAGAAGGCCGGATACCGCACGGGCCTGTTCGTTTCGCCGCACCTGCTGGATTTCCGTGAACGCTTTCGCATCGACGGGCAAATGATCCCGGAGGAAGATTTTTGCCGCTGGACTGAGCAGGTGCTCGATGCGCAGGAAGCACTTGAAGCGCAAGAGTTCGAGCCGGCCAATGAATTCGAGCTGATCACGGCGATCGGCCTGTGCTGGTTCGCCGAGCAGAACTGCGACTATGTGGTACTTGAGACCGGCCTTGGCGGCCGCTGCGACGCGACAAATGTGATCCGTGCTCCGGCGGTGGCCTGTATTACCTCAGTTTCCTTTGATCACACGGCCCAGCTCGGCGACACTATTGTGCAGATCGCGACAGAAAAGGCTGGCATCATCAAGCCAGGCTGCATGATCGTCACGCCCTGCACACAGGCGCCTGACGCGCTGCGCACAACGCGGTTCACCTGTATCCGCCGCGGCGCGGGTCTGCGCGTGACGAGCCTGCCGGAGATCAAGCGAAGTGGGCTTGACGGCACTGATATCTGTTACGATGACGGCCTGGAAGTGCATGTGCCGCTGCCTGGCATCCATCAGACGGAGAATGCGGCCTGCGCCATCGAGTTGTGCCGCTTGCTGAATGTTCCGGATGAGACGATTGCTGCCGGCATTGCTGCCACCTACTGGCCGGGGCGGCTCCAAATTGTGCGGAAGGATCCGCTGATCCTGATCGATGCCGGGCACAACTACAGCGGTATGCACATGCTGTGCGTCACGCTTGACTCAGTTCTGCGCGGGAAAAGCATCACAGCGATTGTTGCCATGATGCGCGACAAGGATTATGCTGACTGCATCCGCCAGATCGCGAGCCGCTCGCGCCGGCTGATCGGCACGGCAGTGGACGATTCGCGTGCGCTCGATCCCGCTGTTGTGGCCAGCACTGCGGCTCGGGCGTGCTCTGACGCGTACGCAGCGCCCAATCTCGGCCATGCGCTTGCGATGGCACTGCGCGAGATGGAGCCGGACGGCGTCCTTGTCATCTGCGGCAGTGTTTATTTGGCCGGAGAAGCGCTCCGCCTGCTCGGCGAGACAGCGGAGCGAAATTTGCCGCAGTGAGCTGCCTTGTTCGACAGATTGCGGATGGAACGTCTTATATAATAACGTACATCGGGTAGCTTCCCGATGTACGTTATTTTTTTGGGGTGAAACAAATGAGTCTGACCAGTTATGTGCAGGACAAGCATCTGACCATAGCGCTGACCGGAGAAATCGATCATCACTGCGCGCGTGAGCTGATTGGGGAGATCGGTGCAAAGCTGGAAACCTATCTGCCGGTGCGGTGCAGCCTGGATTTTCAGGCCGTAACGTTTATGGATTCGAGCGGCATCGCCATCGTACTCAACACGGCGCGGCGAATGAAGCAGCTCGGCGGCGCGCTGCAGCTACAGAACCTACCGCCGCAGGTCAAGCGTGTGCTGAACGCAGCCAATATTGAGAAAATCACACAGATTGTTTAAGGAGAGCGTACATATGAAAGCAGAAAATTATATGATTCTGGAATTCCCGAGCAACTCGGTCAACGAGCAATTTGCGCGCGCAGCCGTCGCTTGCTTTGCTGCCCAGCTCGACCCGACGCTGGACGAGCTGGGTGATATCAAGACGGCGGTATCTGAGGCTGTGACCAACTGTATTGTCCACGGTTATCCCGATGAGATCGGGAAAATCACAGTCAAGGCGCGCATCAAAAAGGACAATGTGCTTGAGATCACGGTGCGTGACCACGGCCGTGGAATCGAGGACATTGCGCTGGCCATGAAACCAATGTACACGACCGGCGGCGCAGAGCGCAGCGGCATGGGCTTTACCATCATGGAGAGCTTTATGAACGAACTGAAGGTCACCTCTACGCCTGGTAAAGGGACGACAGTGCAGATGCGGCGGAAAATCGTCCAGAAAGGTGGAGCGCGGTGAACTGCTGCACGGAGGATCTGTTGGCGCGGGCGCGCAATGGAGACAACGAGGCCAGCGAACAGCTCGTGCTCGAGAACAACGGACTGATCTGGTCTGTGGCGCGCCGCTTTTTTGGACGCGGCGTCGATCCGGACGACCTCTATCAGCTCGGCTGTGTTGGTTTTTTGAAGGCAATCGCCGGCTTTGACCCGAACTATGGAACGCAGTTTTCCACCTATGCTGTACCAAAAATTGCAGGAGAAATACGCCGGTTTCTGCGCGATGACGGCTCCATCAAGGTCAGCCGGACGGTAAAAGAGCGAGCCTCGTCCATCAAAATGGCTCGTACACGCCTGACCGGACAGCTCTTGCGGGAGCCGACAATCTCCGAGCTGTGCCAGGAGACCGGTCTGACTGCCGAGGATATCGCCAGCGCAGAGTTGGCCACGGCAAGCGCAGAGTCGATCCAAAGGGAGAGCGGAGAGGATGGCTTCACGCTGGAGGATGTCCTGACGACCGGCGATATGGAGGATACCCTGGTCGAGCATATCGCCCTGCGGGAGGCAATCGCGAGTTTGCCAGAGCGGGAGCGGGCGGTGATCGATTTGCGTTTTTTTCATGGCCTGACACAGGATAAAACAGCGCGGCTGCTTGGAATTTCGCAGGTGCAGGTGTCGCGGATCGAAAAGCGCGCCGTGGAGCATCTCAGAACATTTTTTTAGACTTTCCATCTGCCGAAAAACCGTATATAATGGGAAAGAAACACTCAGATACGGGGGCAGCTATGACAGAGCAACTCGAACAACGATTCCTGGCCGCAAGACGGGAGTTCATCGCGGCCGAATTTTCACATTTGAATCTGCAGCAGCGCGAGGGCGTTCTGAATACAGAGGGGCCGCTGCTGCTGCTGGCAGGTGCAGGCAGCGGCAAGACCACTGTGCTGATCAACCGCATTGCCAATCTGATCCGCTTCGGCCGCGCTGCGGACTCTAATGAGATGCCGGATTGGCTGAATGAGTCGGACGTCGAATTTCTCGAGCGGTATTTGTGTGCGCCGGATGCAGCAGACAAGCCGCGTGCAGAGAGTCTATGCGCGCTGGAGCCTGCCACGCCTTGGTCGATTTTGGCGATCACCTTTACCAATAAAGCCGCCAATGAGCTGAAAGACCGCTTGGAGGCCATGCTCGGCTCAGAGGGACGCGATGTTTGGGCTATGACGTTCCATGCGGCCTGCTGCCGCATTCTCCGCCGTGAGATCGAGTGTCTAGGATACAGCAGCAGCTTCACCATCTATGATACCGCCGATTCAGAGCGCGTGCTGAAGGATGCGCTGCATGAGTTGAACCTAGATGAAAAAACCTATCCGCCCAAGGTCGTGCTGTCCCGCATCAGTCGGGCGAAGGATCGGATGCTCTCGCCGGAAGAATTTCAGAAGGAAGCCTCCAGCGCAGGTGACTATCGGTTGATGCGAATCGCGGATCTGTATGAGTCCTATCAGCAGCGTTTACGCGCGGCGAACGCCGTCGATTTTGACGATATCATCTTACTTACTGTGCGGATCCTGCGCGAGCACGAGGAGGTTCGAAGCGATTGGCAGCGAAAATTTCATTATGTTATGGTGGACGAGTACCAGGACACCAACCATATGCAATATTTGCTTGCCTCCCTGCTCGCGGGCGGCTATGAGAATATCTGTGTTGTCGGCGACGACGACCAGAGCATTTACCGGTTTCGCGGCGCAACGATTGAGAATATCCTCAATTTTGAACAGCAGTATCG
>CAZJBT010000124.1:0-5544 GCA_964544345.1 uncultured Oscillospiraceae bacterium
CTCAAGGAGGCAGGCGTACAGATCACGGAGATGAACTCCGGCTGCATTTGCTGCTCGCTCGTCGGCGACTTTGGCCGTGCGCTGCGCCAGGTGATCGACGACTACCATCCTGACCGCATCTTGATCGAGCCGTCTGGTGTTGGGAAGCTCTCCGACGTCGTCGGTGCCGTGGAAAAGGTGACGGATGAGACGGTCGTGCTCGGCTGCCGCATCACGGTCGCCGATGCGCAGCGCTGCAAGATGTATATGAAGAACTTTGGCGAGTTCTACGACAACCAGATCGAGAACGCTGACGCCATTGTGCTCAGCCGCACGCAGTCGATGAGCGAGGAAAAGCTCGCCGCCGCTGTAGCGCTGCTGCGTGAGAAAAATAGCGGCGCTGTTATCGTCACCACGCCGTGGGACGAGCTGACCGGCGCACAGATACTCGCCGCAGCGGAGCAGAGCCGGACGCTGGCTGCCGACCTCGCCGCGATGGCAGAGGAGACCTGCCCGGTCTGTGGCCATGCACATGATCATGAGCATCATCACGAACATGACCATGAGCACGAGCACGAGCACGACCACGACCACGATCACGATCATGAACATCATGACCATCATCACGACCACGAGCATCATCACCATGATGACGAGTGTGACCACGACCACGGCCATGACCATGAGCACCACCATGACGATGCGTGCGGCTGCGGTTGTGACCACGATCATGACCACGCGCATCACCACCATGCCGACGAGGTGTTCTCGAGCTGGGGCGTGGAGACCGCGCGGAAATTCACGAAAGAACAGCTCGAGACGGCGCTTGAGGAACTCGACGACAGCGGAAAGTATGGCACTGTGCTTCGCGCCAAGGGCATCGTGGCGGGCGTGGACGGCGAGTGGTTCCACTTTGATCATGTGCCGGGTGAACGCGAAGTGCGTGTCGGCACGTCCGAGGTGACAGGCCGGCTCTGTGTGATCGGCTCGAAGCTCGATGAGGACGCCCTCCGTGCGCTCTTTGGAGTCTGAGTATGGGCGTTCCGGTCTATGTGTTTACCGGATTCCTGGAATCTGGTAAGACGAAGTTTATCCAGGAGACGATGGAGGACGAGCGCTTCAATGCCGGTGAACGGACGCTGCTGCTTGTCTGCGAGGAAGGGATCGAGGAGTATGATATCTCGACCTACCCGCACCAGAACGTCTATATCGAGCAGGTGGACGACCAGTCCGCGCTGACGCCGGAGCTGCTCTCTGAAATGGTGCGCCGCCACCGCGCCGAGCGCGTCGTGGCTGAGCTGAACGGTATGCAGCTCGTCACGGATTTCTACCGTATTTTGCCCGAGGACTGGGAGGTCTACCAGGAGGTCATGTTCGCCGACGGCACGACGATCCTGAGCTATAACCAGAACATGCGCCAGCTCGCATATGATAAGCTCTCCGGCTGTGAGATGGTCGTGTTCAATCGGCTGAAAAAGGGGACGGACATCATGCCGCTCCACAAGCTCGCCCGTGCGGCCAACCGTCGGGTCGAGATCGTCTATGACTATATCGACGGCTCTACGGAATATGATACGATCGAGGATCCGCTGCCGTTTGATATCACCAAGCCGGTCGTCGAGATCGGCGATGATGACTATGCACTTTTTTACCGCGACATCAGCGAGGAGCCGAAGAAGTACAACGGAAAGACCGTCCGTTTTCTCGCGCAGGTGGCGCATCTGCGCCGTGACAAGGAAAACCAATTTGCGCCGGGCCGCTTTGTCATGACCTGCTGTGCAGAGGATATCACGTTTATGGGGCTGCCGTGCCGCTGGCCTAAGAGCGGCGAGCTGGAGCAGCGCACCTGGGTGCGGGTCGAGGCGACGATCGAGATCAAGCGCCATGTCCTCTACAAGGGCGGTTCCGGCCCGGTTTTGACCGCAAAAAGCGTCACTCGGGCGGACGAGCCGGAGCAGGAGGTCTGCACCTTCTGACTGATCTGAGAAGTGGCGTGTGCGATCTCGTGCATCGCCCTATCCGATTCCCGCCGCACAACATAGGAAAAAGCCGTCTGTCTTGCTCCTAAGACAGACGGCTGAGATTGTCGAAGAACGCCTGCGGCGTTCTTCGACAAAGGATTGCGGCCTGCCGCAGCGCACGCCTTGGCCGCTGATAGCGGACAAGGCGCACGTTTACAGGCCGAGCGGTGTTTTCTCCGACGCACAGGTCGCCGGAGAAAACGATCCTGATTCTATTTCGCCGCTGCGGCGGCGAAACTCTACGAGGTTTTTTGACAAGCTGAGCCGTCTGTCCTGCCCTAAGACAGACGGCTCTTTCTATACCGACAGAATGGAATGCCTTTGCGGTTCGGATGCGGGGAAGCCATTCAGCGCGGAAGACCTTGCGCTGCCCTGCGGGATGATTTGAGCACGGCCTCGGCGCAACGCATGCCGTCGACCGCGGCGGAGACGATGCCGCCCGCGTAGCCAGCGCCTTCGCCGCAGGGGTATAGCCCGCGCAGCGGAGACTGCATCGTCTCGTCGCGCACGATGCGCACAGGGGACGAGCTTCTCGTCTCCGGGCCGGTCAGTACCGCGTCCGGCCGGTCAAAGCCGCGCAGCTTTTTTCCAAGCGCCGGGATGGCTTGCTCGAGCGTATCCGTGATGCGCGGCGGCAGAACGTCGTGCAGATCGCACGGTGTCACGCCGGGCAGGTAGCTCGGCTGCACGCCGATAAATGCGTTTGTCGGCCGGTGCGCGAGGAAATCGCCGACCGTCTGCGCGGGCGCGCAGTAGCTGCCGCTGCGCTGATACGCGAGCTGTTCGATCTCGCGCTGCCATTCCATCCCGCCGAGTGCGCCGGGGTAGGGAAAGTCTTCTGGGTGGAGCGTAACAAGCAGCGCGCTGTTGGCGTTTTCGCCGTCGCGCGCGGAGCTGCTCATGCCATTTGTCACAACGCCGCCTGCCTCGGACGCCGCCGCAACGACCTGTCCGCCTGGACACATGCAGAATGTGTAGGCCGAGCCGGACTCCAAATGGCAGGCAAGCTTGTAGCTTGCGGGCGGCAGAAGCGCTGCTGCCGCGCCATACTGCGCGCGGCTGATCTCGCGCTGCGGGTGTTCGATCCGTATGCCCATCGAGAACGCCTTCGGCTGCATCGCGACACCTGCTGCGTGGAGCATGCGCACCGTGTCGCGCGCGCTATGGCCAATGGCGAGGATCAGCGCGGAGCAGGGGATCACACCGCGGCTCGTCAGCGCTGCCGCGACTTGGCCGTCCGCCGTCTCAATGCCGTCGAGCCTGGTCTGATAGCGGATTTCGCCGCCGAGCGCCTGAATGCGAGCGTCGAGCCGCTCAACCACGCCCGCGAGCACGTCGGTGCCGATGTGCGGCAGCGCGTCATATAGAATTTCCTTCTGCGCTCCGGCGGCGTGGAACTGCTCAAGTACCCAGCGAATGCGTGGGTCATGCGTGCCGGTGTTCAGCTTACCATCGGAGAACGTACCCGCGCCGCCCGCGCCAAACTGAACGTTGCATTCTGGGTCGAGCGCGCCGCCGTTCCAGAACTCTGCAACCTTTTTTTGCCGCGTCCGCAGATCGCATCCGCGCTCGAGTACGATCGGCCGCGCTCCAGCAAGCGAGAGCACGAGCGCTGCAAACATCCCTGCCGGCCCAAATCCGACGATGACGGGGCGGGGGAGCGCTGCCGGAGCGGCGGGGATCTCGTAGGCAAACCGCTCTGCGCGGCTGATGTTTCTGCCCTTAGCAGCGCGGAGCAATCGCGTCTCGCCGTCGACGGCGACGTCGACCGTGTAGACGAGTCGTACGGCAGCTTTTTTTCGCGCGTCGATGGATCTACGCCAAATCTCGAGCGCATGGATCGCAGACGGCGCTGCCCGCAGCGCGCGGGCAGCCAGCGCGGTCAGCTTCGACTCGTTCTCGCCCGGCGCGAGCGTCAGGCCCTGGATCCGGATCATGTGCTTGCCTCCCGGTGCTTCAACTGCCCGGCCAGGTGGCCGGACGACCACGCCCACTGCAGATTGTACCCGCCGCAGTCACCGTCGACGTCGAGTATCTCGCCGCAAGCGTACAGCCCGGGTACGAGACGGCTCTCGAGCGTCTCTGGGTCAAACTGGTCGGCGCAAGCGCCGCCGGCCGTGACCTGCGCGCCGTCGAAGCCCATCGTACCGGTCACCGGCAGACGGAACGATTTGACTGCGCCGGCGATCTGCCGCAGCGCTTCGTCGCTGAAACCGGCCAGCGGCTCAGCCAGCGAGAAGCCGGCGTAGCGGACGATCGTGCGTCCGAGCCGGTTGTGTAGCACGCCGGTGAGTAAATTTTCCAGTGTCAGCTCGCCCATCCGCTGCGCGCGCTCAAAAAAAAGCGCCTCGAGCGCGGCTGCGTCCATCAGCGGCATCAGGTCGAGGTCGATCTCGCAGCGCCCGACCCTGCGTGCCGCCTCGCGTGAAAGCTCAAACACCGCCGGCCCGCTGACGCCGTAGTCGGTGAACTGCACCTCGCCGCAGCTTTGTGCCAGCACGCCGCCGTCGGCGATCAGCGCCAGATCGGCATCTGCGCGCACGCCCTTGAGCGAGCGGACGAAGGTGTCGTCCGTCTTGAGCTGTACAAGAGACGGCGTGAGCGGCGTCGCGCTGTGGCCAAGCGAGCGGAGCAGGTCGATGCCGCTCTTTGTACCGCCGAGCTTCGCGCCCGCCGGCCCGCCGCAGGCAACGATCACGCGGTCGGCATGGCGCAAGCTCTGCGCACTCTGCACGGCAAAGCCGTTTTTGCTTCGCCGGATCGCTGTGACCTCCTCGCCGCAGACCGTTTGCACTCCGGCGTGGTCGAGCGCAAAGCGCAGCACGTCCACGACGCTGTTGGCGCTGTCGGAAAACGGGTACACGCGCCCGGAATCCTCCGCGACGGTCACAAGGCCGAGACGCGAGAAGCAGGCGAGCGTCTGCCGCGCATCGAATGCCCGCAGGGCGTAGAGGATCGCCGGATCTTCCGTGTGATAATACTGCTCGCCGAAGTTGAGATTGGTCAGATTACAGCGGCCGTTGCCGGTGGCGAGCAGCTTGCGCGCAGGGCGCGACTGCCGCTCGAGCAGCGTGACGCGATCCCGACTGTTCCCAGCCGCGGTCAGGGCGGCCATCATGCCGGACGCGCCGCCGCCAATGACAATAACTTCCATGGATTCACCTCATCCACCCGGCTCAAACACCGCCGGGGCTATGCCGCTATTCTATCATACCCGCCGCTCAAGCTCAAGCTGTGCTGTGAGAATGCGGGTCAAATGGCTGCGGCGAGCAGCGTCTTCGAGGAAGCTGCCTCCGCCGCGATCAGCCCAAGTCGGGAAGGCAGATGTGACCTTCCGCTTCCGGGCATAAGGCGAATCGGCTCCGCCGTGCAGGTCGGTTCGGCATGCGCCGGCGTTTCCTTTACAGCCGAAACAGAGCGGCAAGACCCAACGGGTCATGCCGCTCTTGAACGATTGTGTTTAGTTATGCGCGCCAAGTTTTTCGGCGATGGCCTTCGCGGCGCGCTTGCCCGCGCCCATGGCCAGAATGACGGTGGCCGCGCC
>CAZJBT010000125.1:0-5477 GCA_964544345.1 uncultured Oscillospiraceae bacterium
TGCACCCGGCGCTCGCGCCGTTCAAGTGCGCAGTCCTGCCGCTCTCGAAGAAGCTCAGCGAAAAGGCGCGCGAGATCCAGGCCGAGCTGTCGAAGGACTTTATGGTCGACTTCGACGACGCCGGCTCCATCGGCAAGCGCTACCGCCGCCAGGATGAGATCGGCACGCCGCTGTGCATCACGGTCGATTTCGAGACCGTCGGCGACGACAAGACGCCGGCCGATCACTGCGTCACCGTCCGCGACCGCGATACGATGGAGCAGATCCGCATCCCGATCGGCGAGTTGAAGGCCTACGTCGCGGGCAAGGTTGCGTTCTGACCGCAGCCGATCCAAGGGGCGCAAAACGCGCCCCTTTTTCTTCCGAGGAAAGGACGGTTTTTCGATGAGAGAACGGCTGTGCCGCCTGCGCGGCGGCTGGCGGCGGCTGCGGGCGCGCTATGTGCTCGACCCGATGGACAAAAGCGCGCTGCACCAGCGGATCCTGCTCGCGTTCACGGCGCTCTGCGTTCTGGGCGCGGGCGTGTGTCTCGGCTGCCTGAGTCTATACTTCGGCGCGCTCTACCTCATCTGGGCGCGGTTTTTCTCATATTTCTCCGTGCCGATGCTCGCGTTTTTGAACATCGCGCCGGTCGTGCTGCTGCTCGTCCTCCTCTGGGTGCTGACCGACCGGCCGTATCTTGCGTTTGCCATTACGGCGGTGCTCGTGCTCGGCCTGACCTATGCAAACTATTATAAAGTCGTATTCCGCGACGACCCGCTTGTCGCGGAGGACATTTCCAGCGCGCTCGAGGCGCTCAAGATGGTCGAGGGCGGCGGCTACACGATCCGGATCCAGGGCAAATTCGCACAGGGCATCCGGATGTGCGTCGGCGGGACGGCCGCGCTGTTTCTGTTCGCGCGCGGGCATATCGCACGCCTTCGGTTCCGCGCCCCGCTTTCGCTCGTGCCGCTTTCGCTGCTGCTCGGCGCATATTTTCTCTGGTACACGGACGACGCGCTCTACAAAAGCCTCCAAAACTACACCCTGTTCAACCAGTGGGAGCCGTCGGAGCAATACGCCGCGCACGGCTTTATCTACCCGTTCCTGCACAGCGTGAAGGATTGCTTCCCCGAAAAGCCCGACGGTTATTCGGCCGCAAAGGCCAAGGCGCTGCTTGCGTCTTCTGAGGATGCGGCCATCCCAGATGAGGAAAAGGTCAATTTCGTCTGTATCATGCTCGAGAGCTATTCGGACTTTTCCGCGTGCGGTGTGGAATTCACACAAGATCCCTACGCGGCGTTCCACGCGCTCGCGTCTGAGAGCTACTCCGGCACGATGATCTCCGACACGATGGGCGGCGGAACGATCAACTCCGAACGCAGCTTCCTGACCGGCACGCTCTATCCGCACCCGAGCTACCGTTCGAGCGCGTGGAGCTACGTCCAGTGGCTGAAAACACAGGGCTACATTGCCGAGGGCTGCCACACCGGCCACGATTGGTATTACAACCGCCAGAACATCAACGAAAATTTCGGCTTTGACAACTACTATTTCAAAGAGAACTACTTCGACGATCTCACCGACGCGGAGTACGGCTACGACGACGTGATCTTGCCCGCCATCCGCACGCTCTACGAGCAGGGCACGGCAGACGGCTCGCCCTACTTCTCGTTCAGCGTGACATATCAGAACCACGGCGCGTACGCTGACGACGCGCTGATCTGGGGCGAGGAATACATCGGCCACGAGGGCTTGACGGACGCGGCCTATTACGCTGTCAACAACTACTTCGGCGGCATCGCCGATACAAGCGAGCGGCTGCTGGAATTTGTCGACAGCTTCCGGGACGACGACGAGCCGGTCGTCATCGTCCTGTTCGGCGACCATAAGCCGACGCTCGGCGACGGCAACAGCTACTATGAGCTGCTCGGCGTCGACCTGACGCGCTCGAGCGTGGAGGGCTTTACGAACTACTACGCCACGCCGTACCTGATCTGGGCGAACGACGCGGCGAAAGCGCTGACCGGCGGCAGCTTCACCGGAACGGGGCCGACCATCGGGCCATATTTTCTGATGAACGAGGTCTTTGACCAGTGCGGCTACGAAGGCCCCGCTTTCCTGCAGCTCTCCCGCACGCTTGAGCAGGAGGTGCAGGCGCTCCACTCGACGGGGAAATACCTGGCGGACGGCGCGCTGCTGTCCGAACTGCCGGAGCGCAGCGCGCAGGCGGTAAACGAATTTGAGATCGCGCAGTACTACCTGCGCCGGAAATACCGCTGACGAACCATCAGCCCGGTGAAAAGACGAAACAGGGATCGGGCATCAGAGCGGCAAGCAGTCATTTCACCCTTCGCGGGATATGCTGGCGGCCGTCTCCGACCGTTATGCTCTATTCCGCCATCCGACAACCACCGCAATTTTCACCCTGATACGAGGAGGGATCGCGATGCGATCTGTGCTTTTGGCCGGCCTGCCGGAGCTTGGGCTTGCCCTGCCGGCTGCGCGCACGGACGCGCTGTGCGCCTACTGCCAGGCGATGCTCGAACAAAACAAGGTCATGAACCTGACCGCCATCACCGCCCCGGCCGAGGCCGCGCGGCTGCATCTGCTCGACTCGCTGACGCTTCTGACCGTGGACGATCTGAAAAACAAGCGCGTGATCGACATCGGTACCGGCGCCGGACTGCCCGGTGTGCCGCTCAAGCTCGCCGAGCCGTCGATCGACCTGACGCTGCTCGACTCGACCGCAAAGAAAATAGACTGGCTCGCGGGCTTGCTGCCGCAGCTCGGCGCCGAGGCAGCCTGCGTCTGCGCGCGCGCCGAGGAATTCGCGCCCGGGCACCGCGAGACGTTTGACGCGGCCGTGTCGCGCGCCGTCGCGCGGCTGCGGCTGCTCTGTGAGCTGTGTCTGCCGCTGGTTGCGGTCGGCGGCTGGTTTTACGCCATGAAGGGTCCCGACGCCGCCGACGAGGTGCGCGAGGCCGCGCGAGCCGTCCGGGCGCTCGGCGGCGCGCCAGCGGAGATCGTGCGCTGCGCCGTGCCGGGCGCGGACGTGTCGCACTGTATCGTGAAAATCAAAAAAATCGCCCCGACGCCGGCGCAGTATCCGCGCGCGTGGGCGAAAATCAAGAAAGCGCCGCTGTGAGCGGCGGAAGGGAGAAAAACATGTCCCAAGCACAAGGCATGGATCTGACACAGGGCAGCGTTCCAAAGCTGCTGCTCCATTTTACCTGGCCATTTCTGCTGGCCAACCTGATGCAGTCGATATACAATGTCGTCGATATGATCGTGGTCGGTCAGTTCGTCGGCTCCGCCGGTCTGTCCGCCGTCAATACGAGCGGCTTTGTCACACAGCTCTTTTTCTCGATCGGCGCGGGGATCGGCATGGGCAGTCAGATCATGATCGCCCAGTTCAAGGGCGCGGACGACAAGCACGCGCTGTGTGAGACGATCGGCACTTCGCTCACGCTGACAGGAATTCTGGGCGCCGCCCTCACAGTGCTCGCCATCGTCTTTGCCAGGCCGCTGCTGCATGCGGTCAATCTGCCGGAGGAGTCGTTCGATCAGGGCTATGCTTACCTTGTCATCTGCGCGGCCGGGTGCCTGTTCATCTTCGGCTATAACTCGATCTGCGCGATCCTGCGCGGCATGGGCGACAGCCGCAGGCCGATGATCTTCGTCGCGGTATCGACTGTCGTGAACATCGTGCTCGATCTCGTGTTTGTCGCCGTGTTTGAGTGGGGTGCAGGCGGCGCGGCCGCCGCGACGGTCATCGCGCAGGGCATCGCATTCGTGTTTTCGATCGTATATCTGTTCCGCCGCCGCGCTTCGTTTGTGTTCGACTTTAAGCCCGCAAGCTTCCGCATGATCGCCTCGCGCGTCAAGACGCTGTTGAAAATCGGTCTGCCGTTTGTGGTGCAGTTTTCGTTTATCAATATTTCGATCCTGTTCGTCGTCTCGCTCGTCAACGGCTATGGCGTGGCGGCGTCCGCGGCCTACGGCGTCGGCAGCCGCGTGGATTCGTTCGCCACGCTGCCGGTCAATGCCACCAGCGCGGCCGCCGCGACGATGGTCGGCCAGAACATCGGCGCAAACCGCCGCGAGCGCGCAGGCAACGTCGTCTGGTGGACGCTCGCGATCAATCTTGCGATCGAGCTGATCGTCATCGCGCTGGTGCAGATATTCCCCGCGCCGATCGTGAAGATCTTCAATACGGATACGGAGGTCGTCTCCATCGGCGTGACGTATCTGCGGTGGCTGTCGATCTCCTATATCGCCCACGCGCTGATGTCGGGCTTTTTCTCCATGACGAACGGCTCGGGCTTCTCCGCGTTGACCATGGCAGCCTGCCTGTTCGACGGACTGGTGCTGCGCATCTCGCTCGCCGCGCTGTTCTCCATCGCGTTGGGTATGGGCTTAAACGGCATTTTCCTCGGCGCGGCCATTGCGCCGTTCGGCGCTGCGGCCATCTCGGGCACATACTTTTTCTCGGGCCGATGGAAGACCCGTGCCGCGCTCACCGACAAAAAGGCGTGATTTAAAAACAAATGTTTGCAAACCATGCCGCAATATGCTACAATGACGCTGATACAACCCCGGGCCGACATGCCCGGTCATTGGGAGGAACCAGAGATGGGCTACAAGGAAGAATTCATCGAGTTTATGGTGCGCTCCGGCGTGCTGACCTTCGGCGATTTCACGACCAAATCCGGCCGCAGGACGCCGTACTTCATCAACACCGGCAACTATAAGACCGGCGCGCAGGCCGACGCGCTCGGCCGTTACTACGCCGCCGCGATCCACGAGCATCTCGCCTCCGCCGGCGGCGCGGACGCGCTGTTCGGCCCGGCCTATAAGGGCATCCCGCTGGCTGTCTCCGCCGCCGCCGCGCTCTGGCGCGAGTACGGCGAGGACTATCCGTACTGCTTCAACCGCAAGGAGGCCAAGGATCATGGCGAAGGCGGCTCCATGGTCGGCTATCAGCCGCGCGGCGGCGACCGCATCGCCATCGTTGAGGACGTCGTGACCGCCGGCACTGCCGTGCGCGAGACGATCGCCCTGTTCAAGGGCATTGCCGACGTGAAGTTCACCGCGCTGTTCGTCTCGGTCGACCGCATGGAGCGCGGCACGGGCGAAAAGTCCGCGCTCGCCGAGCTGCGCGACGACTATGGCATCGCCGTCTTCCCGATCGTCACTGTGCGCGACGTGATCGCACACCTTCACGGCCGCCCGGTCGATGGCAAGGTCTATATCGACGACGAAATGAAGGCAAAAATGGAAGGCTATCTTGCCGAGTATGGGGCAAAAGCGTAGCATGAGAGACACCATTTTAGTCAAGGGCGCGCGGGAAAACAATCTGAAGAACATCGACATCGAGCTGCCGCGCGACAAGCTGGTCGTGCTGACCGGCCTGTCCGGCTCCGGCAAGTCGTCGCTTGCCTTCGACACCATCTACGCCGAGGGCCAGCGGCGCTATGTCGAGTCGCTGTCGAGCT
>CAZJBT010000126.1:0-5461 GCA_964544345.1 uncultured Oscillospiraceae bacterium
ATGGTCGTCTTGCCCGCGCCGGTAGAGCCGACGAAGGCGATCTTCTGGCCAGGCTCCGCCGTCAGGCTGATGTTGCGCAGGACGGGCTTGCCCTCGACATAGTGGAACGAGACGTCCTGCAGCTCGACGCGGCCGGTGTGCGGGACGATCTCTCCGTCCGCCGTCTTCCAGCCGTAGCCGGTGACGGACGTTTCACACGGGACGACCGTGACGGCGCCGTCGTCGACCTCCGGCTCGGCGTCCATGACCGCGAAGATGCGTTCCGCGCCGGCGAGGGCGGATAGAAGCTGCACCATCTGCTGCGAGATCTGGTTGATCGGCATCGTGCACTGCTTGGTGTACGTCAGGTAGGTGCCGAGCGCGCCGACCGTGAAAGCCGTGCCGCCCGAGGCAGATACGCCATGGATGACCATGAGCGCGCCGACGACCGTGGTGATCGCGTAGAAGATGCCCATGAACTGGCCGAGCACCGGCATGACGACCATGCCGAGGAAGTTGGCGCGGGTTGCCGCGTCACGATACGCGTCGTTGCACGCGGTGAATTCGGCCTTCGCCTTGCTCTCGTGTGTGAAGGCCTTGATGACCTTGATGCCGGAGACCATCTCCTCGACGTAGGCGTTGACCACGCCGAGCGTGCGCTGCTGCTCGCGGAACTCCCGCTTGCTGCGCGCGCTGAGCGCGCGCACGAACAGAATGTCGAAGATCAGCGCGACGAAGGTGATGAGGAACAGCTTCCAGCTCAGGTAGATCATCATTACGATCACGCCGACAAAGGAAATGATCGACGAGACGAACATCGTAACGGTCATTTCGTAGGCCATCTGGACGGTGTCGGCATCGTTGATGAAGCGGCTCATGATCTCGCCGTTGTTATGCTGGTCAAAGTAGCTGATGGGTAGATCCTGCAGCTTATCGAACAGCTCCTTGCGAATCTTGTTCGTGCTGCGCTGCGAGAGGATCGACATGGCGAGGTGCTGCGCGTAGTTCGCCACGACGCCCGCCAGGTAGATGCCGGCGAGAATCAGCATCGTGCGCGCCAGACCCGACCAGTCCTTCTCGGCGCGGCCGACGTTCGGCAGAATTTGGTCGTCGATGAGCGGCTTGAGGAAGTAGCTCGCCACGACGTTCGTCAGCGAGCCGACCAGAAGCAGCACGAGGCCGGCGAACAGAAGCAGCTTATAGTCCATCAGGTAGCCGAGCAGACGCAGCATGGTGCCCTTCGCATTCTTGGGCTTGCGGTAGTCGCGCACGCCGCGCGGGCCGCCGCCCCGGTCTGTCGAGGCCAGGTTCTCGTCGTCGTCGTCGAACTCGGGCTGTTTCTTCTTGGAGCGAAGCAGACTCATTCCTCACCGCCTCCTTCCTGCTGGGAATCGTAGATGGCGCGGTAGACGGGGGAGCGGGCGAGCAGCTCGTCGTGCGTGCCGATATCGGAGATCTCGCCGTGCTCGAGCACAAGGATACGGTCGGCGTGCTGTACCGAGCTGATGCGCTGCGCGACGAGCAGAACGGTCGTGTCCTTGTATTTGGAGTAGAACGTCTCGCGGATGCGGCTCTCGGTCGCGGAGTCGACCGCGGAGGTCGAATCGTCGAGGATCAGGATGGCGGGGCTTTTCAGCATGGCGCGCGCGATGCAGAGCCGCTGCTTCTGACCACCGGAGACGTTGACGCCGCCCTGGTCGATGTAAGTGTCGAGCCCCTCAGGGAAGCGCGAGATGAACTCCCATGCCTGCGCGTCGCGGCAGGCTTCGAGCAGCGTCTCGTCGTCGGCGTTGGGCGCGCCCCAGAGCAGGTTGTCGCGGATCGAGCCGGAGAACAGGACGTTGTTCTGCAGCACCATGCCGATCGACGAGCGCAGATGCTCGAGGTCATACTCGCGCACGTCCGTGCCGTCGATCCGCACGGTGCCCTCGGTCGTGTCGTAGAAGCGCGGGATCAGGCTGACAAGGCTGGTCTTGCCGACGCCGGTGGAGCCGACGATGGCGACAAACTCGCCCGGCTCGATGCTGAACGAGACGTCCTTTAAGATCATGCCCTTGCGGTCGGACTGCGGGTAGCGGAACGAGACGTGATCGAACTCGATCCGGCCGCGCAGACGGCCGGTGTGACCGTCCTCGCCGCCGACGATGTCGGGCGTGTGATCCATGACCTCAAAGTAGCGCGAGGCGCAGGCCTTGGCGCGCGCGGTGCGGTTGAGCACCATCGAGAACATCATGACGGACATCATGACATTGTTCAGATACGAGACGAAGCTGAGAAGATCGCCGTCGAGCATCTGGCCGTTGCCGACCAGGTGGCCGCCGAACCAGTAGAGCGCGAGCGTCGTGATGCTGAGCACGAGCGTGTTCATCGGCTGCATCACGAGCACGCGGTACATCGCGAAGATGGAGGTCTTCGTCAGGTCGTCGTTAGCGGCCTTGAACTTTTCCTTTTCATAGTGCTGGCGGACAAAGGTCTTGACGACGCGGATGGCGACCAGGTTTTCCTGCACCTTGTCGTTGAGCGCGTCGATCTTCGCCTGCATCAGCTCGAACAGCGGATGCGTGATGTGCATGATGATGAACACGATGACGAGCAGAGCCGGAATGGCGAACAGATAGACGCTCGTCAGCTTCACGTTCATGCGCAGACAGAGAATGACTGACACGACCAGCATGCTCGGCGCGCGAGAGAGCGTGCGGAGGATCTCTTGACAGACCTCCTGGAGCTGCTTGACGTCGGTGGTGGTACGGGTGATGAGCGACGCGGTCGAGAATCGATCTACATCGGCAAAGGAAAAGGTTTGGATCTTGTCAAACAGCGCGCTGCGCAGATTAGCGCCGAATGCGTATGCTGCTTTGGCGATGCATTTGGTAGCGACGACGCCGAAGGTGATGCCTGCGAGGCAGATCAGCACCATGACGATCCCGGTGCGGATGATATACGACACGTCGCCGGTGTTGACACCGTTGTTGACGATCCGTCCCATGAAATACGGCAGCAGAAGCTCAGCCGCCGTTTCGCCGAGGATCAGCAACGGGCCAAGGACAAAGTAGATCTTCCGATCGCCTGTAAAATGGAGCAGGCGTTTGAGCATGGGTCAGCGTTCCCTCCTTGATTTTTGCGGTGTGGTAGGCAGGCCGGCCAGCTCGAGCAGGTTGCGCGTCATGCGGTCGTACAGCTCGCAGACGGCCTTCTTTTCCTCCTCGGAGAAGCCTCGGTACATGCCGGCGTCCAGCTTGTCGAAGGCATCCTCGATCTTGGTGACGGCCTTGTGCCCCTTTTCGGTGATGGCGATCGGCTTGCAGCGCAGGTCGAACTCGTTCTCCCGCTTGACGATGTAGCCGCCGCGCTCGAGCGTGCGCAGCGAGACGGTCACTGTCGCGGGCGTGACGTGCAGGCGGTCTGCCAGCTCACGCTGCGATGCGATCACGCCGTTCGGCTGGTGCGCCAGGATCATCAGCAGCACGGGGTTTCCGATGCGCTCCAGATCGCCGCGCGCCATCAGCGTGTCGATCGCGGCGCGGTGCGCCGCGTCGAGCCGACGCCAACGCACTTCTGGGGAGTCTTCGGAAAATTTAAAGCCTTTCTTTTCTTGGTTCATGGGGGGGAGACCTCCTTCATTCATTTTGGGCTTGATGAATATGACGAATTTGATCTGTTTTTCCCGCCATAGGCAGTACAAACGATTGGCTTGCTAATGATTAACGGCTGAATTATAAATCCGCCGAGCCGAAATGTCAAGTCCTATTGTGAAATTCTGTTATTCTTTTTTCTGTCCGTCCGCCGCGCGCGGGTGGACGGGGCAGGCCGGCATCCGATATCGTGAAGGACGCGCCGGCCGCGGGACTGGCCTTGCGCCGCCGCGTTCTCCCCGCGGCAGGTTTGGAAAAATGGATACGAAAAAAGAACACCGTCCGAAAACAGTGTCCTTCTTTGTCTATTTGACCGGCACGCCCTGTCCGCGCCGGTCGTTCTGTTCCGACCAGCTGCCGGACAAGGGGGCGGGCGGCGCGTTTTTTAGGACAGGCGGCTGCCGACCACGGCGTCGTCTGCGGGGTGGACGAGACGGACGGAACCGTCGGGGCCGTCGACGCAGAGGATCATGCCGTTGGAGTCGCGCCCCATCATCTTCCGCGGCGCGAGGTTCACGACCGCGAGGAGCTTCCTGCCGATCAGCTCCTCGGGCTTGTACCATTTCGCGATGCCGGACAGGATCTGGCGCGGCGTGCCGCTGCCGTCGTCAAGCTGGAATTTGAGCAGCTTGTCTGACTTCCTGACGTTCTCGCACTCGAGCACCTGGCACACGCGGATCTCGACCTTTGTAAAGTCGTCGAAGGCGATCTCCGGCTCGTGCTCGGTCTCCGGCGGTTCCGGCGCGGTCTCTGCGGCGGGCTTGGGCTGCAGCGCCTCCAGCTCGGCCAGCTCCTTCTCCGCGTCGATGCGAGGGAAGAGCGCCGGGCCGGTCACGGTCGTCCAGGCACAGCCGTCCGCGGCGCGGTACGCCGCGGCGTCCCACGTCCGGGCGTCCGCCGGGACGCCGAGCCGCGCGAGGATGGCCGAAGCCGTGTCCGGCATGACCGGGCTGATGAGGATGGCGGAGACGCGCAGTGCCTCGCACAGGTTTTTCATGACGGTCAGAAGGCGCGGCCTGCACGCCTCGTCCTTCGCAAGCACCCACGGAGCCGTTTCGTCGATATACTTGTTGGCGCGGCCGATCAGGCGGAACACCTCGGCGATCGCGTTGGAGATCTGGAACGCGTCCATCTGGCGGACGTAGTTCTCCACGACCTGAGCGGCGAGGGCGCGCAGCTCCTCGTCGACCGGCGCGGTCTCGCCGCCCTCCGGCAGGCTGCCGCCGAAATACTTCTGGCTCATCGCCGTCGTGCGCGAGACGAGGTTGCCAAGGTCGTTGGCCAGGTCGACGTTGATGGTGTTGATGAGCAGCTCGTTGGTAAAGTTGCCGTCGGATCCGAACGGGAACGTGCGCAGCAGGAAAAAGCGCAGCGCATCCACGCCGAAACGCTCGGCCAGGACATACGGGTCGACGACGTTGCCGCGCGATTTGGACATCTTCTCGCCGTTGAAGTTCAGCCAGCCGTGGCCGTAGATCTTCTTCGGCAGCTCCATCCCCATGCTCATGAGCATCGCCGGCCAGATGATGGAGTGGAAGCGGACGATCTCCTTGCCGACGATGTGCACGTCGGCCGGCCAGAACGTTTCAAAGTCGCTGTATTTGTCGTTCATGAAACCGAGCGCGGTCGTGTAGTTGAACAGCGCGTCGACCCAGACGTAGACGACGTGACCCGGGTCAAAATCGACCGGGATGCCCCAGGTGAAGCTCGTGCGCGAGACGCACAGATCCTCGAGGCCGGGCTTGATGAAGTTGTTGATCATTTCATTGACGCGGCTGGCCGGCTCCAGAAAGGTGCCGGACTCGAGCAGCTTCTGCACCGGCTCGGCGTATTTGGACAGGCGGAAGAAG
>CAZJBT010000127.1:0-5436 GCA_964544345.1 uncultured Oscillospiraceae bacterium
CCCGCGATCTATACCGCAAAAACATCAATCCGCCGATCGACGTGCTGCCGAGTCTGTCACGTCTGAAGGACAAGGGCATCGGCGAGGGCAAGACCCGCGCCGACCACTCCGGCGTTCTCAACCAGCTCTTTGCCGCGTACTCCGCCGGCAAGGACGCCGCCGAGCTGATGACCATTCTCGGCGAGGCCGCGCTCTCTGACACCGATAAACTCTACGCCAAGTTTGCCACGGAGTTTGAGCAAAGGTACGTCGGCCAGGGTACGGACACCGACCGCACCATCGAGGAAACGCTGCGCCTTGGCTGGGAGCTGCTCTCCATTCTGCCGAAGTCCGAGCTGAAGCGTATCAAACCGGAATATATCGAGCAGTATTATCCCGAGAACAAGTAAGGGGTGAAGACTCTTGGCATCTACCACCATCAATCCGACCAGAATGGAGATGCAAAAGCTCAAGGCGCGTCTCAAGACAGCTCAGAAGGGGCACAAGCTCCTCAAGGACAAGCGCGACGAGCTGATGCGGCAGTTTCTCGATCTCGTCCGGCTCAACCGTCAGCTCCGCTCCGACGTCGAGCAGGCGCTGACCAGAGTGCATAACTCCTTCACAGTCGCCTCGGCGGTCATGAGCTCTGAAATGCTCGAGCAGGCGCTTAGCTATCCGAAGCAGTCGGTCGAGCTTGAAATGTCGTTCAAAAACGTCATGAGCGTCAACATCCCCAACTATACGTTTCGAACCAAAAACGACGATCCCGCCGAGATCTATCCCTATGGCTTTGCTCAGACCTCCGGCGAGCTAGACGACGCGCTCGAGAATCTGTCGGAGGTATTCTCCGATATGCTCCAGCTCGCGCAGGTCGAAAAAACCACGCAGCTCATGGCACAGGAGATCGAAAAGACACGCCGCCGCGTCAACGCGCTTGAGTACGTCATGATCCCGCAGTATCAAGAAAAGATCAAATACATCAGCATGAAGCTCGACGAAAACGAGCGCGGCACCACGTCGCGGCTGATGAAGGTCAAGGACATGATGCTCGAGGAAGAGCGTGCCAAGGCCGAGGCCAAGCGGCTTGCCAAAGAGGCCGCCAGACAGACACAGCAGTGACCACACAAAATCCCGCTGATCGCGCGATCAGCGGGATTTGATATTAAGAGGCTCTTCCATCTCCGGCGGACAAATAAAGCGCAGGAACCACGCTTGTACCACATCAAACTCCCGGTACGCCGGCGCGCATCATGCCATGATTTTCGTTGACCGGCTCGCCATCGAAGCGTAGGAAACACATCGTTCCCACAAAAGCAGACTGGTCGGATATCGGCGATCGCCTGCTCCCGCGGAACCGGAACCGTCAGATATCCGCAGCGCGGGCATGGATACTGCATCGCGCCGCACTCAAAATAGCAGCCCGGCCAAACCGCCGAGGACGACGCCGGAGACATAGACGACCGCAAGGATACGCAGATTGTCCTTCCGGCTCCGGTTCGTGCGGAAGAGCACGAGCATGCCGACACCGCTGCCGGCGAGCAGGCCGGCGAGCATCGCTCCGGCACGCATGCCGCCCGCGAGATACAGCTCTGTGATAACGACCGACGCAGCGCAGTTCGGGATCAAGCCGATCAGACCGGCGATCAGCTCACCGATGACCGGGCGATTGAGGATCAACGCGGCCAGCCGCTCCTCGCCGAGGAACTCCACGATACAATTCAGCGCGAAGGAGACGATGAACAGAAAGACGAAGATCTCCAACGCATGGATCAGCGCAGGGCGGATGATTCCCTTGTGCTCATGGCAACTGCAGTGGCTGTGCTCGCACAGCTCGTCGATGTGCAGCGTCTCCTCCGGCACGCCGCGGCGGCGAAGGAGGATATCGACGCCGTAGCCGACCAGCACTGCGGCCAGCACCTTCACGCCGAGGATCCGCAAAATCAGGCCGGGCGCCACTGTCTCAGAGATCAGGATCGGC
The DNA here is from genome assembly GCA_964544345.1 of uncultured Oscillospiraceae bacterium. Classification (GTDB taxonomy): domain Bacteria; phylum Bacillota; class Clostridia; order Oscillospirales; family Oscillospiraceae; genus CAKTOF01. Next base: position 1,958 of record CAZJBT010000127.1, read on the forward strand.
AGCATCTCGTCCGATGTGGACAGGAACACCGCGATCAGCGTACCGCAGGTGATGACCCCGCCGGCATATAGGCTCGATGCCGCGGCGGAAAAGCCGCACTGCGGCACGACGCCGATCGCCGCGCCGACCGCAGGCCCTGCCCGGTGCGCCTTGAACAGCGCGCGCTGCATCGAACCGCCCGCATGGGACTCTAGCGCCTCGATGATCAGATATGTGACAAAAAGGAACGGCAGGATCAGGATGTTGTCCTCCACCGTGTGTTCGAGGATATGAAGCAATTCGTGCATACAAATTTCCTTTCCGCAGAGCACGTTTGGCTTTTAGTATACCATTTTATGCCGTTCGTCACAACCGAAAATTTCGGATCCAGCGCAAAAGAGCCAGGATCTGCTCGCTTTTTCGTAGCTTTTTATTGTGCTGCCCGCCGATCTCCTTTTTTATCCGTTTTTACCGCTTGAATCCCTCTCAAATAATTGATATACTAAAAGAAATGAGAAAAGGCGGTGGTTCCCATCTCCAAACGCAAAGAAGTCGTCAACGATCTGACGCAAGGCCCAGTCCTCCGGCAGCTTCTGCTGTTCTCGCTTCCACTGATGGCTGCGTATGCGCTGCAGGCAGTCTATAACCTCGTCGACATGGTCGTCGTAGGCCAGTCCGTGGGCGCGAGCGGCCTGTCGGCCGTCGGCATCGGCGGACAGATCCAGAATCTTTTGATGTTTGTCGGTATCAGCGTTGGCTCCGCTGCGCAGATCCTTGTCGCGCAGCAGGTCGGCGCCGGCGACTATGACGGCATCCAGGATACGATCGGCACGTCGCTGACGTGCATTACCCTCCTCTCTGTTGTCGCGGGCGGTCTGTGCGCCGTGCTCTGCGACGGGGTGCTCAGCCTGCTCAACACACCGGCCGAATCCTTTGCCGACGCGCGGGCATATTGTCTGATCTGCTGCGCCGGTATGTTCTTCATCTACGGCTACAACGGTATCTGCGCGATCCTGCGCGGCATGGGCGAGAGCCGTCTGCCGATGTACTTTGTCGGAGCCGCCGCTGTGATCAATGTGGTTTTGGATCTGCTGTTCGTCGCAGTCTGCCATATGGGCGCGGCCGGCGCGGCGCTTGCGACCGTGCTCGCGCAGGGCGCGGCGTTCGTCTTCTCCCTTGTCTGCCTCTACCGCCGGCGCGAGGCGTTCCATTTTGACTTCGCGCCCGCCAGCTTTCGGCCGCGAGCCGATCGCTGTAAGGCGCTCGGCCGCCTGGGCCTGCCGCTGATCCTGCAAAATGTGTTGGTCAGCAGCTCGATGATGTTTGTCAATGCGAACGTCAACAACTTCGGCGTAGTTGCCTCAGCGGTCGACGGCGTGGGCAACAAGCTCAACACCATTGCATTCACTCTGACGAATGCACTGAGCGTCTCGACCTCCGCCATGATCGGCCAGTGCTTCGGCGCGCGCAAGCACGACCGGCTCAAGAAGGTTTTCTGGTGCTGCATGGTACTGGCTCTGGGCGTTTGGGTCGTACTTTCAGCCATCAGCCTGCTGCTCGACGAACCGCTGTTCCGTCTGTTCACGAGCGATGCGGCCGTGATCGCCTATGCGCCGAAGTACATGCGCGTCGCAGTGCTGTACTATCTTGCAACATGCAGCATGCTTGCACCGTATGGGCTGATGGAGGGCACGGGCAGCGCCGGATTGAATCTCGTCGTCGGCCTGCTCGACGGCGTAGTCGCGCGCATCGGGCTGTGCTACCTGCTGGGTCGTTTGATCGGCCTGTATGGCTTCTGGATCGGCAGCGCATTGGCCGGCTTTGTCACAACGCTCGGCGGCGGCATCTATTTCATCTCCGGGCTTTGGAAGAAGAAAAAGCTGGTGCTCGACGCCGTATCCTAATATGCGGCTCTCATGTCTCGTCCAGTGCGAACAAAAAAGCTCCGTGCGGTTCAATCGCCGCACGGAGCTTTTTACCCCTCCACCAAAATATTTTCCTTCCGCACATGATCCCAGTCGAATGCGCCAAGCAGGGCGCGCGCGGAGGCAGGCGAGCCGTCCCAGAAGCCGGCAAGCCCCGCAAGATAGCCCAGGAGCTGCTCCGGCGTATGGGTTTGGCGCAGCACGCCGAGATCCAGGTCGCGCTCGCGCTTCGACAATCGGTGGCCGTCCGCCGCCTCGAGCAGCGGGACGTGGTAAAAGCGCGGCACGGGAAAGCCCAGCATCTCATACAGATAAATCTGACGCGGCGTGGAGTCGAGCAGATCGCGTCCGCGGACGACCTCCGTTACGCCGCCCAGCGCATCGTCCACCACAACGGCGAGCTGGTAGGCGTGGACGCCGTCGGCTCTGCGGAGAATGAAATCGCCGCATTCACGCGCGAGATTTTCGCGGAATTCTCCCTGCAAGCCATCGGTGAATACGATCTCACGGTCGGGAACGATCACCCGCAGCGCGCCGGGGCGGCTCTTTGCCGCGCGCGCTTGCTCGCTCAGGTCTCGGCAGGTACCGGGATAGATCGGCTTGCCGTCGGCCGCGTGCGGCGCGGACGCGGCCTTCAGATCCCCGCGCGTACACCAGCAGGGATAAACCAGCCCCTTCTCCCGCAGCACGTCCACATAGCGCGCGTAGATCGCGCCGCGCCGCGACTGCTGCTCGGCCTCGTGATCCCAGTCCAGACCCAGCCAGCGCAGGTCGTCTTTCAACTGATCGGCATACTCCGGCCGGCAGCGCTGCGTGTCGAGATCTTCGATGCGAAGCAGCATCTCGCCGCCGCTTGCGCGCACCGACAGCCAGGCAAGCAGCGCGGAAAACACGTTGCCCAGGTGCATCCGCCCGCTCGGACTGGGCGCAAAGCGTCCTGTCGCCATTTTAGCTCCTCCCCTCCGCGCGTTTCATTCTCCCTGTAAATCTTTCATTCTACTATAGAATAACGCACAGGAATTGGCAAGAGGAAAATGGCTTGACTTTCCTGCCGCAGCCGCAGTACAATTATTGTATGTGTACAAAACAAAACGATCCCCGAAAGGATGATTGTCATGGCATTACCTGAAACCAACCGTTCGATCCCCGGCAAGCTCAAGGGCACCGGCCGCGCCAGTATGGCGGAGTGGCTCGGTGTGCCGCCGGAATTCGACCACATCGACGAGACGCTCGAGGCCGACGTCGTCGTCTGCGGCGCGGGCGTCGCAGGCGTTGCGGCAGTCCGCGGCGCAGTCGAGGCCGGCGCTTCCGTCCTTCTCTTTGAAAAGACGGACGATCTCCAGTCGCGCTCCGGCGACTTCGGCTCCATCGGCAGCAAGCTCGCCGAGCGCTGGAACCGCAAGGGCGAGGAATTCCGCATGGAGATCATGGAGCACTTCATGAAGGAGACCTCCTACTGGCCGCGCCAGCGCATTCTGAAAACCTGGCTGGATGAGTGCGGCGACGCGCTCGACTGGTATATTGCTGCGAAGCCCGACCTTGTTATCCTTGACCGCACGACCGACCCCGTCCCAA